>DASZKO010000083.1:0-18692 GCA_035605655.1 Caulobacteraceae bacterium | reverse complement strand
CGCTGTTCGACACGATGGCGGTGATCGGCGCCGGCCTCATCGGCTCTTCGGTGATCCGCGCGGCCAGGGCGCGCGGCGTGGTCGGCGAGATCGCCGTGGCCGACAACAGCGCCGCGGTGCGCGCGCGCGTCCTCGCCCTTGGCCTGGCCGACAGGGTGAGCGCCGACCCGGCCGAGGCCGTGGCGGGCGCCGATCTCGTCGTCCTGGCCACGCCGCCGCTGGCCATCGGCGCGGCGGCCGCCGAGGCCGCGTCGGCCCTGAAGCCAGGCGCCATCGTCACCGATGTCGGCTCGGTGAAGACCGCCGTCGCCGAAGCCTTCGCCGCCGTTCTGCCGGCGCATGTGTTCGCCATCCCCGGCCATCCCATCGCCGGCACCGAGGAATCCGGACCGGACGCCGGCTACGCCACCCTGTTCGCCCATCGCTGGACCATCCTCACCCCCCAGGCGCGCCGCGACGCGCCCTATCTGGCCGCCGTCGCCCGCCTGACGGCCTTCTGGGAAGCCCTGGGCGCCCAGGTCGACATCATGGAAGAGCGCCACCACGATCTCGTCCTGGCCGTCACCTCGCACCTGCCCCACCTCATCGCCTACAACATCGTCGGCACCGCCGCCGATCTCGAGCAGGTCACCCGCGGCGAGGTGATCAAATACTCCGCCGGCGGCTTTCGCGACTTCACCCGCATCGCCGCCTCCGATCCGATCATGTGGCGCGACGTGTTCCTGGCCAACAAGGACGCCGTGCTGGAGATTCTCGGCCGCTTCACCGAGGATCTCCAGGCCCTGTCGCGCGCCATCCGCTGGGGCGAAGGCGACAAGCTGCACGACCTGTTCACCCGCACCCGCGAGATCCGCCGCGGCGTCATCGACGCCGGCCAGGAGACCCCCGAACCGGACTTCGGCCGCCACCACGACGAGACCTGACCCGCGCCCTCAGCCCAGGTGCGCCGCCACCTGCTCGATGGCCGCCACCAGGCCCAGCCGTTCGATCCGCACCCCCTCGGGCAGGCTGGAGAACAGCCGGCTGGGCGCGGCGGCGTCGAGCATGACGAACACGCCCAGGTCGTCGGCCCGGCGGATCAGGCGGCCGAAAGCCTGGGCGATGCGGGCGCGGGCGACGGCGTCGTCATAGCTCTTGCCGCCGAACCGGTCGCGCCGGGCCTTGTGCAGGATGTCCGGCCGCGGCCAGGGAATGCGGTCGAACACCAACAGGCGCAGCGACCGGCCGGGGACGTCGACCCCGTCGCGCACGGCGTCGGTGCCCAGCAGGCAGGCGTCCTCCTCGGCGCGGAAGATGTCCACCAGCGTCCCGGCGTCCAGCGGATCGACATGCTGCGCATAGAGGGCCAGGCCGCGCTCGGCCAGCGGCCCGACCATGCGCTCGTGCACGGCGCGCAGGCGGCGGATGGCGGTGAACAGGCCCAGCGCCCCGCCGCCGGCGGCGCCGAACAGCTCGCGCATCGCCGCCGCCACCTGGCGCGCGTCGTCGCGGTTGACGTCGGTCACCACCAGGGCGCGGGCGTTGAGGCCATAGTCGAACGGCGAGGCCAGGCGCAGGGTCTTGGGCCGCTCGGGCAGGCGCGCCGCCCCGGTGCGCATCTCGGCCAGGGCGAAGGGGTCGCTGAGGGTCGGGTCGGTGAGGGTGGCGCTGGTCACCAGCACCCCGTGGGCCGGGGCGATCACCGCGCCCATCAGCGGCTCGGTGGGATCGACCCAGTGGCGGCGGCAGGCGGCGTCGACCACCCGGCCATACAGGAAGGTGGCGTCGAACCAGTCGACGAAGTCGGGATCGTCCCCGGCGTTTTCGTCGATGGCCGTGAGCATGGAGCGCCAGGCCGGCGCCATCATGCGCGCCCGCCGGTCCAGGCCGCGCAGGGCCCCCTCGATGCGCGCCCGCTCGCCGCTGGGCAGGGTGTCGGCTTCCTCGTCCAGGATGTCGGCCAGATGCCGCGCCAGGGCCAGCAGCGGCGTCTCCAGGGCGGCGATGGCGGCGGCGGCGGCGCGGGCGGTCTCGCGCACCCGCTCCAGCGCCGGCCGGGCGGCGCATTCCATGCCCACGTCCGAGGGCGCGGCGCGGGCGCGCAGCTGCTCGAGCACGGCGGTGAGGAAGGTCTCGATCGGGCCGAACGGGCTGACCTCGCCGGTTCCCGGGGCGATGCGGCCGGACCAGCCCTCGCCCGGCAGGGCGGCGGCGGCGCGCACCGCCTCGCTGAGAGCCCGCCTGGGCGCCTCGCGCTCGCCCAGCAGGTCGCCAAGGCGCGCCTCCAGCCCCCGGCCGCGCCGCCCGCGCCCTTCGGGTCCGCGGATCCAGCGGCGCATCTCCGCCGACTCGGCGCCCGACAGGGCGGCGGCGAAGGCGCTGTCGGCGGCGTCGAACAGGTGATGGCCCTCGTCGAACACGATCCGGGTGAGATGGGTGGTTTCCACGTCGGCGGCGGCGCCGCGCGCGGTCCTGGCCCCGTCGAAAGCGGCCTGGGTCATCACCAGGGCGTGGTTGGCGATCACCAGATCGGCCCGGCGCGAGGCGCGGATGGCCTTCTCGACGAAGCAGGCGCGGTAGTGCGGGCAGGCGGCGTGCATGCATTCGCCGCGCCGGTCGACGAGGTTGGCGGCGCTGGCCTGGGCCACCGGACTGACCGCGAACAGGCCGGGCAGCCAGGCCGGAAAATCGCCGCCGGTCATGTCGCCGTCGGCGGTGGCGCGCAGCCAGCGGGCGGCGAGGCCAAGGCCGATCAGGTCGCCGCCGCCCAGCTGGGCGCTGTTCACCGCCTCCTGGAAATTGAGCAGGCAGGCGTAGTTCTCGCGCCCCTTGCGCACCACCGCCTTGCGGGCCCGCTCGGCCGGGTCGGGATAGACCGAGCGGCTCTCGCGCTCGATCTGGCGCTGCAGGGCGCGGGTGTAGGTGGAGATCCACACAGCCGGGCCGTTGGCCTTTGCCCATAAGGAGGCGGGGGCGAGATAGCCCAGGGTCTTGCCGATCCCCGTGCCGGCCTCGGCGAGCATCATCATCGGCTCGCCCTCCCTCTGGCGCGGCTGGAAGGCGTGGGTGGTCTCGGCGGCGAAAGCGGCCTGCAGCGGCCGCGGCTCGGTGAGGCCCGATCGCTCGAGGAGGACAGCCAGCCTCGCCGCCGCCTCGGCCGGATCGACCGGCTGGGAGCCCGGTTCGCCGGCCGGTCCCTGGTCCTCCCATTCGGCGATGCGGCCCCAGACCTCCAGGCCGGAGCCGCGCCACGGCTTGATCTGCGGGCCCGAACGCAAGGCCGCGATCACGGCGGGGGCCCACGCCCAGCCGGCCCGGCCGAGTGTCTCGGCCTGGGCGAGCGCCTCGTCGCGGCTGGGTGAGGGCGCCGCGACCAGCTTGGCCAGAAGACGGGCGGCGACCTCCCGCAGAGCCGCCGCCTGGTCCGCGGCGCCGCGCGGTTCCGTCAGACCCGCCGCCTGGGCGAGGCCGGCGGCGGAGGGCGCGCAGAACCTTGCCGGGTGGACGAAGGCGTGGAGTTCGAGGGCGTCGAAAAGGCGCGGCGAACGCGGTGGCGGGCGAAGGCCCAGGCGCTGGGCGGTCATGGCGGCGTGGGCGAACAGCACCGGGCCGCCTTCAAAAAGCGCTCGCGCCTCCTCGGGGGACACCCCATTCGAACCCGCCCCATCGCCGATCGCGCACCGCCCGCCCGGCAAGACCACCAGGGCCGGGGCCAGATCAAAGCTGAGGTCGGGGGCGTTCACGGCATCCGAGCCTAGACGAAACGAACCGGGAACACGATAGTGTCCGGCCATGGACGCCCAGGTTCCCGCCTTGCTTCCCGCGGCCTTCGCCGACTGGTTCGCCGCGCGCGGATGGGCGGCGCGCGGTCATCAGCTGGCAATGGTCGAAAAGGCGCGCGACGGCCGTGACGCCCTGCTCATCGCCCCCACCGGCGGCGGCAAGACCCTGGCCGGCTTCCTGCCCAGCCTCATCGAGCTTTCGCAGCGCCCGCCGCTGAACGCTCCGGCCGGAGTTCACACCCTCTACATCTCGCCGCTCAAGGCCCTGGCGGTGGACATCGAGCGCAACCTGGCCGCGCCGATCGCCGAGATGGGCCTGAAGATCAAGGCCGAGTCGCGCACCGGCGACACCGGCGTCGCCCGTCGCCAGCGCCAGCGGATCAAGCCCCCCGACATTCTCCTCACCACCCCCGAGCAACTGGCCCTGTTCTGCGCATGGGAAGGCGCCCGGCGCTATTTCGAGGATCTGCGCTGCGTCATCCTCGACGAGATCCACGCGATCTGGCCCTCCAAGCGCGGCGATCTCCTCTGCCTGGCTCTGGCCCGATTGGCGAAGTTTGCGCCCGGCCATCGCCGGGTGGGGCTCTCGGCCACGGTGGACGATCCGGATCTCATCCGCGCCTGGATGGCGCGGGGCGAGGGAGCGCAGGTCGATCTGGTCACCGGCGCCGGCGGCGCGCCGCCCATCGTCGATGTCCTGCTCAGCGAAGGCCAGGTGCCGTGGGCCGGCCACACCGCCCGCCACGCCATGCCGGAGGTCCATGACGCCATCCGCGGCGCCAGGACCGCGCTCATTTTCGTAAACACCCGTTTCCAGGCCGAATTCGCCTTCCAGGAGCTCTGGCGGCTCAACGAGGACGCCCTGCCCATCGCCCTCCATCACGGCTCCCTCTCCGCCGAGCAACGCCGGCGGGTGGAGGCGGCCATGGCCCGCGGAGAGCTGCGCGCCGTGGTGTGCACTTCGACCCTCGACCTTGGCGTCGACTGGGGGGATGTCGACCTCGTCATCCAGTTGGCCTCCCCCAAGGGCGCGGCGCGGATGGTCCAGCGCATCGGCCGGGCCAACCACCGCCTGGAAGAGCCCAGCCGCGCCCTCTTCGTGCCCGCCAATCGCTTCGAGATGCTGGAGTGTCAGGCCGCCCGCGAGGCGATCGCCGAGAACGCCCTGGATGCCGAGCGGCCGCGGCGCGGGGCCCTGGACGTGCTGGCCCAGCACGTCATGGGGTGCGCCTGCTCGGAATCCTTCGATCTTGTTGCGCTCCACGACGAGGTTCGCACCGCCGGGCCGTATCGCGACCTCGCCTGGGAGGACTTCGAAGCGGTCGTAGATTTCGTCGCCACCGGCGGCTATGCCCTGAAAGTCTATGACCGCTTCGCCCGCATCGTGAAGGGGCGTGATGGCCTCTGGCGGGCGCGTAACGCCGAGACGGTCCTGCGCCACCGCCTCAACGTCGGGGCGATCGTCTCCCCGGCCATGCTGGCGGTGCGCATCGCGGCCGGGCGGCGGATGACCCCCGGGCGCAAGATCGGCGAAGTCGAGGAGGGCTATCTCGAGCTGCTGGAGCCGGGTGACACCTTCATCTTCGCCGGCCGCACCTGGCGGCTGATGGGCGTCACGGGCGTCGATGTCCTCGTCACGCCGGCCCCCGGCGAAGAGGCCAAGATGCCGTCGTGGGGCGGCTCGAAGTTCGCTCTTTCGACCTTCCTCGCCCGCCGGGTGCGGCAGATGATGAGCAACGAGCACCACTGGGAAGTGCTGCCGGGCGATGTGCGCGAATGGCTGGAGATCCAGCGCGACCGCTCGGCCATTCCGTCCACGGATGAGATGCTCCTGGAGACCTTTCCGCAGGGTCACCGACACTTCCTGGTGTGTTATCCGTTTGAGGGCCGGCTGGCCCACACCACACTGTGCATGCTGCTGACTCGCCGGCTGGCCCGTCTGGGCGTGGGCCCCCTGGGCTTCGTGGCCAACGACTACGCCCTGGCCGTCTGGGCCCTGAAGCCGCTCGACGGCCTCGATATGGCCGACCTCTTCGCGCAGGACATGCTCGGCGACGATCTGGAAGCGTGGCTGGCGGAGAGCGCGATGATGAAGGGGGCGTTCAAGAACTGCGCGCTCATCGCCGGCCTGATCGAGCGCCGGTTTCCGGGGAACCGGAAGACCGCCCGCCAGGTGACCTTCTCCACCGATCTCGTCTATGACGTTCTGCGCCGCCACCAGCCCGATCACCTGCTTCTGCGCTGCGCCCGCGAGGACGCGGCGGCCGGGCTGATCGACGTGGCGAGGCTGGGCGAACTCCTCGCCCGGATCAAGGGTCGTATCCGCCACATGAGCCTGCCGCATCTCTCGCCGTTCTCGGTCTCGGTGATCCTGGAGATCGGCCGCCAGACCTCGCCGGGCGACGCCCGCGAGATGATCCTGGCCGGGGCGGCCGAGGAGTTGATCGCCGAGGCGATCGCATGAGCGCCTATCGCCATCGATGGCATGTCAGCGGCGGTCTCACGGTCGCTATCGCCGGCGGCGAAGTGGTTTGCCGACCCAGCGGCGCGCTCTGGCTGGAATCAGCCGCCGCGCTCATCGTCGCCGATCTGCACCTCGAAAAGGGCAGCGCATACGCCCGACGCGGCCAGTTGCTGCCGCCATTCGATACCGCCGATAGCCTCACACGCCTCGGGGCCGAGGTGGAGGCGGTGGCTCCGCGCACCCTCATCCTGCTGGGCGACAGCTTCCACGATGGTGCCGGCGAGGGGCGGTTGTGCGCCGCCGACGCCCTGCGGATCGGCGCCTTGGCACGCGGCCGGACACTGATCTGGGTGCTCGGTAACCACGACGCCATGGGGCCGCGGGCGCTTCCGGGCGAGCGGCTGGCCGGCGTCGTCATGGCTGGCCTCAGCTTGGTGCATGAGCCCGGCTTCGGCGCCGGATCGGGCGAGGTGGCTGGCCATCTGCATCCCTGCGCGCGAGTGAGCGGGCCAGGCGGCAGCGTGCGGCGGCGATGTTTCGTCACCGACGGCGAACGCCTTATCCTGCCAGCCTTCGGCGCCTATGCCGGCGGCCTGAACATCCGCGACCCCGCCTTCGCCCGCCATCTTGCCCGCCGCCCGCTGGCGGCCGTCCTGGGCGCCGCGCGAGTGCACGCCGTGGGGTGGCGCTCGCTGCGCGGGGATTAGCGGCCGACGTTTCCCTTGCCCCTCACCAGCCCGCCTCGCTAGGGTCGGGCGGGCATGTCCGATATCTTCATCTCCTATGCGCGCTCGACGGCGGCCCAGGCCCAACAGGTGGCCGAAGCCCTTCGCGCGCTCGGCTATGCAGTGTGGCGCGACGACGAACTGCCGGCCCACAGGTCCTATGGTGAAGTCATCGAGGAGCGCCTGAAACTGGCCAAGGCCGTGGTGGTGATGTGGTCGGCGGATGCGGTGAAGTCACAGTGGGTACAGTCGGAGGCCGACCGCGCGCGAGCCGAGGGCAAGCTCGTCCAGCTCACCCTCGACGATACCCGCCTGCCGATGCCGTTCGATCGCATCCAATGCGCCGACCTGGCCAGCTGGAACGGCGATCTGGACGCTGTCGGCTGGCGCAAGGTCGCGGCCAGCGTGGCCGAACTGATCGCTGGCCGCCGTTCGGCGTCGGACACGGTGGCGCGCGCCAGCCCGGCCCCGCGCAAGCTCTCCATCTGCGTGCTTCCTTTCGTCAACATGAGCGGTGACGCCGAGCAGGAGTATTTCTCCGATGGCATTAGCGAAGACGTGATCACCGACCTCTCGAAGGTCTCGGCCCTGTTCGTGGTGGCGCGCAACACCGCCTTCCAGTTCAAGGGCAAGAGCATCGACCTGCGCAAGGTCGCGCGGGATTTGGAGGTCAGTCACGTGCTCGAGGGCAGCGTGCGCAAAGCCGGCGGCCGGGTTCGGATCAACGCCCAACTCATCGACGGCGCGACCGGCGGCCATGTGTGGGCCGAGCGCTACGACCGCGACCTGACCGATATCTTCGCGCTACAGGACGATATCTCCGAAGCCATCGTCGGAGCGTTGAAGCTCAAGCTTTTGCCGGAGGAAAAGCAGGCTATCGAGCGACGTGGCACCGACAGCGTCGATGCCTACAACCTCTATCTCATGGCGCGGCGCTACTGGGTCAGCGGCAATGCGGGTGATCCCCGGCGCGAGGACGCGGTCTTGCGCCTGTGCCGCCGAGCGATCGACCTCGACCCCAATTACGGACGTGCCTGGGCGCTCACGGCCCTGGCGCAGCACTCCCTGCGCTATCACCGCGGCAGGGCGGGCGACACTGGTCTGGCCGCGGCGGAGCGAGCCCTGGCTCTCGACGCCAGCCTGGCCGAGCCCCATGCCGTCAAGGCCAGCAACCTGGCCGCCGCCGGTCGCCGTGCCGAGGCGTCCACCGAACTGGACATCGCGCTCGCGCTCGATCCCGACTCCGACGCGGTCAATATCGCCGCGGCCATGTTCCATATGGACATCCGGGACTTTGCCGGGGCTATCGATTATTTCGCCAAGGCGGTCGCGGTCGCGGAGACGGATTTCGGCTGCGCCGGCATGCTGATCAGCTGCTATCTGGCTGTCGGCGACAAGGAGGGCGCCCGCCGCGCCGCCCAGATCACCCTCTCGCGCTGCGAAAAGGTGCTGGCGCAGGACCAGAGCAACGGCGCGGCCATGGGCTTTTTGGCTGGCGCGTTGGCGGTCCTCGGTGAGGTCGAGCGGTGCAGGGGATGGATGGACCGCGCCCTTCTGCTCGACCCCGACAACGCGCTGACGCGCTACAACTTCGCGTGCTCGCTGAGCAGCCAACTGGGAGACCTCGACGGCGCCGTCGAGATGCTCGATCCCGTGTTCGCCAACATATCGCCGGGCCTGCTGAACGCCGCCAGAAGCGATCCTGACCTCGATCCCCTGCGCGGCGATTCGCGATTTCAGGCCATGCTCGCCGCCGCCGAGGCGCGGGAGGCCGCGGAGTAGGGGAGCCTGAGGCTAGCCCCGCAGGCGCGCGCCGGTCGCCTTGGCGGTCGCGGCGACGATCTTAGCGCTGAGGGCCTCGATGTCGGCATCGGCGAGGGTGCGTTCGCGGGGCTGGATCGTCACCTCCACGGCCAGGGACTTCTCGCCCTCGGCGACGCCCTTGCCCTCGTAGACGTCGAACACCCGGGCCCCGGCGATCAGCGCCTTGTCGGCGCTCAGCACCGCCCGGGTCAGCTCGCTCGCCGGCGTCGCCTGGGCGACCACGAAGGCGAAATCTCGAGTGAGGGGCATAAAGGGCGAGAGCGCGAGGGCGGGTTTGGTCTTGACCGCCTTCTTGCGGCCCTCGGGAAGGGCTTCGACCCAGGCTTCGAAGGCGAGGATCGGCCCCGGCACGTCCAGCGCGGCCAGGACGCGGGGATGGATTTCGCCGAAATCGGCGATCACCGATTTCGCGCCCAGCTGCAGGCGGGCATGGCGCCCGGGCCGCCACCAGAGCGGGGCTGCGTCCTGAACCGTCTGTAAAGGCGGGGCGCTCAGTTCCTCGAGAAGGGCCAGGAGAGTGGCCTTCAAGGTGAAGATATCGTCGCCGGCGCCGCCGTCCCAGCGCTTGGCCTGAGCGGGAGCGAGGATGGCGGCGATGGCGGTGCGCTGGTCGGCGCCCGTATCGCCGGCGAACACAGGACCGATCTCGAAGAGGGCGCAGCGCGGAAAGCCGCGTCGGGCGTTGCGGCCGGCCGCCTCGATGAGGCCGGGCAGGGCCGAGGGGCGCATGCAGTCGAGCTCGGCGGCGATCGGGTTTTCGAGCACCAGGGCCTGATCGCCGCCGCCGAACAGGGTCGCTGTGGCGCGGGGAATGAACGACCAGGTCACCGCCTCCTGGTAGCCGGCCGCCGCCATGGCCCGGCGGGCGGCGCGAACGCGGGCCTGGCGGGGCGTGAGGACGCCGCCGACAGCGCGGGGCCGTGGCGGAAGGGGGGTGGACGGCACGGCGCCGTAGCCGGCGATCCGCGCCACTTCCTCGACAAGGTCTGCCTTGCCTTCGACATCCGGACGCCAGGTCGGCGGCTGGACGAGGCGGCCGGCGCGGGTGAAGCCGAGATCGGCGAGGATCTTCCACACCCGTTCGTCCGAGATCGAAAGACCGGAGAGCTTGCCGACATAGGCCGGATCGAAGTCGAAGGGCGGGTTGGCGACCGGCGGCTCGCCGGCCAGAAGGACCTCCGAGGCTTCGCCGCCGCACAGCTCGAAGATGAGCGCCGTGGCCTGCTCGACGCCGGGGACGAGGGAAGCCGGATCGACCCCACGGGAGAAACGGTACTGGGCGTCCGAGGCGATGCCGGTCTCGCGGCCGGTCTGGGCGCTGAGGATCGGATCGAACCAGGCGCTCTCTATGAAGACCTCGCTGGTCGCCTCCGAACAGCCGGTCGAAACGCCGCCCATCACCCCGCCGAGCCCGATCGCCCCGGACCCATCGGCGATGACGCAGGTCTCGGCGGTAGTCGGGTAGGTCTTGCCGTCGAGGGCGTCGATGCTTTCGCCTGGACGGCCGAGGCGCGCCTCGATGAACCCGCCGGCGATCTTGGCCGCGTCATAGACGTGGAGCGGCCTGGCGCGGTCGTAGGTGATCAGGTTGGTGATATCCACCAGGGTGTTGATGGGGCGAAGGCCGATGGCGCGCAGCCGCTTCTGCAGCCAGGACGGCGAGGGTCCGTTCCTGACCCCGCGGATCAGGCGGCCGGCGAAAGCCGGACAGGCGGCCGGCGCGCTGAGGCGGATTTCGATCGGGCAGGGAAAGGACCCGGGGATCGACTTCACCGGATCGGGCCTGAGCACGCCCAGGCCGGTGGCGGCGAGGTCGCGGGCGATGCCGCGCACGCCTAGCCAGTCGGGCCGGTTGGGGGTGACCTCGAAATCGATTGTCGCCTCCAGGCTGAGCGCCTGCGCCGCCGGCGCTCCCACCGCCAGGTCGTCGGGCAGTTCGAGGATGCCGTCGGACCCCTCCGCCGTCTCCAACTCGGCGGCCGAGCACAGCATGCCGTTGGAAACCACCCCGCGCACCGAACGCGGCTCCAGGGTGATGCCGGTCCCGGGGATGTAGGTCCCGATGGGCGCGTAGACGGTCGTCAGCCCGGTCCGGGCGTTGGGTGCGCCGCAGACGATCTCCTTGATGCCGTCGATCGTCTTTACCTGGCAGACGCTCAGGCGATCGGCATTGGGATGGCGCTTGGCTTCGAGGATCTTCGCCACCGTGAAGGCGGCGAGCCGGGTGGCCGTATCATCGACGTGTTCGACCTCGAGCCCAGCCATGGTCATGACCTCGACGATCTCGCCGAGGCCGGCGGTGGTTTCCAGGTGCTCGCGGAGCCAGGAAAGGGTGAACTTCATCTGCTCCCCCTTCAGCTCAGGCCCGAAGCCGGGTTGGGCGCGGCGAAGGCCGAGAAGCCGTAGTGCGCCAGCCAGCGGGTGTCGGAGGCGAACATGTCGCGAAGATCCGGCATGCCGTATTTCAGCCGCCCGAGGCGGTCGACGCCGAAGCCGAAGGCGAAGCCCTGCCATTCGTCCGGATCGAGGCCGCAGTTGCGCAGCACCTTGGGGTGAACCATGCCGCAGCCGACGATCTCCGACCACTCCGTGCCCTGGCCGATCTTCACTTCCCCGCCGCTGACCTCGCACTGCACGTCCATCTCGGCCGAGGGTTCGGTGAACGGGAAGTGGTGCGGGCGCAGTCGGGTGACGACGCTCTCCAGTTCGAAGAAGCGGGCGACGAACTCCTCCACGGTCCACTTGAGATGGCCCATGTGAATATCGCGATCGATCACCAGCCCCTCGATCTGGTGGAACATCGGCGTGTGGGTGGCGTCGCTGTCGCGGCGGTAGGTCCGACCCGGGGAGATAATCCGGATCGGCGGCGCCTGGCCGGCGGCGATCCACGGGGCGGGCGGCGGGGCGTTGGTGCGCTGCATGGTCCGCACCTGCACCGGGCTGGTGTGGGTGCGCAGCACCTTGCGCTCGCCCGCCGCGTCGGGGGTGAGGAAGAAGGTGTCGTGGAGCTCCCGGGCCGGGTGGCGGGGGGGGAAGTTGAGGGCGGTGAAGTTGTGGAAGTCGTCCTCGATGTCGGGACCCTCGGCCAGGGCGAAGCCCATCTCGGCGAAGATGGCGATCATCTCGTCCATGACCTGCATGACCGGGTGGACGACGCCCCTGCGCCGAGGCGGGGCGGGGAGCGAAAGGTCGAGACGTCCGGCCGCGAGGCTGGCGTCCAGGGCCGCCGCCTCGAGCACGGTTTTGCGTTCGGCGATCTGGGCGGCCACCCGGTCGCGCAGACCGTTGATCAGGGGACCCTGTACGCGCCTTTCGTCCTGGCTCATGGCGCCGAGGGATTTCAGAAGCGCGGAGATGGCCCCGCTCTTGCCGAGGGCTTCGAGGCGGATCGCTTCGAGGGCGGCAAGATCGCCGGCGGCGGCAATCCGCCCGGCGAGTTCGGTTTCGAGAGTGTCGGTCATGACGAAGTGTCTCTTTGAGGGAATTTCCGGCGCGTGAAAGCAAAAAGCCCTCCGACGGGTCTCGCCGGAGGGCTTTTCAAAGGGGTGGAGGGACCTTGAAGTCCCGTCTCGACCTTCTAGGCCAGGGCGGCGCGGACCTTGTCGGCGATGACCTTGAACGCGGCCGGGTCGCTCCCCGCTATGTCCGACAGAACCTTGCGGTCGATGTCGATCCCAGCCAGCTCAAGGCCGTGGGTAAATCGCGAATAGGTGAGACCTTCGAGCCTCGCCGCGGCGTTGATGCGCTGGATCCACAGGGCCCGGAACGAGCGCTTGCGCACCTTGCGGTCGCGGTAGGCGTACTGTCCGGCCCGGTCCACGGCGGCCTTGGCCGCGCGGATCGTGTTCTTGCGGCGTCCCCAGAAGCCCTTGGCCTGTTCGAGAACCTTCTTGTGCCGGGCATGGCTGACCACGCCCCGTTTCACGCGCGCCATGGCGTCAAATCTCCGCTGTCAAAGGCCGTAGGGCAGATAGGTGGCGATAATCCTGGAATCGCTCTCGCCCATCACCTTGGTGCCGCGGTTCTGACGGATGTACTTGCCGCTGTGGCTGATCAGGCGGTGGCGCTTGCCCGCCACCCCGGCCTTGATCTTGCCGGTCGCGGTGATCTTGAAGCGCTTCTTGGCGCCGGACTTGGTCTTCAGTTTGGGCATTTCGCTGCGGCGTCTTTGGATGCCGTCCTCTGGAAGAAGAGCTGGAAACGAACCGCCCTGGCATGCCTTGGGCCAGGCGATCCCCGATGGAGGCGCGTCTCTAGGGCAAAGCCGCCGGGAAGGCAAGATCGCTCAGGCCGAGGTCGTCGCCGCGCGCCCGGCGCGCAGAGCCAGGAAGATCGCCGGGACGGTGAGGATGGCGCCCAGGAAGAACGGGCTGTCGGCCCCGGCGAAGGCGAAGGCCAAGCTGGCGGCCTGCGGCCCGATCACCCGCGAGATGGCGCTGGTGGCGTTGTTGAGGCCCATGATCTGGCCTTGGTTGCGGTCGTCGACGGCCCGGGAAATCAGCGCCCCGGCGTTGGGGAAGGCCACCGAGGACGCCAGGGCCGAGGCGGCCATCAGGGCGTAGACTCCCCAGCCGCCGCCGACGAAAGGCATCAGGGCCAGGGCGATCACCGAGCCGGCCATGCCGGCGGCCAGCATGCGCGCCTCGCCATAGCGCCGCGACAGGACGCCGGTGAGCAGGAACTGGGTCGGCGAGGCGATCAGGCCGGAGAGGCCGAACAGCAGCCCGACCTGGACCGGCTGCCAGGCGAAGCGATGGTGGGCCCACAAGGCGAAGACCGACTCGATGCCATTGAAGGCGAGGCCGACCAGGAAGGTCAGCAAGACGAGCGGTCCGATCACCGGGTGGCGGGCGACGGCCCCGACCGCCTGCCACGGGCTGACCGGATTGGTTTCGACGGGCCGGCGCTGGCGGCTCTCGCGGACGGCCAGCGCTATCCCCAGCGCCGAGCAGGCGGCCAGCGCCGAGGCGGCGAGGAGCGGAATTTGGAAGCCCAGCGGGCCGGCCGACGGCTTGGCCAGCACCCCGCCAACGAAGGGGCCAAGGATGAAGCCGACGTTGTAGGAGGCGCCGAGCCTCGCCATGCGGCCGGCGAGCTCCTGCGGCGGCGTGACGTCGGCGATATAACCTTGCACCACCGAGCCGTTGCCGGCCGCCATGCCGCCCACCAGGCGGATGGCGAAAGCGGACCATATGTCGGGGGCGAAGGCCAGGGCGCCGTAGCAGGCGCAGTTGCCGAGTACGGTGAAGACCAGGATCGGCTTGCGCCCGACACGGTCCGACAGGCGGCCCCAGAACGGTTCGCCCACGAAGCTGCCGAGGGAATAGGCCGAGAAGATCAGGGCGATCTGCCACGGCGGGGCGTGGAACGAGGCCCCATAGAACGGCAGCAGGGGCACGACGATGCCGAACCCCAGGATGTTGATGAACATCACCGACAGGAGGGTGTACATGGCCACGGCGGATCGCCGGGCCGTCTGGACGGGCGCCTCCGCGGTCATGGGGCCTGATAGGGCCGGCGGGGCGAGGCGGCAAGGGAGGGGAAGATGGATACGACGAGTTCGCCAAAGCCGCGCCTGGAAGTCTTCTTCGATTGCTCCAGCCCATGGACCTATCTCGCCTTCGAGAATATCCAGCCCCTGGCGGCCGAGCTCGGCGTGGCGATCGCCTGGCGACCGTTCCTGGTCGGCGGGGTGTTCAACACCGTCAATCCCAGCGTCTACGAGGGCCGGGCCACGCCCGTGCCGGCCAAGGCCCGCTACATGCTCAAGGATCTGCAGGACTGGGCGCGCCAGGCGGGCTTGAAAATCAAGATGCCACCCACCGTTTTTCCGGTGAACTCGGTGAAGGCCATGCGCGCCTGCCTGGTGGTAGCGCAAGAGGGCAGGTTCGTCGACTTCGCCCGCGCCGTCTTCCAGGCCTACTGGAGCGAGGACCAGGACATCTCCCAGGACGCCGTGCTCGAAGCGGTCTGCGCGCGGGCCGGCGTCGGGACCGACGTTATCGCCCGGGCGGCCGATCCGGCGATCAAGGCGGCGCTGAAGGCCAACACCGACGAGCTCATCGCCCGCGGCGGGTTCGGTTCGCCGACGATCTTCGTGGACGGCGACGACATGTATTTCGGCAACGACCGGCTGGGGCTGGTCCGCGCCGCGCTCGCGCGTCAGATCGCCTAGGCTGCTGGACGGGGCCGGCGACGCGCTTCAATCTGGCGGTCGATGTCGAACCCCGCGCCGATCAAGGAAGCTGGAGCCCCGGCGAGGCGCAGCGCCCTCGGGGCCCTTCGGGTCTTCGGCGAGCGGCCGATCCTGATCATGCTGGGGCTCGGTTTCGGCTCCGGGCTGCCCAATTCGCTGATCTTCGACACCATGTCGGCGTGGCTGCGCACCGCCGGCCTGTCGCTGGCCGCCATCTCGCTCTTTAGCCTGGCGACTCTCCCCTACTCGTTCAAGTTCATCTGGGCGCCCCTCGTCGACCGCACGCGAATCCCGGTGCTCACCGCCTGGCTTGGCCATCGCCGGTCGTGGATCCTCGTCTCTCAGATCGCCGTGATCCTCGGCCTGCTGGCGATCTCGACGGGCGACCCGGCCCGCGGGCTGGGCGGCCTGGCCCTCCTGGCGGTGGCCACCGGCTTCGCGTCGGCGACCCAGGACATCGTCGTCGACGCCTGGCGGATCGAGGCCGCCGAGATTTCGCGGCAGGGGGCCATGGCGGCCGCCTACCAATGGGGATTCAGGGCCGCCAATCTGGTGGCCGGGGCCGCGCCGCTGTTCATCGCTCAGGCAGTCGGCTGGCATGTGGCCTATACGGCCATGGCGGCGGTGATGGGCTTGGCGATCGTGGCCGTGCTGCTCGCCCCGGCCGAGGCCGAACACCAGGTGCGTCCCATCCCGACGGCCGGCATCGCCCCGGCCCCCCTGCGCGATACGCTCGAATGGGTGATGCGGCTGGCGATCCTGCTCGTCGGCGTCCTGCTGCTGGGGTCCGGCCTGGGCGCCAAGGCGGACGTCCTGGCCGCCTGTTTCAAGGCGGTCGGGGCAAGCGAGGCCGGCGCGGCCCTGCAGAGCGCGTGGACGGCCAAGCCCAATGGGGTGTGGCTGCAACTGGCGGCGGTATTGCTCGGCTTCGCGGTGGTGGCGGTCGCCGCGGCGCCGATCCCAACGGTCCGCACCCGGCCGGGGGTCTATCTGTTTCACGCCCTCGGCGATCCGATCGCCGATTTCATGCGCCGGTTCGGTCGTCGCGCCCTGCTCATCCTTGCGCTCATCTGCGTTTACCGGCTCAGCGATTTCGTGCTCAACCTGATGAACGCCTTCTATCTCGACCTCGGCTTCAGCCTCGACGACATCGCCGCCGGCCGGAAGGTGTTTGGGGCGCTCGCCGCCGTCGGCGGGGTCTTCGTCGGAGGCCTGGCGATCGCCCGCTTCGGGGTCATGCGACCGCTGATCGTCGGGGCCATCGCCTTGCCGATCACCAACACCATCTTCGGCTGGCTGGCCATCCAGGGTCCGAGCCTCCATGACCTGTTCATCGCCATCGGTGTCGACAATGTCGTCTCGGCCTACGCCGGCACCTGCCTCATCGCCTACATGTCGAGCCTCACCGGCGTCGGCTTCACCGCTACGCAATACGCGCTCTTTTCATCGCTCTATTCCCTGCCGGGCAAGATCATCGCCTCGCAGTCGGGGCGGATCGTCGAGGCAGCCGCCCACTCGGCCCAGACCGGCGGCTTCGTCGCGCCATTGAAGGCCTTGTTCGTCCACACTCCCCCCCAGGCCTTCGCCGGAGCCCTGGCCAAGGCCCATGTGGCCCCCGCGGCGCTGGGCGCGGGCTATGTGCTCTTCTTTCTCTATTCCGGACTGGTGGGGATCGTGGCCATGATCCTCGTCGGCCTCGTCGCCCGCGGCGAACCGGCCAAGGCGGCAGCTTAGGTCAGGCAAACCACCTCGGCGATGCTGAGCCTGGCGCGCAAATCATCGGCGATGGCGCCAAGGGTCGCGCCCGTCAGCTTGCGGCCCGGCGCGGCGGAGGGCGCGACGCCGGCCTGAGCCAGGGCCGCGCGCAGCGAGGACGGCGTGGTGGCGTAGAGGCGCCGCCGGCGCGGGGCTTCGGCCACCGTCACCCCCAGGACCTCGCCGGCGGAGTCGAGCACGGGAGCGCCGGAAATCCCTGTGAGAGCCCCGCGCAGGCCGGGCCGGCGGGCGGTCTCGGCGAAGGTCAGCACCGGCTCGGCGCGCAGGCCGTGGCCGCCGACCCACAGATTGGCGCGGCGGATGAGCTGCGAGGCGGCTTCGCCGGGTCTCCCTTGAGGAAAGCCCGGATGGAAGGCCATGAGGCCCCGGCGCAGCGGCCCGGCCGGGGCGATCGGCAGGGCCGGAGCGCCGCCGCGGGTGATCAGAACGGCGGTTTCGCGCTGGGCGCTCAGGCGAACCTCGGCGGCGACGCCGTGGCCCGGCGCGGTGACGATCGCCGCTCGCCGGCAGCCCTCGACCACGTGGCGGGCGGTGAGCCACACCCCGCGGTCGGCGACCGAGAAGGCCGTGCCCGCTCCCGGCCCGGCGCGGGGCGCATTCACCCAGATGGCCGGATCGAAGAGGGAGGCGGGGGCGAGCGGCGCACCGGGCGCCGGTTCGCGGGCGGGCGGGCTATCCGGCGCTCGCCACGGCCCCGCGACCGCCAGGGCCACGAGCCCGCCCACCATGCCGATCAGGATCAGCCAGTCGGGCGGGCGGGGAAGCTTCAAGATTCCCCCTCTTTGACGTCAGGCCACCAAGGCGCGGCGGGCGCTGGCCCGGAGCTTGGCGCTCTCGGTCCGCAGCTGACCACAGGCGGCGGCGATGTCGCGGCCGCGCGGCGTGCGCACCGGCGAGGCGTACCCGGCCCGGTTGACGATGGCCGCGAAGGTCTCGATCGTCGCCGGCTCGGAGCATTCGTAGGGACTGCCGGGCCAGGGGTTGAACGGGATCAGGTTGATCTTGGCCGGCACGCCGGCGAGAAGGCGCACGAGAGCCCTCGCCTCGGCCGGGCTGTCGTTGATCCCCTTCAGCATGACGTATTCGAACGTCACCCGGCGGGCGTTGCTAAGGCCGGGATAGGCGCGGATGGCGGCCATCAGCTCGGCGATCGGATAGCGCCGGTTGAGCGGGACCAGGACGTCGCGCAGCTCGTCGTTGGTGGCGTGCAGGGAAATGGCCAGCATGGCCCCGGTGCGCGCGCCCAGCTCGGTGAGCTTGGGAACCACCCCTGAGGTCGAGACCGTCACCCGCCGCCGCGAGATCGCGATGCCCTCGTTGTCGCTGATCACGTCGAGGGCGTCGGCCACCGCGTCCAGATTGTACAGCGGCTCGCCCATGCCCATGAAGACGATGTTGGAGAGCCGCCGCTCGCCCTCGGCGGCGTTCCATTCGCCGAGGTCGTCCCGGGCGATCTGCACCTGGGCGATGATCTCCGCGGCGGTCAAGTTTCGCACCAGGGCCTGGGTGCCGGTGTGGCAGAAGGTGCAGTTGAGCGTGCAGCCGACCTGGCTGGAGACGCACAGCGCCCCCGCCCGCCCGACGCCGGGAATATAGACCGTCTCGGCCTCGACGCCGGGGGCGAAGCGGATCAGCCACTTGATCACCCCGTCACTGCTTTGCTGGCGAAGGACGATCTGCGGCCGCTCCAGGGTGAACCGTTCGGCCAGGGCGGCGCGGGTTTCCTTGGCGATGTTGCTCATGGCCGAAAAGGACGTGATCCCGTGGTGGTGGATCCAGCCCCACGCCTGGGCGGTGCGCATGCGGGCCTGGGCCGGCGAGGCCACCCCGCCCGCCACCAGGGCGGTGGCGAGTTGTCCGCGCGTCAATCCGGCGAGGTTGGCCAGCGGCGTATGTTTTTTCTCGATGACCATGGGCGCGCGGAAGAGAATACCGCACGGCGGCCG
>DASZKO010000077.1:0-1968 GCA_035605655.1 Caulobacteraceae bacterium | reverse complement strand
CCGCCGGTGGGCTGGGAGGCGAAGGCGTCGACGTGCAGGCGCCGATCGTCCTTGCGCGGACTGACCGGATCGCCCTCGACGTCGCGCGGCCGGAAGCTGGTGCGGCCGATCTCCAAAGCGCCGGCGTACGATGGCGCGCGCTCGGCGACGAGTTCGCGCGCCCAGGCGGAAAAGCGCGCCAGCAGGGCCGTCAGGCGCGCCGCCTCGGGACCCTCGGCCGAGGTCCCGCGCAGCGCATCGCCGGGGGCCAGGCTGATGTTCTTGGCCCGCCCGTCGCCGAGCGGATGAGTGAGCAACCCGGCCTCCTCGGCCGTCAGGACGAAGGTCGCAGTGTCGAGGATAATCAGCCCCTCGGTCTCGAGGCGATGGGCGAAGGCGTCGCTGGTCATGGCCGGGGCTTAGGATATAGGCGGGTGAGGACGAGGGCAAAGCGCCCGCCGCGGAGGGGTCCGGGCCGCTCATGACCGCCGAGACCGACGACCATCTCGTCCATGAGGCGGTCGGCCCGTTGCTGACCGGCCTGGAAAGCGGCGCGACCATCGCCGTGGGGGTCAATTCCCTGCTGGTCCTGGGCGTCGTGCCGGTGCTGCTGGGAGCCCTCGTCGACGAAAATCGGCTCTCCACCGCCGGCATCGGCCACATCGCCATGCTCGAGCTTCTCGGCATGGGGCTCAGCACCGCCGCGGCCGGCGCCTTCGTCAAGCCGGCCCGTCTGCGCGCCATCGCCCTGGCCTGTTCCCTGGCCCTGGCCGGGCTAAACCTGTTCAGCGCCCACGCCAGCGGGCTGGCCCTCTACCCCCTGCGCGTCGCGGCCGGGGCGGTGGAGGGAATCCTGCTGTGGATCACGGTGAGCATGATCTCGCGCACCCTCACCCCGGAGCGCTGGGCCGGGGTGTTCTTCGCCGCCCAGACCTTCGGCCAGCTGGTCCTGGCGGTCGCCCTGGCGATCACGATCCTGCCGCGCTTCGGGGCCACCGGCGGCTTCCTGGCCCTGGCCGGGGCCAGTCTCCTGGGCGCCGCGCCGGCCTTCTTCATCCCCGATCGCTTCGCGCCCCTGCCGGTGGCGGCCGGGGAGAGCGGCGCGCCGCCCCTGCGCGGCTGGCTGGCGCTCGGCGCCACGGCGATCTTCGTGGCCGCCGGCGGGGCGGTGAGCGTCTATCTCCAGCCCCTGGCCCACGAGGCCGGCCTGGGGGCCGGTGTGGCCCGCACGGCCAACTGGGTCTCGCTGATCGCCCAGGTCGTCGGCGGCGGACTGGCCGTCGTTTCGGCCGGGCGGATCAAGTACTTCAGCGTCTTCGTGGCGGTTTCGGCGATCACCCTCGGGATCTGGTGGGTCTTCGGCCACGCCGCCCCCGGCTGGCTCTTCATCGCCGCCAATGCCCTGGCCGGGCTCACCGCCATCTACCTCGCGCCGTTCCTGGTCCCCTTCACCATCGAGGCCGATCCCAGCCGCCGCGCGGCCCTGCAGAGCGGAGCGGCCCAACTGCTCGGCGGGGCGCTCGGTCCATGGCTGGCCTCATCGGTGGTCAGCGACCGCGAGGTGCGGGCCGTCCTGTGGCTGGGCGCGGGCCTGATGCTGGCCGGCCTCGCCGGCGTGGCGGGCCTGCGCTTCACCCGCCTTGCGCCTGGGGCCGGCGAAGCGTAAGCGACGCCTCCCGCAGTAATGGAGAGTTGACGATGGGGTACCGCGTCGCCGTCGTGGGCGCCACGGGGGCCGTGGGCCGCGAGATGCTGAACATCCTCGAGGAAGTCGAATTCCCCGTGGACCGGCTGCACGCCATCGCCTCGCGCAACTCTCTCGGCGTCGAGATCGGCTGGAAGGCCGGTGTCGTCAAATGCGAGGATATCGCCCAGTTCGATTTCTCCCGCGTGGACGTGGTGCTGATGAGTGTCACCGGAGCCTTCTCGCGCGAGTGGGCGGCCAGGATCGGCGCCGCCGGCCCGATCGTCATCGACAATTCCAGCGCC
>DASZKO010000054.1:0-2113 GCA_035605655.1 Caulobacteraceae bacterium | reverse complement strand
GACGCCCGATTTGCCGAGTTCCAACGCACAGGGGTCTCTGTCCCAGCCGACGAAGCGATGGCGCGCCTCCAACAGTCCCTAACCACTCGGTTCGCCGCGCGTAAGTGAGGCCTGTCGAATTCGCGCCTGGCGCGGTACGCGCTCTGGCGAGACTCGAGGACTTCCTCACTGAGAAAAGCCAGCGCGCCGCTATGGCGGCCGTGGAGGCGATCGCCGCGGCCGTCGAGAGCCTGGGTAATTTCCCCGAGCGTGGCAGGCTGGCGCGCCAAGGCGGAGGAAGGCGGGAGCTCGTGGTCCGATTCGGTCACGTGGGATATGTGGTTCGCTACCGCGTCACCTCCGATCGGGTGCTCGTCACACGCATATTCCATGGGCGCGAGCGGCGGTGACAGAACATCTTCAACGACCCAGCGCGGCGTAGACCTGTTTCTGGAAGATCGGCAGAGCCAGGCGCGCGCCCATCCGTGGGTTGGTGGCGATCTGGGTGACGGCCTCGGGGCCGAGCGGCATGGAGTTCTGGATCAGGTAGACGAGGATCATATCCTCGGCCGGGTCGGCCTGCCACCAGGTGCCGAAGGCGCCCGGCCAGCCGAACGCGCCCTTCGAGCCGGCCCCCATCCAGGCGTGCTGGACCGGATCCATGACCATCGACAGGCCGAGGCCGAACCCCTGGCCGAGCCAGAACGGCATGCCGAGGAAATCGATCTGGCGCTGGGCTTCGGTGAGGCGGTTGGTCCGCATCAGCTCGACGGTCTCGGGCTTCAGCAGTCTCACGCCGTCGACCTCGCCGTCGCCTAGGAGCAGGCGGGCGAACTTCAGATAGTCGTCGGCGGTGGAGATGAGGCCGCCGCCGCCGCCGCAGAAGGCCGGCGCCTGGCCGGTCGTGCGGAAGGCCACCGGCTCCAGGGCTCCGGTCTTGTCGTCCTGGCGATAGACCACCGCCGCCCGCGCGCGCTTGTCGGCCGGAACGAAGAAGTCGGTATCCTTCATGCCGAGCGGGGCGAAGATCCGCTCGATCAGGACCTCGCGGAAATCCTTGCCGGCCATCCGCCCGACGATGAAGCCCAGCACATCGGTGGCGTGGCTGTAGTGGAAGCGCTCGCCGGGGGGATAGGAGAGCGGCAGCGAGCCCAGGGCCTTCATCCACGCATCCGGGGTCATGGCGCTGTTGAGCACGTCGCCGAGGGCATCCTGGTGGGCGTAGGCGATCGGCCCCACCGAGGTGAAGCCGTAGGCGAGACCGGCGCGATGGGTCATCAGATCATCGAAGGTGATGTCGCGCGGGGCTGGCGTGGTCTCGCTCAGAGGTCCGGTGGGCGAAACCAGGACCTTCATGTCGGCGAACTCCGGCGCCCACTTCGTGATCGAATCGGCGAGCTGGAAGACGCCTTCCTCCATCAGCATGAGGGCCGCGGCGGTCGTCACCGGCTTGGTCATCGAGGCGATGCGGAAGAGGGTGTCGCGGGCCATCGGCCGGCGCTCGGCGATGTCGGCCTGGCCCAGGGCGTCGACCTCGACGATCTCGCCCTTGCGCCAGATCAGGGTCACGGCGCCGGAAAGGTCGCCATTGTCGATCACCCCCCGCAGGGCGATGGGGACCTGGGCCAGGATATCGGGGTTGAAGGTGGCGGCGGCGGGGGTCGCGGTGTCCATCGGTCGGCTCCGGTCGGAAGGTGCGCCGGTCGTGATAGCCGATGGGTTCGGCGCCGCCTACGGCGCCGCGACGTCAATGGGCAGGGGCGCTGTAGAGACCGATCGTCTCGCCGGCGGCGATGACGTGGCCGCGCAGCGCGGCGGCGAGCGCGTCGCGGTTGGCCCCGGCGGCGAGGCCGAGCGGCCGATCCAGGGCGAAGACCTCGAGATGGTAGTGGTGGGTCCCACTGGGCGGATGGGGCCCGTGATAGCCGGCGGCCCCGGTTCCGTTGCTCCCCTGCATGGCGCTGGCGGGTGGCGGCGCGCCCTCGGCCAGGCGGGTGACGTTGGCCGGGATGTTCCACACCAGCCAGTGGACGAAGGGCGCCGCGCCCGGGGCGTCGGGGTCCTCGAGGACGATGGCATAGGCCTTGGCGGCCGGCGCCGCCGACCAGCTCACCGGCAGGGAGCGGTTGGCTCC
>DASZKO010000022.1:0-1861 GCA_035605655.1 Caulobacteraceae bacterium | reverse complement strand
GGGAGGCCAGCCGGGCTTGGCTTCGTTCGCTGTAGTTGGCGAGCCCGCGCCAGGCCGCGGCCAGATGGAGGAACTCGGCGCGCAGCCCGCGGTCGGCGGCGTGGGCGGCGTCATGTTCGGCCGCGGAGGCGCGCTCGCGGTATTCCACAGGCTTGGGCATGACTCACTCCCGTCCGCTGAGACAACGCCTGGAGCGGATGCGACGCTCCAAGCGCGGCCGCTAACCCTCCCTCGCCAGCACCCGCGCCGCCCGCCAGGCTCCGAACATGAAGACGATGGCCCCGGCCCAGATGAAGCCGAAGGAGGCCGCCTCCAGCGGGACCATGCGCTCGCCGGTGGCGATGCCGACCAGAAAGCCGATGGTCGGCGAAATGAACTGCAGGAAGCCGACGGTGGCGAACCGCAGGCGCCGGGCTGTCCAGGCGAAGAGGGCCAGCGGAACCACGGTGACCGGGCCGGCGGTCATCATCAACAAGGTATGAGCGGCGCCGTGGGTGAAGATGCCGCCGCCGGCGTGATGGAGCCACAGGACATAGGCCAGGCCCGGGAGCGCCATCAGCAGGGTCTCGATGAAGAGGCCGGTTTGGGCGTCGACGGCGATGCGCTTACGGATCAGGCCGTAGCCCCAGAAGGTCGCGGCGAGATAAAGGGCGATGCCGGGCAGGTGGCCGAGGGCGGCGGTCTGCAGCGCGACGCCCACGGCGGCCAGGGCGATGGCGGCCGCTCCGAAGCGGTCGATCCGCTCGCGGTAGAGCACCGCCCCGGCGGCCATGTTGAGGAGCGGGGTGATGTAGTAGCCGAGGCTGGCCTCGAGGTTGCGGCTGTTGTTGACGGCCCACACATAGAGTCCCCAGCCCGAGGAGATCATCGCGGCCGAGAGCGCCAGGAGCGCGAGCAGCCTGGGCTGGGCGAACACCGTCCGCACCTGCCCGCCCTGGCCGGCCACAACCACGAGGGCCCCCGCCCACGGGGCCGACCACAGGGCCCGGTGGGCGAGAATCTCCAGCGGGGTCGCCCCCGACCGTCCCATGACGATGAAGAGGATCGGGGTGGCGCCCCACAGGAGGTAGCACAGGATGCCCCAGAGCAGCGCGGGGCGAGCGGACCCGCCGGCCGCCCCTTCGCTCACGCCAGGGCCTTGAGTCCGATCAGGCCACGCTCGGCGAGAAGCTGGGCGATCTGAACCGCGTTGAGGGCCGCGCCCTTGCGCAGGTTGTCGGCCACCACCCACATGGCGAGGCCATGCTCCACGGTCGGATCGCGGCGGATGCGCGAGACATAGACCGGGAACTCGCCCTGCGCCTCCTTGGGGGTCATGAAGCCGGTCGGATCGCGCCGGTCGATGACGATGATCCCCGGCGCCTCGCGCAGGACCTCGCGGGCCTCGTCCTCGTCCAGGGGCTCATGGAACTCGATGTTCACCGCTTCCGAATGGCCGACCATGACCGGCACGCGCACGCAGGTGACGGTCAGGGCGATATCCGGATCGAGGATCTTGTGGGTCTCCTCCCACATCTTGGCCTCTTCGCTGGTGAAGCCATCGTCGCGGGCGTCGCCGATGAAGGGGATGACGTTGAAGGCGATCTGCTTGGTGAAAACCTGAGGCTCCGAGGGTCCGAGCACGAAGACGCCCTTGGTCTGGTCCCACAGCTCGTCCATGCCCTGCTTGCCGGCCCCGGAAACCGACTGGTAGGTGGCCACCACCACCCGCTTGATGCGGGCGGCGTCGTGCAGCGGCTTGAGGGCCACGACCAGCTGGGCCGTGGAGCAATTGGGATTGGCCACGATGTTCTTGCGCCGGGCCATGTCGACGGCGTCGGGATTCACCTCCGGGACGATCAGGGGCACGTCCGGATCCATC
>DASZKO010000223.1:0-26618 GCA_035605655.1 Caulobacteraceae bacterium | reverse complement strand
GTGCACTGTTCCGCCCTGCGCGATGTAGATGGCCCCGGCGCTGTCCTGGCCGCCTTCGATCAAAGCCTGCGTGGCGCCGGCTGGGCCGTTCGTGACCATTCCGCCGTCGGTGATCTGTACGCCCCACGTGGTGGAGCCGATGATCGTGCCGCTGTTGGTCACCGTTCCCGGCGCCCCGTTCAATTGGACGCCGCGGTTGCCGGCGATGAGCGCGGTGAGGGCGCCCGCCCCGCCGTTGGTCACCACACCGCCGTTGCCGAGAATTATGCCCCCAGCCCCCGCCGCCGACTGGATCGTGCCGGTGTTGGTGACAATGCCGATCCCGGCCACGCTGATCGCATAGCCGGCGGCCTGGACCAGCCCGTGGTTGACGATGGTGTAGGTCCCCGCCCCGGCGGCGAGCAGGCCAGCGCCCAGATAACCGCTGGCGGTTATACTCAAGGTAGTAATCGGCGAGGTGAGATTGTAGGCGGACCCATAAATCCCGGTGAGGGTCTTGGTCGTCATTGGGCGGCTCCCTGGCGAAGACTAATGACTGCGAAATCAGTACCCAGCGAACAGGCCAAGTCCCTTGTTTTCTTTTATGGACCGGTTGGGAGCGCGCGCATAGGCGGGTGATCGGCGCTATCCCTCCGCCCATCGCGCCGCGCCCGCGAGGCCCATGCCGTCGGCGATGTCGCCGGAGATGGCGGCGCGCAGGGCGTATCGGCGCGAAGATCCAGAACCGACACTGGGATGGCCCGGTTCAGGCGAAAACAGGCGCGGAGTGGACAATGGCGGCCGAGTGCGCTGTCTGGTTTTCAGTGGCCGGATTGTCGGCGAGGATGCCCATGACCGTCATCGATTTCGAATGCGACACTCCGACAAGGGAGGCCGTCGAAGACACCGTTCGCCTGATCAAGTCCGGGCGCGGGTTCGACAAGGAGGGCTACGCGCAGCTGATGGCGCCCGGCTGGGCGGCCCAAATCGGCATGACGCTGGATGAGTTCAACCAAGCCAAGGCGAAGGAGGGGCTCACCTTCCTCGCCTTGAAGCTCTGCGAGAAGGACATGGAGCGCGCCATGTCGCATGCCGACATCATCACCATGCTGGATCAGGCCGGTGTTTCACATGCCTGCATCGGCAACGCCGGGCGCCGGGCCAGCAACGAGGATGTCGCCAGGCTGGCGGCCGAGTATCCTGGTCGTCTGATCCCCTGGTTCCGTATCTGGGGCGACGAAGGCGGACGCGGGGTCGCGGAACTGGAGCGCGGCGTCCGCGAGTTGGGTTGCCGCGGCTTCGAAATCTCATCCTACCGCGAGCAGCGCTACATAAATGATCCGGTCTACCGGCCGTTCCTGGCCAAGTGCGTGGAGCTGGACATCCCGGTGCGGATCACCGTCGGTGTCCACCTCCTGTCCGATCGACCCTACGACTACGCCCATCCGAAGCATCTGGACGAACTGGCCATCGCCTTTCCGAGTTTGCGGATCGTTGCGGGGCTCGGCGGATGGCCCTGGGTCGCGGATATGATGGCGATCCTGATGCGACATCCTAATCTCTACGTCGACATCGCCTGCCGAAGAGTGAAGCAGATCACGGCCGCGGGCGCCGGCTACGAACCGCTGCTCTACTACGGGACCCGGATCTTGCAGGACAAGATCATCTTCGGCAGCGGCTGGGGCACGTCCATGCTCCCGCTCGCTCAGCTCGTGCGCGAGACGGACGCTCTGCCGCTGAATGACACCGCGCGGCGCAAATGGATGGGCGAGAACGCCGCCAGGGTGCTCAAGCTGGACTGAAACATGCGCCATTCCAAGCCATGAGCCGATCCGATTCGCGAAGCCGGGCGGAGTTGTCCCGCGAAAAGATAATCGGCGCCGCGTTGGATCTGATCGATCGCAACGGAATGGCGGCCTTGAACATGCGCACGCTTGGGCAGGCCGTCGGCTCGGCGACCATGAGCGTGTACCGCTACTTTCCGAGCAAGTCGGAACTGCTCGACGCGGTCGTCGACCACGTCGTCGAGGGCTTCGCCCCCAAAGAGGTGAGCGCGGCATGGCCGGAAGAAGCTCGAGCGCTTTGTCTGCGCGTCCGCGGCGCGATGCTGGCCCACCCGGAACTTGCCGACCTCATCGGACGCGAACTCCGGCGGTCGCCGACATCGCTGAGCGTGAACACCGCCATAATCGGGCGCCTGCGGTCGGTGGGAGTTCCGCGCGAACTGCTTCCCGATACCTATTGGGCCTTGTCCAGCTACACGACCGGCTACACCCTTCTGGAGGCGCAGACCTATCGCCACCGGAGGCCCGACGCCAAGCGCAGTTCAGCCGCTGAACGGGCGCGCAAGCTGGCCGCGCTTCTGGAGATCGCCGACGGCCTCTCTCAGGAGGAATCCGATGACGCCGCCATGGTCTTGTCGCGGCCTCTGGACGAGGTCCAGTTCCTCTTCGGACTCGACTGTGTGATCGCAGGCCTGAGCGCCCGGTTCGCCGCTCACAAGGAGGCGTAGACGTTGTCCACGAGGGATTGGATACGGGGGTCTGGAGCGCCCGCCGGCTCGCGCATGAAGTTCATCGTGTAGGCGACGCCGAGGCGCCGCTCGGGATCGGCGAAGGCGAACGAGCCGCCCCAGCCATGGTGCCCGAAGGATTTGGGGTTGGGGCCGTAGACGTCCATCCCCTGGTTCAACGCGAAGCCGATGCCCCAGCTCATCGGAAAACGCAGCACGAGATCTTCGTTTTGGATCTGAAGGGTCGTGGCGGCGGCGAGCGCCTGTTCACTGACGAGTTCGACCCCGTCGAGCCGACGGTCGGTCGCCAGCGCGCCATAGACCCTGGCGAGCCCGCGAGCGTTTCCGCTGCCTCCAGCGGAGGAAATTCCCAGCGCCTGCCAACGCGGATCGTTGGCGACGCCGAAGCGGATCGGCAAATTGACCTGCGCCAGGCGCTGGAACTCGTTGAACGTCGCCTCGCCGCCCGACTGGGGCAGCCCGTCGTGGGCGATCTCCGCCAGGCGCCCGGCGTCGGCGGGACCGACGCCCATATGAAAGTCGACGCCGAGAGGCTCGCCGATCTCGTCGCGAAAATACTCGCCGACCGATTTGCCGGTCACCCGCCGCACCAGGCCGTGGGCGAGATAGCCGATCGAAAGGGCATGGTAGCCGGAGCGGGTTCCGGGTGGCCAGTGCGGGGCCTCCGCGGCCAGGAGATCGGCCAGCTTGTCGACGTCATAGAAGTCGTCTTCGCTGACCGGACGGGCGAGTCCGCAAACGCCTGCCTGGTGTGAGAAAAGCTGGGCCACGGTAATGGCTCGCTTGCCGTTGGCGGCGAACTCCGGCCAATAATCCGATACCGGACGATCGTAGGCCAGGCGGCCCTGGTCGGTCAGGCGAGCGCCGCACAGGGCCAGCATGCCCTTGGTGGTGGACCACACATTGACCAGCGTGTCGCGGGCCCATGGCCTCGTCCGCGCAGCGTCGGCAAAGCCGCCCCAGACGTCGACGACCGCCTCGCCGTCCTTGAAGACGCAAACCGATCCTCCGAGTTCCCGCTCCATCTGCAAGGTGCGCGCGAACGCTTCGGCCACGGGTTCGAAGCCCGATGCGCAGTCGCCGGCGATGTTGTCGATCTGCATGGAGTATCTCCAGGTTTCGGTCGGACGACCCGAAGGCGCCTACTTCCGAAAGGTGAGGGTCAAGCCGTACGTCCTCGGCATGCCCGCGAACCTGACGGTGGTGTCGAGGTCCGGGTTGGAGGTCGTCCAGTAGTACTTGTTCCCGATGTTGCGGCCCCAGAGCATGAGACTCCAGGCCCCATCTCGGGTCTGAACGCCAAGACGAAGGTCCACGAGCGCACGCGCGTCGACGGCCAGCAGAGGAAGCTCGCCGAGCTGACTGTTGGTGGCGCTCTGGTATTGCAGGCTCGCGCCGGCGAATGCGCTGAACTTGTCAGTGAGATCCCAGTGATAATCGATGTCGCTGACGAACTGCCATCTCGGGGTATTGGGGAACGGTTCGCCGCTGAAATCGACCAGCGCCCCGGTTGCGTCGAAGTTGGTGAAATGGTCGAGGATTCGGGAGTAGATGTAGGATCCCCCGGCCGATACCGTCAGCCCACGGACGGGTGACCAGGCCAGCTGGAGCTCGGCGCCGACGAGTTCAGACTTCGGCACGTTGACCAGCTTCAGCAAGGGGCCGAGGAAAGGGTCGACCACCTTACCGAGAACCTGTTTGTCCGTGTAATCGTAGTAGAACCCGGCGCCGTTCAGCTGCAGGGACCGGTCGAGCAAGGCCAGCTTGAAACCGGCTTCGTAGGCGAGAACCGACTCTTGGGTGGCTGGGCTCAGCTGGCTGGCCAGGGTTGCGCCAAGATCTGGGAAACCGCCGGCTTTGTAACCTTTGCTGACGTTGGCGTAGACCATCATGTTCGGCGCCGGTGTCCACTGGGCGCCGGCCCGCCAGGAAACGTTGTCCTGGTTGAGGTTGTTGCGCACCAGACCCGGCGTGAATGTCGCGTCGGCGGTAACGCATCCGCCAGGCGGAATCGGGGGATTGGGCGGGAGACCGATGGCCCCCCTGAATACGTTCTCCAGGACGCCGTAATCCAGCGCTGTGATCCCGTTGCCGGTGTCGGACGTGCAGCCGTTGAAACTGTCCAGAGCTCGCGTGTAGCGGATGCCGCCATAGAGCTTCAGCTGATCGGTGAGGCTGTAGTCGCCACTGGCGAAGACGGCGTACGTGTCCTCATCCTGGTTGTCCATGTCCCGAAAGTCGATGAACAAGGGCAGGCCGAAGGGGACGAAGAGGTAGGCCAGCGTGCTTTGCGGCAAATGATCGAAATCGGTCTGCAGAACCTGGTCGTGCGCGTAGTTCACTCCAAAAACGGCATGCCCCCGACCGGCGAGATCGGCCGCCACGCGCAGTTCCTCGGAGATCGATTTGATGTGGCCGAAGGTCAGCTGGTTCAGGTTCGACAGGGTCGTTCCGTCGATGTCCTGGAGCTGGCGTTCCGAGAACTGGCTGTATGAGGTCAGCGAGGTGAGCGTCAGGCCATCGCGGAGCCGGTAGTCGAGGCGCAGGTTGGCCTGAAAGAACCAGTTGTGCCGGTGGTAGTCATCTCCGGGATTGAAGTCGGCCGCCGTCGGGGTCGCCGGCGAGAGCGGATAGGTGAGAAGTCCCGGCACCAGGGGCGCGGCCGCTGGAACCTCGGGCGTGATGGCGATCACCTGGCCCGCCTGGACCTCGGAGTGGTCGATGAAGCCGTTGATGTTCAGTTGGGCGCGGAACCTGTCGTCCGGCGTCCAATCCAGCAGCAGCCGGCCGTTCGTGAAATCGCCGGCCCCATTGGTCTTGCCGGTCGTGTAGCTCTTCTGCCAGCCATCCATTCCGGTGTGTTCGATGGCGAGCCTGGCAAGCAGGCTGTCGGTGATCGGACCGCTCAGGTAGCCGGAAGCATCGACCGCATTGTAATTTCCGTAGCTCAGGCTGGCGCCGGTTTGGAAATCCTTGGTCGGCTTGGCGGCGATGTAGTTGATCGCCCCGCCGGTGGCGTTCTGGCCATAGAGCGTGCCCTGTGGGCCTTTGAGGACCTCCACCCGTTGGAGATCGAGATTGACTCCCCTGGTTTCGATCGGAAACGGCAAGGGGGCTTCGTCGGTGTAGATGGCGACCGTAGAGCGCCCCCCCAGGCTGATGTCGGTGAACCCGACCCCTCGCAACGTGTAGATCGGCGAGGCGACATAGGAGTCCGTGTAGTTGAACGAGGGGGTGATCTTGACGAGGTCGCGGGGCTGCTTGATCCCGGCCGCCTCGAGCTGCCGACCGCTTGCGGCGGTGATCGACATCGGCACGCTGTTGACCGACGCCTCCCGCTTCTCGGCGGTGACGATCAGCTCCGGCAGTTTCGTCGCCGCGGGTTGAGCGGAATCCGCCGCATGGGTCGCGGTCGCGGCGACCGCCATCGCCAGCATCGAGGCGCCGGAGAGCGCCATGCGCGACCACCGCTTGCGCCTTTCCATGATCCTCGTGGCGGCCTTCGTGCTTCGGCGCGATCCCATCGATTCCATGAGCTCTCCCCCCGTGGTCCAGCCGCGTTGAACCACGACTGTTCTTATCGTGAGACAACCGCGATGCGGCGGACAGGGTCGCACGTTCCCGTGGGGAGGGGACATTTTCGGACATCGGGCCGGTCAGGCTCTGAAGGGGCTCAGATGCGGCGCGGCCTGAGGCCGGCGGCAAGATAGATCGCATCGATCGCCGCCATGTTGGCCACGCCGTCAGCGGCCGTGGAGGCCGTCGGCGATCGGTCACGGACGAACGCCGCGAAGGCGCGCGCCTGGTAGACATAGGACGGCGTCAGGTCGAACTGCCTGCGGCTGATCGAACCTGCTTCCTCGAGACTGACCCCATGCCCCAGATGCGGAACGAACGGATTGGACACCTCCAGACGCCCTCGCTCGCCCTCTACCGTCAGCCAGGCCCGGAACCTGTCCGCCACCAGAGAGGCGGACACCGATCCGATCGCGCCGCTTGGAAAGACGAAGTTCGCTTTCATCGCCCCATCGACCCCCGGGGCCACGATCGTCGCATCGGCGGAGGTGGCGCGGGGCTCCTCGCCAGCGACCAGGCGCAGGACGTTGATACCGTAGGCGCCGACATCCATCATCGCTCCGCCGGCAAGCTCGGCCTGGAAGCGGATGTCGTCCTTGGCGACAAGCGCGGCCGGCACTTCAAAGCCAGCGTCTATGCTGACGAGGCGGCCCAGCCGCTGGGAGCGGGCGATTTCGCTGATGAACCGGCCCAGAGGATGGTGGCGATAGTGAAAGGCCTCCATCAATGGCTTCCCGGTCCGCCGCGCCGCCGCCACCATCGACCCGGCTTCGGCGGCGTTCGACGCCAGTGGCTTTTCACACAGCACCGCCTTGCCCGACTCGAGGGCCTGGATCGACCAATGCGCGTGGAGGCTGTTCGGCAGCGCGTTGTAAATGGCGTCCACGCCCGGGTCGGCGAGAAGATCCGCGTAGTCACCGTAGGCGGCGCCGATGCCATGCTGGGCCGCGTAGGAGCGGGCCCGGTCCAGATCGCGCGAAGCGACGGCCACGACAGTGACGTCTTTTGCGCCGACCGCCGCATCGATGATCGCGGCCTTGGCGATTCGTGCGCATCCGAGGATGCCGATGCGGACGGGTTCGCTCACCTGTCGCGCCATGCCGCAGTTCGCCGTCGGTCAGCTTGCATCCGCCACGACTTCGCGAACGCGCACGCGGCGGTCCAGCGGCCGTCCTCGCCGATCCACGTAATCGAAACAGGAGTCGTCGAGATCGACGGAGGGAAGCACTTCCTTGTCCCAAGAGTAGTCCTGGCTGTGCCGCCATTCCGGTTTGTCACCGCCCTTGGGCAGCAAATTCACGCCCCGCAACAAGTAGCCGGGATTGAAAATGCTCGTGTCGAGGAAGGGCGCCAGCTCCATCGCCTGGTCTTCGGGGCGGAGTTGGACGCGAACACGCGCCGCTCCGATCGCATCCATGTGGTTCAATAGCCGGCAGATGAAATCGGTCACGAGATCGACCCTCAGGGTCCAGCTCGCGGCCCGCAGGTAGCCGAAGATCCACGCGAGGTTCGGGACCCCGGTGAACATCATACCGCGATAGTTGACGGTCTGCGAAAAGGTCAGGGGCTTTCCGTCGATGCTGAACGCGATGTCGCCCAGAACCGAGATGTCGAAACCGGTGGCGGTCACGACGATGTCCGCCTCCAGCACACGCCCGGACTGCAGCTCGATGCCTTCGGGCGTGAAGCGCGCGATCTGATCGGTGACCACCGAGGCTTTTCCGCTCTGAACGGCCTTGAACAGGTCTCCGTCGGGGATGACCGCAATGCGTTGCTGCCAGGGGCGATAGGACGGTGTGAAGTGTTCGGCGACGACGTCCTCGGGCAAATGCGCCGCCACGCCGGCGATGAGGTCTTCCTTGACGGTGTCCGGCTCCGCCGCCGCGCGGTCGAGAAACCGCCGTTGGTCATAGACCACCTTGCGCCGCACGATCTCATGGATGAGCAGAGGATCGAGCTCGAGCGCGCGCAGCGTATCGGCCAATTTGTTTCGGTTCTGATGGGGAAAATAGTAGGTCGGAGACCGCTGCAGCATGGTGATGTGCGCGCACTCTGGCGCCATGGCCGGGATCAGAGTCGCCGCCGTCGCGCCGGAGCCGATGACGACCACGCGCTTGCCGTGGTAGTCCAGGTCGTCAGGCCAGGTCTGCGGGTGAACCAGCTGGCCCTGGTACGTGTCCATCCCTGGCCAGTCGGGGACGTAGCCCGCCGCGTGGCGATAGTAGCCTTGGCACATCCACAGGAAGTTGCAGGTGAAGCGCGCCGGCTCACCGTCCGGCCCAACCCGCGCTTCCACGGTCCACAGATTACGCTCGCTCGACCAGGCGGCGCTGACGATTCTGTGTCGAAAGCGCATGTGACTGGCGAGGTCGTTCTCCTCGATGACCTCGCCGAGATATTTGAGGATCTCGTCCCGGGTGGCGATCGGCGGCCCCGGCCATGCCTTGAACCTGAAGCCGAAGGTGAAGAGGTCGCTGTCGGAGCGGATGCCGGGGTATTCGTGCCAGCGCCAGGTTCCGCCGAAGCTTTCCATGGCGTCGAGGACGACGAACGACCTGTCCGGACACTGCCTGCGCAGCTCGTAGGCGGCGCCGAGCCCGGATATTCCCGCGCCCACGATCAGCACATCGGAATGCTCCGCCGCGCCGGGCATTGTGCTCACCATCGAGGGGTCCTTCGCTTCTTGGGGTCACAGTCCCGTTGACGCATGGTCGGCGCGGCTTCCTCCGGGCGACAGGGTCTCAGCGGTCCGCGATGGGGGGACACTTCCGGACGGGCGGAGAAGCGACGGCCCTTCAGGAAGCCGGCAAGCGGCGCACCTCGCGAGGGCGCCCGGTCAGGCCATAGGTCATCCCGGCATAGTCCGGCTTCGTCTTTGCGCCGGGCAGGGGGTGCACGCGCAGCAGGCCGTTGGCCAGATAGCCGCCGTCGACGACCAGGGTCTCGCCGGTGATGAAGGCGCTCTCGTCGCTGGCCAGAAACAGGACGGCGTCGGCGACGTGGCGAGGTTCACCACGGTCCGGCCAGGGCTGCACCTGGCGCACGACCGCCTCGGCCTCGGCTACGCGACCGCCATGCATGAGAGGCGTGAAAATCGTGCCCGGGCAAACCGCATTCACCCGGATGCGCGCATCCGCCAGTTCCGTCGCCGCATTACGCGTAAAGCTCACGACGGCCGCCTTGGCCGCCGAATAGACCGTGGGAATGACCCCTCCGGCGAGTCCGGCGATCGACGCGGTATTGATGATCGCCCCGCCGCCCGTGGCGCTCATGATCCTCGCCGCGTGTTTGACGCCCAGAAAAACGCCCCGGGCGAGAACGGCGAAGGTGACGTCCCAGTGCTCGACCGAGGTTTCAGCAATGGGGCCGATGGCGCCGCCGATCCCGGCGTTATTGAAAACAACGTCCAAGGCTCCCCATCGAGCCCGCGCGCCGGTCATCAGAGCCTCGACGTCGGCTTCCTCGGATACATCGGTGCGCTGGAAGGCGATGCGCCCGGCGTGACCATCGCTTTCGAGTGCGGCCACGGCGGCAAGCGCGGCATCGGCGTTGTAATCTCCGATAAGGACCTTGGCCCCCTCCTGGAGGAATCTCTCGGCCGTCGAGAAGCCAATTCCGCTGGCGCCTCCGGTGATGACCGCGACCTGGTCCTGCAGTCTTCCAGCAGACATCGAATTCCTCCCGCCCAGCGATTTCAGCTCTGCGTCCCATAGTCTCGCACGTCGTTCCACGGCGCCGGGAGGGTCGCGCCGCCCGGTGGAGCGCGGACATTTTCGGTCAGGCGGGCGGCTCTCGCCGCGGCCGGTCCGGTCAGGCGATGGCCCAACCCCCGTCGACGGGCATCGCCACGCCGGTGACAAAGGCGGCCTCGTCGCTCAACAGGAAGGCTGCCGCCGCGGCTTGCTCTTCCGTGGAGCCGAAGCGCCGGACCAGAGTGCGCCGCTCCAGGCGCTCGCGGGCGGCCTGATAAGCCGCGGGGTCCATGGTCGCGCGCATCTGCTCGAAAATGGGCGTGTCGACCGGACCGGGACAAAGGCAGTTCACCCTTATGTTGGCCGGCGCGTAGTCGATGGCCGCATGGTGCGTGAGGCTGATGACGCCGGCCTTGGTCATGCCATAGGGCGCATGGTGTCGACCGGGCCGAATTCCCGCCATCGAGGCGACGTTGAGCACGGCTCCGCCGCCGCGTTCGCACAGCAGCGGATAGGCCGCCTTCATGGCGTACCATACCGGTCGCAGGTTCACCGCGACCGTGAGGTCGAACTCCGCCGCCTCGACCTGGTCGAGGCGTTTCATCGGCCCGGCGATGCCTGCGTTGTTGACGAGGGCGTCGAGACCGCCAAACGCGCTTGTCGCTCCGGCCAGGAAGCGGTCGATCGTGGAGAGGTCGGCGACGGATCCTTGGGTGATCTCGCACCGCCCTCCCGATCCCACGATGACGTCAGCGAGGTCCTGCAGGCTGTCATGGGCTAGATCCATCGCCAGTACGGCGGCGCCCTCCTCGGCGAGCCGCAGAGCGATCGCCCGACCGATGCCGCTGGCGGCCCCGGTTATCGCTGCAACCTTGCCCGCAAAGCGCGCTTCGCGAGCCGCTGGTCGGATTGTCATTTTCGCCCCTCGTCCATGAGTGCGCCGCACGCTACGGATTCGACAGCAAGCTTGTCAATCGAAAGCGTACGGTGTACGCATCGGCCCTCGCGAGTAGTGGGGAGGGGAAAAGCTATGGCGCGCAACGGCGCCCTACCCGGCCTGTGTCTCAAGGACGTGCGCACCTTCCTGGCGCCGGATGGAAGTCGGTCTGACGCGATCGAGGCGCTGTTGAGGAACCACGGCATCGAGCCCGCGGCGACGAACAGCCAGATCGTGCCGTTCGATCTCTGCTGGCGGATCTTTTCGGACAACGCGGCCTTGGTGAAGGACGAGACCCACGCGGTGTTTGAGGAACGGCTGAGACCTGGAGCGACAGGTCTCATGATCGCACGGATGCTGCTCAGCGGGACGCTGTACGGCGCCTTCGAGGCCTATGCCGAAGCGTGCTCGGTGATGGTTCCGGACCTGACGGTGAGCGTGAGGAGCCGTTCGTGCGGCGTGGCGATTCGCTGGCGGACCGCCGATCCCGCCGGCGAACTGCACCACATCCTCCTCGAAGGGACGGTCGCGGTCTTCTACGCCATCTTCAGTTGGATGATCGGCCACCCGCCGCAGGTGCTGCGGGTTCGCGCCCCGGCCGCCAGGCGGACGTCCTCATCAACCTTGCTGCAGGTGATGGGAGCCCCTGTGGTCTTTTCCGGCGACGACCTGGAGGTCCTGTTCTCGACCGAAGCGGCGGAGGCGCGGCTGCAGCCCGTGGAAGTCGCCGGCTGGCGGGATGGCGTGTACCGCGAGCTTGCGCGCCTGACCCTTCGTGAAGACGGGGCGAAGCAGGATGGAAGCGCTTACGCCGCCGAAGTCCGATCCGCTCTGTTGGACGGCGTCGATCAGCAGGCGGTCGCCTTTCAATGGGGTGTGTCGGCCAAAACCGTCGCCCGCAGGCTCGAACGGGAAGGCTGCTCGTTCCGGCGCATTCGAGACGAGCTTCGCATGCAGCGGTCCGCCGTTCTGATGCGGGCAGGGTTGACGGTCGAGGCGATCGGAGAGGCCGTAGGCTACGAAGACGCCCGGAGCTTTCGCCGCGCCTTCAGGCGGTGGTTCGGCGTCAGTCCCTCGGCGTACCGCCTGCATCAGGCGACGACCTGACAACTGCGGGCGGCCGAGCTCTTCTCCGCGTTTCCGGGCCCTCAGACGGTGAGTGAGGGTCGCCTACCCCTCCGCCCAACTCGCCGCGCCCACGAGGCCCATGCCGTCGGCGATGGCGCCGGAAATGGCGGCGCGCAGGGCCACCGCATCTCCGGCCGCGATGGCGGCCAGGGCCAGCTGGTGCTGGTCGACGAGGTTGGCGGCGCCGTAGCGGCCATACCGCATGAACGGCCCGAACTGCAGCCACAGGGTCTCGATCAGGCGGGGCGACGTGATGAGCAAGGACGATCACGTCAGCTCGATCAGTGTCTCCCCGCGTTCGAGCGCGGCCAGAATATCAGGCCAATCGCGCTCGAACCTCGCTATGAGTTCGCGGCGTCGGGTGTTTGGCAGTCGAATCCAGATGAGACTCGGACCGCCCCCGACCAAGGCCTTGCGCTGGGTGAAGTCCTCGTCCTTGCTGACGATCACGCAACCGCCGCTCAGTGCGAAATCCCAGATCGCTGCGTCCGATGCCGCTTGCATGCCGAGATCGGCGACATGCTCGGCCGAATGACCGCCGGTATTCTCAAGCCAGCGGGCGAGCGCCGGAGGCAGCTGCGCGTCGACCAGGAAACGCATCAGGCCGCATGGAACACGGGATGATCGCTCTGCCGCGCCGCGTATTCCAGGGCCGCGGCGATGTCACCGTCCTCCAGCAAGGGGAAATCGCCCAGAATTTCGTCCCGGGTGGCGCCGGCCGCCAAAAGGTCCAGCACATCCTTCACCCGCACCCGCAGCCCGCGCAGGCACGGGCGGCCGCCACACTGACCGGGATCGACGGTGATGCGGTGCAATTCGCTCATGGGTGGCTGCTCGTCGGGGTTCAGCGTCGGATCAAAATGTAGCACGTCGCACGGGGCAAAGACGAGCGCTGCGCCGTCGAGCCAGCTTCAGATGGGGGGGCGCGACGTTCGGCCCCTACCCCTCCGCCCATCGCGCCGCGCCCACCAAGCCCATGCCGTCGGCGATGTCGCCGGAGATGGCGGCGCGCAGGGCGGGCGCGTCGCCGGCCTCGATGGCGGCCAGGGCCAGCTGGTGCTGGTCGACGAGGTTGGCGGTCCCGTAACGGCCGTAGACCACCCGCATGAAAGGCCCGAACTGCAGCCACAGGGTCTCGATCAGGCGGTTCAGCGTCGAGCGGCCATTGGCCCGGTAGATGTTGAAATGGAAGGCGAAGTTGCCCTCCATGTAGGCGATCACGTCGCCCTCCTGCATGGCCGTGTCGATGGCCGCGTCGATCTCCCGCAGGCGCTTGACGAGCGCCGGCGTCATGTGCGGCAAGGCGAGCACCGCCGCCTCGGGCTCCAGCAGCAGGCGGCAGGCCAGCAGGTCGGTGAACCGCGCCTCGCTCATCGGCGGGGCCTCGATCTTGCGCTTGGAGCGGATCACCACCGCCCCCTCGGCGGCCAGGCGCGAGAGGGCGTCGCGCACGGGCATCTGGCTCACCCCCAGCTCCCCGGCCAGGCCGCGCGTCGAGAGGCCGACCCCGGGGGTGATCTTGCCGGTGATGAAGCGCGCGCGCAGCTCCTCATAGACGCTGGCGTGGAGCAGGGGCGAGACGCCTTCGACGAGGCTCGGCGACATGACGTCCAGGCAGCTCCGGTTGCGATCTCAGATGCGACCCTAACGGCGCTCGTCCGCCACGCCAAGAGCGAGCCTTGACGAGGTGGGGGGCGAAGATCGATCTTCCGGGCCTCGCCGTCTGTGATCCCAGGAGCGCCGATTTGTCCGAACTGGAACGCTGGATCGCCGAACGCGGCATCGTCGAGGTGGAGTGCCTGATCCCGGACATGAACGGGGTCCTGCGCGGCAAGGTGCTGCCGGCCGCCAAGCTCGTCCAGTCCGAGCGCGACCGCTCGCTGCGCCTGCCCTCCAGCGTCTTCGCGGTCACCGTCACCGGCGAGTACGCCGGGGCCGACGACGACCCCCAATCCTATTCGGATCCGGACATGGTCCTCATCCCGGATCCCGCCACCCTGCGGGTCGCCCCTGGCCTGAAGACCCCCACGGCCTATGTCTTCGCCGACGCCCTCCATCCCGACGGCAGTCCGTGGGCTTCCTCGCCCCGCCATGTGCTGCGCGGCCTCGTGGAAACCTACCGGGCGCGCGGCTGGCGGCCGGTCATTGCTCCGGAGCTGGAGTTCTACCTGACGGCGGTCAATCCGGACCCGGACATTCCGCTCACCCCGCCGGCCGGCCGCTCGGGGCGGACCGAGAGCGCGCCCCAGCCCTACGGCCTGGAATCGATCAACGAATACGAGGACCTGATCGACGCCATCTACGAGCACTCCGACATCGCCGGCCTCGCCGTCGACACCATGATCCACGAGAGCGGCGCGGCCCAGCTGGAGATCAATTTCCTGCACGGCGATCCGGTGGCGCGCTGCGACGAGGTCATGGTCTTCAAGCGCATCGTCCGCCAGGTGGCGCTCGCCCACGGCCTCTACGCCACCTTCATGGCCAAGCCGATGGAGACCCAGCCGGGCAGCGCCATGCACCTGCACATTTCGGTGGTCGGCGAGGGCGACGGCGGCATGTTGTTCGCCGAAAAGGACGGGGCCGACAGCGCCATGTTCCGCCATTTCATCGGCGGGCTGCAGACGTTCCTGCCGGAGATCGCCCCGCTTTTCGCGCCGAACGTCAATTCCTTCCGCCGCATGCGGCCGCATCACAGCGCCCCGATCAATGTCCAGTGGGGGCACGACAACCGCTCCTGCGGCCTGCGCGTGCCGATCGCCGACGCCGCCAACCGCCGCATCGAGAACCGCCTGCCGGGCGCCGACGCCAATCCCTACCTCGCCATGGCCGCGGCGCTGGCGGCCGGCTGGCTGGGGGTCGAGGGGGCGGTCGAGCCCTCGGCCGAGGCCCTCGGCAACGCCTACGCCCACCCCCGCACCCTGCCGCGCACCCTCGAGGAAGCCCTCGAGCGCCTGGCCGCCTGCGCCCCGGTCCGCGCCCTGCTGGGCGAAGCCTTCTACGTCGCCTTCGCGGCCATCAAGGACGCCGAGATCGAAGCCTTCCAGGGCGTCATCAGCTCCTGGGAACGCGACCATCTCATGCTGAAGGTCTAGGGGAGGGATGACCTTCAACGGCGGGCTGGGGTTCGAGAACTCCTATTACCTGGCCACCGCCCGGGCGGCGCCGCGGCGGCCGGCGCTGGCCGGCGACGTGGAGGCCGACATCGCCATCCTCGGCGGCGGCTGCACCGGCCTCTCGGCCGCCCTGCACGCCGCCCGGGCCGGGCTGAAGGTCGTCCTGGTGGAGGGCGGCCGGATCGGCTGGGGGGCGAGCGGGCGCAACGGCGGCCAGATCATCCCGGGCCTGCGCCAGGGCGCGACCCAGCTCACCGCCAGGCTCGGCGAGGCCGGCGCCGCGGCCCTCCTCGGGCTCGCCTTCGAGGCCCGCGATCTCGTCGTCGATCTGATCGGCGAGCACGCCATCGACTGTGATCTCAGAATGACCGGACACCTCACCGCCGCCGTCAAGGACGCCGACTTCGTCGCCATGGCCGACGACGCCCGCCGACAGGCCGCCATGTTCCCCGACCACCCCCTCGAGGTCCTCTCCAGCGACCGCGTGCGATCCCTCGTGGCCTCCTCCTACGCCGGCGGAGTCCTCGATCCGGCCGGCGGCCACTTCCACCCCCTGAACTACGCGCTTGGCCTCGCCGAGGCCGCCGCCGCGGCCGGGGCGGTGTTGCACGAGGACTCCCCGGTCGGCAAAATCGAGCGGTCCGGCCAGCTCAGGCGCATTCAGACCCCAGGTGGAGCTATTCGGGCCCAAACAAGCCTATTGTGCGGGGACGCCCTGCTATCGGGGCTTATTCCGGCCGCCGAGGGCCGGATCATGCCGGTGGCGAGCTACATCGCCGTCACCGAACCCCTCGATTTCGCCGCCGAGCTCATTGCCTCCAACGCGGCGGTTTCCGACAGCCGGTTCGTGGTCAACTACTACCGCCGCACCGCTGACGACCGCCTCCTGTTCGGCGGCGGCGAGCGCTACAGCCGCCGCCCGCCGGCCGACATCGCCGCGTTCGTTCGGCCGCACATCGAGGCGGCCTTCCCGCGCCTGGCGGGCGTCCCCCTGACCCACGCCTGGGGCGGCCTCGTCTCCATCACCATGAGCCGCCTGCCGCATTTCATGAGGGACGGTAACCTCTTGATCGCACACGGCTATTCCGGCATGGGCGCGGTCCTCTCGACCCTCGCCGGCAAGCTGCTCGTCGAGGCGGCGATGGGCGAGACGTCCCGCTTCGACCGCTTCGCCGCCGTCGCGCCGCCGGCCTTCCCCGGCGGGGCGGCCCTGCGCTCCCCCCTGCACGTCCTGGGCATGCTCTGGTACGCCCTCCGCGACCGGCTCTGAAAGGCGACCCCGATGAAGACCTCCGACAAGGCGCTGGGCATGGACCGGCCAATCGACCGCCGCGACTTCCTCAACGGGATGGCGATGGGGCTCGGAGTCCTTGGGACCGCCGGGGCCGGCGCGGCGCTGGCGCAGGCCGCCGCGGCCCCCTGGCCGCAGGACGCGGCGGGCTATTATCCCCCTCTTCTCAATGGGATGCGCGGATCGCACCCGGGCAGTTTCGAGAACGCCCACCGCTTGCGCGACGGCGATTTCTGGAGCGGGGCCGGGGCGCCCAGGGATACCGGCGAGACCTATGACCTCATCATCGTCGGGGCCGGGATCAGCGGCCTCTCCGCCGCCCATTTTTTCCGCGCCCAGCGGCCGGGCGCGAAGATCCTCATCCTCGACAACCACGACGATTTCGGCGGCCACGCCAAGCGCAACGAGTTCCACCTGGCCGGCAAGACCCACCTGCTGAACGGCGGCACCCTGGAGATCGACAGCCCCTATCCCTACAGCCCGGTCGCCGATGGCCTCTTGAAAACACTGGGTGTTTTCCCCGAGGCGCTGGCCAAGGCGTGCGACAGGCCGGAGGTCTACAAGTCGCTTGGCCTGGGCAGCGGCATCTTCTTCGACAAGGAGACCTTCGGGACCGACGCCGCCGTGGCCGGGGCGCCCAATCGCTACTTCGGGAGCGGCGGCTCGTGGCCGGCCTTCCTCGCCCGCACCCCGCTCTCGCCGCGCGTGCGCGCCGACATCGAGCGGATCGAGACCGGCAAGATCGACTACATGCCCGGTCTGACCTCGGCGGCCAAGAAGGACGCCCTCTCGCGGATGAGCTACGCCGCCTACCTCGGCAACATCGCCAAGGTCGATCCGGCCACGGTTCCCTTCTACCAGAGCCACACCCATGGGGAGTGGGGCGTGGGCATCGACGCGGTCTCGGCCCTCGACTGCTGGGGCTTCTTCATGCCGGGATTCCAAGGGCTTGGCCTGGAGCCGGGGCCGGCGCCGCGGATGAGCTTCACGCCCCGCGGCTACTGCCAGGGCGGCTCCTACAACTTCCATTTTCCCGACGGCAACGCCTCGATCGCCCGCCTGCTGGTCCGCGACCTCGTGCCGGACGCCCTGCCGTCGGCCGGGGTCGAGGCCCTGGTGGGCGCGCGGGCCAACTACGCCGCCCTCGATCGGCCGGGCAACCCCGTCCGTATCCGCCTCTCGTCGATCTGCGTGCGGGCCCGCAACGCCGGCGGCGGGGTCGACATCGCCTACGCCCGCGGCGACGGGGTGTACCTGACCCGCGGCAAGGCCTGCATCCTCGCCGGCTACAACATGATGATCCCCTACCTCTGCCCGGAGATGGGCGAGGCGCAGAAGGCGGCTCTGCACAAGCTCATCAAGACGCCGCTCGTCTACACCTCGGTGGCGCTTTCCAACTGGCGGGCCTTCCAGAAGCTCGGGGTGGCCAGTCTCACCGCGCCGGGCGGCTACCACACCCGCATCAGCCTCAACATGCCGGTGGACATCGGGGCGGTCAGCGCCGAGCGCTCGCCGGAGAAGCCGATCCTCGTCCACATGGTCCGCACGCCCTGCCGGCCGGGGCTGTCGGAATTCGAGCAGAACAAGGCCGGGCGGGCCGAGCTCCTCGTCACGCCATTCGCGACCTTCGAGCGGGAGATCCGCGACCAGCTCGGCCGGGCGCTCGGGCCCTCCGGCTTCGATCCGGCCGCCGACATCACCGCCATCACCGTCAACCGCTGGCCGCACGGCTACGCCCCGGAGTGGAACCCCCTATGGGACGAGCCGCTGCCGCTCGCCCAGCAGCCCAACGTCATCGGCCGGGCTCCGTTCGGGCGCATCGCCATCGCCAATTCCGACTCCGGCGCGGCGGCCTATACCGACGTCGCCATCGACCAGGCCCACCGGGCGGTGGGCGACATCCTCGCCGTCTGAATATGTCTAGACATAATATGGGCTAGACGTTGAGGAGCAGGAACTCGCGCTCCCAGGGGCTGATCACCCGCATGAAGGTGGCGAACTCGGCCCTCTTCACCGCCGCGAAGGTGGAGACGAAGGCGCGGCCGAAGATCTCGGCCATCTCCTCGCACTCCTCGAAGAGGCCGACCGCCTCGAGAAGGCCGACCGGCAGGTCGAATTCGTCGCCGCGGGCCGTGCCGGCGGTCGGCTCGGAGGGGGCGAGGCGGCGGGTGAGGCCGAGGTAGCCGCAGGCCAGCGAGGCGGCCATGGCGAGGTACGGATTGGCGTCGGAGGAGGGGACGCGGTTCTCCACCCGCCGGTTGCCCGGCGAGGAGGGCGGAATGCGCAGGCCCGTGGTGCGGTTGTCGTAGCCCCAGGCGACGTTGACCGGGGCCGAGTGGCCCTTCACCAGGCGGCGATAGGAATTGACGTAGGGGGCGATCATGCACGTCGCCGCCGGCAGGTATTTCTGCTGACCGGCGATGAACTGGAAGAAGGCGCCGGTCGGCTTGCCCTCGCGGTCGGTGAAGATGTTCTTGCCGCTCGCCGCCAGCACCGACTGGTGGATGTGCATGGCGCTGCCCGGCTCATGGGCGATCGGCTTGGCCATGAAGGTGGCGTAGATGTCGTGGGCCAGGGCCGCCTCGCGGATGGTGCGCTTGAGGAGAAACACCTGGTCGGCCAGGACGATCGGATCGCCGTGGCGCAGGTTGATCTCCATCTGGGCCGCGCCTTCCTCGTGGATGAGGGTGTCGACCTCCAGGGCTTGCGCCTCGGCGAAGGCGTAGATGTCCTCGAAGATGGCGTCGAACTCATTGACGGCGCTGATCGAATAGGAGCGCCGCCCGGCCTCGGGACGGCCCGAGCGGCCGATGGGCGGCTCCAGGGGATAGTCCGGATCGGTGTTGCGCTTGACGAGGTAGAATTCGAGTTCGGGAGCGACGACCGGCGTCCAGCCGCGCTCCTTGTAGAGATCGACCACCCGGGTGAGCACCTGGCGCGGGGCGATCTCCACCGGCCGGCCGTCATGGTAGACCGCGTCGTGGATCACCTGGGCGGTGGGATCGGCCGCCCACGGCACGGCGGTGAGGGTGGTGAAATCGGGGCGCAGCTCGATGTCGCCGTCAGACGGATCGTATCGGAACTCGCCGTCCTCCTCCGGATACTCGCCGGAGATGGTCTGCATGAAGATCGACGAGGGCAGGGCCATGGCCGTGTCCTCGAAGAACTTGGCGGCCGGCATGATCTTGCCGCGGGCGACCCCGGCTAGGTCGGGCACCAGGCACTCGATCTCGCTCACCCCGCGCGCCGCGGCCCAGGCCTTGGCCTCGGCCAGGGTGGTGATGCTCGTCGGACCCGGAGCAGGCTTTCGTTTCTTGGTCATGATTTCAGCGGCGCGCGAAGGCGCGAAAAGGCGTCACGGCCGGCCCGTTGCGACTGACGCCGTTGCTTCAACGATCGATTGGGCGCGATTGGCATGCAGGAGCGCGTCAGAAGTCAGAGCGCCCAGGCTTTCCTCTCCGAGTGGTGCGCACAGCATAGCCTCAACAGGCGTGGCGCGCCAGCCTCAGGCCGCTGCAATTGTGATCACAGAGTCTTGACGCCGCCCGCGGCGATGGGGAATTGTGGGCCCAAAGACAATGTAACGGGGGTTTCGGTGATGGCGAGTCGATCGGGACGCATGGCCCTGCTCATGGCCGCGGCGGCGAGCACGCCCCTGCTCATCGCGGGCGCCGCCAGCGCCCAGAGCGCACCGACATCCAAGGCCGTCACCAACGTCGGCGAGATCGTGGTCACCGCCACTCGGCGGGAACAGGCCTTGAGCAAGGTTCCCGAGAGTGTCAGCGCCTTCACCGCCGCCAAGATGGACATCCAGGGGATCAAGTCCTTCGCCGACATCGCCAAGTTCACCCCAGGCGTCAATTTCGACCAGGACAGCCACGACATCACCATCCGCGGCATCCAGTCGACGGCCGGATCGAGCACCACGGGGGTCTATATCGACGACACTCCGGTCCAGGCCCGCAATCTCGGCTTCAACTCCAACAACACCTTGCCGGCGGTGTTCGACCTCGACCGCGTCGAGGTGCTGCGCGGGCCGCAAGGCACCCTGTTCGGGGCCGGCTCCGAAGGCGGGACGGTGCGCTACATCACCAACCAGCCGAGCCTCACCCACTTCAGCGGCTTCGCCCACGCCGAGGCGGCGTGGACCGATTATGGCGGGCCGTCGTACGAGTTGGGCGCGGCGGCCGGCGGACCAATCGTCCAGGACAAGCTGGCTTTCCGCATCAGCGCCTGGGGCCGGCGCGACGGTGGCTTCATCGACCGGGTCGACTACCGCAGCCTCGTACCCACCGACAAGAACGCCAACCGGGTCGACACCTACGCCTTGCGCCTGGCCTTCACCTACGCCCCCACTCCGGACTTCACCATCACCCCGGCGGTGAATTTCGAAAAGCGCGACCAGCACAACCACGACACCTACTGGCTGGCGATTTCCGACCCGGGCGCCGGGGTGTTCCTCAACGGCACGCCGGACCGGCAGGCCGACACCGATCACTTCCTGCTGCCGACCCTGAAGATCCAGTGGCAGGGGCCTGGGGTGACGTTCATCTCCGACACCTCATATTACGCCCGCAAGGAGCGGGTGAATGGCTACAGCGGCACACTCTACAACCTGTCGTATTTCCAGCACTTCCTGTCGAGCGACCCGAACATCTCGGCCTACGGGGTGCCATATCCGACCGATCCGCAAGGCAATGAAGTCGACAGCGCCGGGCATTTCTTCCCTCTGCTGTCGCCTACCGGCCTCAACTTGCCGCAGATGCCCAATTACTATTCGCAGAACAACATCACCAACAGCCAGTACAACTGGACGCAGGAATTCCGCCTGCAGTCGTCCAACCCGGCCGCCCGCCTGCAGTGGGTGGCGGGCGCATTCCTGGCCTTCAACTATCAGCGCTCCACCGAGGAGATCAACGATCCCATGCTGCCGGCCCTGACCCGGCTCCTGTGGAACGAGGGCATGGTCAGGGCCTGGGGCGAGAGACTGCTGCCCAACGGCGACGACTACATCAACGACACCCGCTCCCACGACCGCCAGATCGCCCTCTTCGCCGACGCCACGTTCAACGTAACCGACCAGCTGAAGCTCGAGGCCGGCCTGCGCTTCGCCTGGACCCACTTCGATTTCACCAACCTCAACGATGGGCCGCAGGACCTGCTCGACAGCGGCGGCGTGCCGGCGACGGCCAGCGGCGGCAAGGACGAAAAGCCGCTGACCCCGAAGTTCACCATCACCTACCAGGTCACCCCCGACGACATGGTCTACGCCACCGCCGCCAAGGGCTATCGCATCGGCGGGGCCACGCCGCCCCTGCCGATCGTGGCGTGCGGCGGGGTGTTCCCGACCTCGTACAATTCGGATTCGGTGTGGAGCTATGAGGCCGGGGCCAAGGGCCGCTTCCTCGATCACACGCTCAGCCTCAGCGGCAGCGCCTATTACATCAAGTGGAGCAACATCCAGCAGTCGCTGGTCGTCCCCATCTGCGCCATCATGTACACCACCAACCTCGGCGAGGCGGTCAGCAAGGGCTTCGACTTCCAGGGCCAATGGCAGGTCACGCCTCACCTCGAACTGGAAGCCGCTGTCGGCTACACCCACGCGAGGTTCACTACCGACGCCCTGGACAGCACTCAGGATCCGCCCGTCCTCTTGGCCGGCAAGGGCGATTCCCTGCACGTCACTCCGTGGACGGTGACGCTGGGGGCCCAGTACAACTTCCAGTTCTTCGACCGTCCGGCCTTCGTGCGCGCCGACTGGGAATACAACTCCCATCTCAATGCCCTGACGGTCGAGGAAGACCCCAATACGGCCAATTTCGACCCCTTCCTGGTCAACAACCCGGCCACCAATCTGGTCTCCTTGCGCGCCGGAGTGACGCTCGACCGGCTGGACCTGGCGCTCTTCGCCAACAACATCTTCAATTCCCATCCCCAGCTCAATCTCCAGCACCAGGACTCGACCACCACCTTGTTCGAGGCCGAGACTTTCCGCCCCCTGACCGTCGGCGTCTCAGTCAACTTCCGGTACTAGGGACGGCTTCGCCAACAACGATCCTCCTTCCCCTCGATGGGGAAGGTGGGCGGCGAAGCCGGACGGAGGGGGTGGCGGCGCGAACCCCACCCGTCCCGCGCTGGCGCGCGGTCCACCCTCCCCATGAGAAGGGGAGGGAGGAGAGGAAGGAAACGAGGAGACTCCCCATGGACACCCCGACCGTGAATTCCCTCGAGGCCTTCTGGATGGGGTTCACGAACAACCGCGCGTTCAAGGCCGATCCGCGCATGCTGAGCCGCGCCAAGGGGATGCACTATTTCACTCCCGATGGGCGCTCGGTGCTCGACGCGGTCTCCGGCCTGTGGTGCGTCAACGCCGGACACGGAAGGGAAAGGATCGTCGAAGCCGTCCGCCGCCAGGCCGGCGAGCTGGACTATGCGCCCACCTTCAACCTCGGTCATCCGCTGATCTTCGAGCTCGCCTCGCGCCTGCGCGGCATCCTTCCCGACGGCCTCGACCACATTTTCTTCTGCAATTCCGGATCGGAGGCGGTGGACAGCGCGCTCAAGATCGCCCTGGCCTACCAGAGGGCGATCGGCCAGGGCGCGCGCACCCGCTTCATCGGCCGCGAGCGCGGCTACCACGGGGTAGGCTTCGGCGGCATCAGCGTCGGCGGCATGGTCGCCAACCGGCGAACCTTCGGGGCCCTTCTGCCCGGCGTCGATCACCTGCGCCACACCCATGGCGCAAATCCGCCCTTCACCCGCGGCCAGGGCGAGAGCGGGGCCGATCTCGCCGACGATCTCGAGCGCCTCGTCGCCCTGCACGGGGCCGAGACCATCGCCGCGGTGATCGTCGAACCGGTGGCCGGATCCACCGGCGTGCTCGTGCCGCCCAAGGGCTACCTCGAGCGCCTGCGCCAGATCGCCAGCCGCCACGGCATCCTGCTCATTTTCGATGAAGTGATCACCGGCTTCGGACGTCTCGGCGCGGCTACGGGAGCGGAGTATTTTGGCGTCACCCCCGACCTCATGACGCTGGCCAAGGGAATCACCAACGCCGCCGTGCCCATGGGAGCGGTGGCCGCCGACGCCCGCGTCTACGAGGCGGTGGTGAACGGCGCTCCGGCCGGGATCGAACTCTTCCACGGCTACACCTATTCCGGCCATCCCCTGGCCGCCGCCGCCGGCTTGGCGACCCTCGAGGTCTATGCCGAGGAGGGCCTCTTCGCCCGCGCCGCCTCGCTCGCGGGGTACTGGGAGGATGCGGTGCATTCCCTGAAGGGCGACCGCAACGTCATCGACGCGCGCAACCTCGGCCTCGTCGGCGCCGTGGAGCTGGCCCCGCGCGAAGGAGCCCCGGGGGCGCGGGCCGGCGAGGTGTTCAAGCTTTGCTTCGACGCCGGAGTCCTCGTCCGCTACACAGGCGAGACGATCGCCCTCTCGCCGCCGCTGATCATTGAGAAGGCGCAGATCGACGAGGTCGTCGGTGCGCTCGGAGGAGCGATCGGCAAGGTGGAGTGAGGGGGGCGCGGCAAGCCGCTCTCCGATCGCTCAACGTCCGCCAAGCGCGGTCACAATGACCGGCGCGACCGGGCCATCGCATTGCGTCTGGGCAGGATAGGGCGCAAGCCTCGAGAAGGCGTAAGGCAGTTTCCCGGAGAATCGCCCGTGTCCACCAAGATTCTGACCGGATCCTACCCCGCCGGCTATTACCTCGAGCCGACCCACCAGACGCTGGACATCGCCGCGTCGGCCTTTGTCGGCGGAAACGGGGTCACGACCAACGCCTCGGCGCCGTCGACGGTCAATAACCTCGGCACGGTCTACACCACTGGCCTCCAGACTGGCGTCGATCTCAGCGACGGCGGCCGGGTCACCAACGGCGGCACGGCCAACGGCGTGGCCCTCATCCAAGGCTATCGCGGCATCGTGATAACCGGGGCCGCCGGCACGGTGATCAACCACGCCACCATCTGGCCAACGATCTATCGTTATCAAGGCGCCGGGTTCTACGGCTCCATCATCAAACCCAGCGTGAACATGAGCGCCGGCGGCGCCGTGCTCAACGACGCTGGCGCCGACATAGGTGCTGGCGTGTCGATCGGCGGCGGCGCAGGCACGGTGATCAACAATGGCCTTATCGGCTCGTCGTATAGTTCAGTCTATACTTATTTTGACGACGGCTATTCAGAACCCGTATTGTCTGTAGTCACTTATGACGCCATCCAACTGACTGCCGGCGGTGAGGTGGTCAATGGCGCGCCCGGCCATGCCTCGGCGCGGGTGGAAGGGGGCGTAAGCATTTCCGGCGGCGCGGGCACCGTCATCAACGGCGGCACGATCTTCGGCGCCGGGACGCTCACCGTCGGCGGCGTCCCGTCCGGCCTATCGGTGGAACTGGACGGCGGCGGAACGGTGATCAACGGCGCCGACAACGGCATCGTCGCCCTGCTGACCAACGGCGTGTCCATCGGCGGCGGGACGGGGCGGGTGACCAATTTCGGGACGATCGGGGTCGCCGGAACGGCCGGCGTCAATCCGGCAGCGGGGATCATCCTGTCGGCCGGAGGACGGATCGCCAACGGCGTGGTGGGCGATAGCGCAGCGCTGATCTCCGGGGCGACGGGAGTGATCCTGGACGGCGCCGGCAAGGTGACCAACTACGCCACCATCGCCTCGAATTTGGGGTCGGGCGGCGTCGCCGTGATGCTCGGCGGGCCGAACGACACCTTGGTGGAAGAAGGCTCCGGGGTCATGATCGGCCAAGTCCAGGGGGGCGGCGGCCATCTGGTGTTGGGGGCGGCGGCCGGGACCGGCGCCATCGCCGGCATCGGCGGATCGATCACCGGCTTTAAGAACATCAGCGTGCAGGCCGGGGCCGGCTGGCATTTCATCGGCGCTGAAACCATCGTTTCCGGCGTGACACTCAGAAACGCGGCGGCGATCGTCGACGACGGCAGCCTCGTCAACGACGGGGTGATCCAGGCTTCGGCGCTCATCGAACTCACCACCGGTGCGGTGCTCGACAACGCCGCCGCCGGCAAGATCTTCCTCATCGGCGACGTGGCGATCGCTCCGGCGACGGGGGCCACGGGGACCAGCTTCGTCAACGCCGGCCTGCTGGAGAAGTTGAATGGCGCCGGGGTAAGCAGGATTCGCCAGAGCGTGACCGAGACTGGCCATATAGCCGTGCTCAGCGGCGTGCTCGATTTCGCCGGGGTCGCCAACACCATCGCGGGCCTGATCTCCGGCGCCGGCGAGATGGAATTCCACTTGGGCGCGACAACCCTGGAGACCGGGACCACAATCACCGTGGCCGAGCTCGAGATCACCGGGACCGGGGCCAGCGTCACCGTGGCTACCAACCTCACCTACGCCCATGCCTTTTTGGCGGCCGGTGGGACCTCGCTCACCGTCGGCGACGGCGAGGCCTTGAAACTGAACGGCGAGGTCAGCGGCGGCGGGATGCTGAACATTGGCGCCGGGGCCACGCTGGAGTTCGGCGCGACGGTGGCGCTTGGCGGCAAGGTCGGGTTCACCGGCGCGGACGGGCTGCTGCTGCTCGCCGACGCGGCGGACTTCCGGGCCAGCGTATCGGGCTTCGGCGCCGGCCAGACCATCGACCTGCGCTCGATCGCCTTCGGATCGGGTGAAACGGTCACCTACTCGGGCGGAGCCGGTTCGGGAACCCTGGTCGTCACCAGTGGCGCCGAGCGCGCCAGGATCGCGCTCATCGGCCAGTACATGGCGGCCAACTTCCACACCGCCAGCGATGGTCACGGCGGCACCGACATCACCTTCGCCGCCACGCCGGCGCCCGCCCTGGCGACGCCTGGCTGACGGGCTGGGCGTCGCGCGCAGGGCCGCATCCCACATCCCGAGAAGCCATCGGCCTCGAGGGCCTCGGCGAGACGCCGGGCGCTCGCCTGATCGTCGCGAGGGTAGGAATGAAGACGTGGGTCATTGAGCTCGCGGGACTCTAGCGGCGGTGGGCCGACACCGACTTCCTGCCCGCCGTCCTCGAAGTGACCGAGAGCCCGTCCACGCTTGTCGGCCATGCGATTTATCTGGGCGATCATCGCCGCGACCCTGATCTGGCCTGGGCGCTCCTGGGGCGCATCGACACCGTGGCCGTGGCCGAGGGCCGCCTGGCGCCCTCCGGCCGGCTGCGCTCGGTCGAGGCGTCCGAACAGGTGGTGATCCGGGCCATTGACGTGCGCGAGGGCCACCGGCCGACGCCGCCAGCGCCCGCACCGACCTCGCCACCGCCGACCTGACCCTGGCGCGCGACAACGCCCTCATCGCCTTCGCCGACGGCCGGACGGCCGCCGTCGCCCCGCCACCGGGCGCCCAGCCGGCGGCCGTGGACGCG
>DASZKO010000212.1:0-2596 GCA_035605655.1 Caulobacteraceae bacterium | reverse complement strand
CCGGCGTGATGGGTGATCGCCTCGGCCTGAACGAGGTCGCCGCTGGCCACGGTGACCGCCGGCGCGAGGCCGGCGTCGAAGTAGCCCCAGTGAACGGTCTTCGGCGTGGCGGCGAGATGGTGCAGGGCGCCCGGCCGGAGGGCGGCGCAGGTGTCGGTGAAGTCGCGAATCAGGGCCACGGCCGCCTTCCTCCATGGAGACAGCCAGCCATAGGCAAGCGATCAGCCGCCGTCCTCCCGGACCGGGCCGGTGGCGAGAGCGAGCGCCGGGGCGCCTAAAGAAGAGGCGCCCGTCGGCCTGAAGGCCGCGGCCCAGGACCGGCTGCCGACACGCCAGTCGGCCCCTTGGTTTGCTATCGCCGCTGTTGAACCGTTGTCGTAGCGCCAGGGGCTTGGGACGGACGGTCCGGCGCCCTATCTGCGGGACTCACGCCCTCGCATCTTCCGGAGAAGCCCTTGTCCCTCACCCTCTACGACGCCTCGATCCCCCTCTATGTGCGCATGCTGCGCAATCTCGCCGCCTTCCTCGAAAAGGCCGAGGCTCACGCCGGCGAGAAGGGCCTCGATCCGGCCAGCCTCACCAGCGCCCGCCTGGCCCCCGACATGGCGCCGCTGACCGGCCAGGTGCAGATGGCCAGCGACGCGGCCAAGGGCGGGGCGGCGCGGCTGGCCGGCATCGAGCCGCCGAGCATGCCTGACACCGAATCCACCTTCGCCGAGCTGAAGGACCGGGTGGAGCGGACCATCTTCTATCTCGAGACCATCGAGCGCGACCGGATCAACAGCGGCGAGGGCCGGCCCATCGAGATGAAGTTCCCTGGCGCCACGATGACCTTCTCGGCCCGGGACTTCCTTTTCCAGTTCTCGGTCCCGAACTTCCTTTTCCATGTGACCACCGCCTACGACGTGCTGCGCCACAAGGGCGTGCCGCTCGGCAAGATGGACTTCCTGGCCGGAGGGGTAACCCCGCCCGTGGGGGTCTAGATGATCTCGAAATAGCGTTCGAGCTCCCAGTCGGTGACGCGGCGGCGGAACTCGCGTTCTTCCCACAGGCGGGTGTTGGCGTAGTGATCGACGAACTCGGCGCCGAAGAGGTCGGCCGCCGGCGCCGAGGCCTTCAGCCTCAGCGCGGCCTCGCCGAGGGTGGCGGGGAAGGCGAGATCGGCGGCGAAGGTCTGGTCATAGGCGTTGCCGGCCACCGGCGGGGTGGGCTCGATGCGGTTTTCGATCCCCCACAGTCCCGAGCCGAGGGCGGCGGCCAGGGCGATGTAGGGGTTGATGTCGGCCGCGGCGATCCGGTACTCGACCCTCTGGCTCTTCGGCCCGCCGCCGATCACGCGCAGCGCCGCGGTCCGGTTCTCGGCCCCCCAGGTGGCGCTGGTCGGGGCCCAATAGCCCGGGATCAGACGAGAGTAGCTGTTCACCGTGCAGGCGATCATGGCCAGCAGCTCCGGCATCAGGCGCTGCTGGCCGCCGACGAACCAGCGCATGGTCTGGGACATGGCGAGGGGGGCCTGCGCGTCATGGAATACCGGCGCGCCGGCCTCGTCGACGAGCGAGACGTGGATGTGGCCCGACTGGCCGGCCACCTCGTTGGACCACTTGGCCATGAACGTCGCCATCAGCCCGCGCCTCTGGGCGATCACCTTGGCGAAGGTCTTGAAGAGCGCGGCGCGGTCGGCCGCCTCCAGGCCGCCCTCGACGGTGAGCGCCGCCTCCAGCACCCCGGGCCCGGTCTCGGTGTGCAGGCCCTCGATCGGCAGGCGCATGGCCTCGCATGACGCCAGCAGGTCATGGCAAAGCTCGGCGTGGACCGAATTGCGGAGCACCGAGTAGCCGAAGTTGCCCGGCGTGAGCGGCGTCAGGCCGCGATAGCCCTTGTCGCGCACGCTGCGGGGCGTTTCCTCGAAGACGAAGAACTCGAATTCGAAGCCGGCCTTGACGGCATAGCCGAGCTTCTCGGCCCGGCCGAGCACGCGCCTCAAGAGGCCGCGCGGGCAGACCGCTTCGGCGGCCTCGGCGAATTCGCCCAGCACGAAGAGGGTGTCCGCCTCGAAGGCCAGGCGCCGCGCCGTCGCCGGATCGAGACGCACCGGCGCGTCGGGATAGGCGGTGTGCCAGCCGGTGTAGGCGAGATTGTCCAGGAGCTGGTCCTGGGAGTCCCAGCCCAGCACCACATCGCAGAAGCCGAAGCCCGATTGCAGGGCGCTGATCAGCTTGTCGCGGTGCATATATTTGCCGCGTAGGACGCCGTCGACGTCGAACGCGCCGACCTTGAAGGCCTTGAACTCGTCGGACCTGACGCGCTCGATCAGGTCCCCCGACGACAGGTTGGCGAGGTCAGGCATCATCTGCTCCGGAGGTGGGCGAGGTCGCCGGCCAGGGCCGCCTCGAGGATGCGGGCGTAGTCGGCGGCGGAAAAGGCGATCGGATTGGTGGCGGCCGAGGCGTCTTCGGTGGCCATGCGGGCGACGCGGGCGATGTCGTCGGCCGGCACGCCGACCTCCGCCAGGGTGTGGGCAATTCCCACCTCGCGGCGCAGCGCCAGCACCCAGGCCGTCAGATCGTCGGCGCTGACGCCGAGGTCCAGCATGCGC
>DASZKO010000191.1:0-2410 GCA_035605655.1 Caulobacteraceae bacterium | reverse complement strand
AGAGAGGCCCTACGGCGCCTGGACCTCCACCGTCGCGGCCGCGAGCGTGGCCGATGGTTCGATCGGCCTTTCCGACGTGCGGGTCTTCGCCGGCCAGGCCTACTGGCTCGAGAACCGGCCGAAGGAAGGCGGGCGGCTGGTGGTGATGACCCTCGCCGACGGGCTGGCGCAACTCACGCCCGAAGGCTTCAACGTTCGCACGCGGGTGCATGAATATGGCGGCGCGCCGTTCGTCGTCGGGCCAGACGAGCTGTGGTTCAGCAATTTTCGCGACCAGAAGCTTTATCGTCAACGGGCTGGCGGCGCACCCGAACCGATGACCCCGCAGGGCTTTCGCTATGCCGACGCCGTCCTCGCGCCGGGCGGCGGCCTCATCGCCGTTCGCGAAGACCACACTGATCCAGCGAACGTGCGCAACACGCTCGTGCGCCTCTCCGGCCAGGCCGGCGATGGCGGGGAAGTGCTGTTCGGCGAAAGTGACTTCGTGGCCTATCCGCGCGTGAGCCCGGACGGTCGCCGGCTCGCCTGGATCGCCTGGGACTTTCCCGCCATGCCTTGGGATGCGACCCGACTCTACGTGGCCGATCTGACGAGCGGGAGCCTGGAGAACCGACGCGAGGTGGCGGGCGGCCCGGCGACATCTGTCATCGAGCCGCAATGGGCCGCCGATGGCGCTCTGACCTGGCTTTCGGACGAAAGCGGCTTCTGGAACCTTTACGACGACCGCCGGGGCGAGCCCCGACCGATCCTGCCTCGCCAAGCCGAGTTCGGCGGCCCGCCGTGGACGCTCGGGCAATCCCATTTTGCGGTGATGGGCGAAAGGATCGTCGCCTCGGTTCGCGACGCCGGCAAGGAGGCCTTCCTGGTTGTCGACCCGAAGGCGGGGATCGCCGAGGCGCTTTCCCTGCCCTTCACCCTGACCTCGATCCAGCGCCTGGACGACACGAGGATCGCCGCCATCGGCCACAGCGCCTCGGCGCCGCCGGCCCTGGTCGTCGTGGATACCACGACGGGCGCCTGGGAGGTGGTGCGCCGGCCCTCGCCGGTCAGCCTCCCGGAAAACGTTATCGCCAAGCCCGAGCGCATCACCTTCCCCAGCGTTGGCGGGCGCCACACCCACGCGATCTTCTATGCGCCCACCAATCCCGCGTTCCATGGCCCGGCAGGCGAAACGCCGCCGCTCATCGTGCAGGCCCACGGCGGGCCCACCGGCGCCGCCTCCGGCGCCTTGAACCTGGGCATCCAGTTCTGGACGAGCCGCGGGTTCGCCCTGGTGGACGTCGACTACGGCGGATCTTCCGGCTACGGCCGCGCCTACCGCGAACGGCTCGACGGCCAGTGGGGCGTGGTCGATGTGGAGGACGTCATCGCCGCGGCGCGCCATCTGGCTCGGGCCGGCCGCGTGGATGCAAGGCGGATCGCCATTCACGGCGGCAGCGCGGGCGGCTTCACCGTGCTGGCGGCCCTGTCGCAGAGCGACGTGTTCGCCGCCGGCGGCGATTTCTATGGCGTCGCCGACCTCGAGGCCCTCGCCCGCGACACCCACAAATTCGAGAGTCGATACCTGGATGGACTGATCGGACCATGGCCCGAGGCGAAGGCCGTCTATGACGCGCGTTCCCCCATCAACCACCTCGATGGTTTCGCCACCCCGCTGTTGATCCTGCAGGGCGCCGAGGATCCGGTCGTGCCGCCGAACCAGGCCTACATGATCCGCGACGCGCTGAAATCCAGGGGCGTGCCGGTCGCCTGTATCGAATTCGAAGGCGAGAGCCACGGCTTCCGGAAGGCCGAGAACATCATCCGCGCCAAGGAGGCGGAGCTCTACTTCTACGGCCGGATCTTCGGCTTCGAGCCGATCGGCGCAATCGAACCGGTGGAGATCGAGAACCTGGAACGCCGGGGATAGGCCGCCCACTCGAAACGCGAAAAGCCCGACGCATCGCGCGCCGGGCTTTTTGGCTTCAGGGCCTTGGGTGCGGGGACAGGATTTGAACCTGTGACCTTCAGGTTATGAGCCTGACGAGCTACCGGGCTGCTCCACCCCGCGTCAAGGTAGCGGTCGAAGTCGTGATGAAGGGTCGGTGAACACATCCTCTTGGCAGACCTGGCCGCGACCTACTCTCCCGCGCCTTAAGACGAAGTACCATCGGCCCTGGAGGACTTAACGACCGAGTTCGGAATGGGATCGGGTGGGGAACCTCCGGCATAGCTACCAGGTCAGCGAAGAGGATGTGAAGAAGACACCACGTCTGGCTGCCGCATAAACGCGGCGCGCATGAGTTTTGATAAGAACGATCAAGCCTATCGAGCGATTAGTACCAGTAAGCTACACGCCTCGCGGCGCTTCCACACCTGGCCTATCAACGTGGTGGTCTACCACGGCTCTCGGCGAAGCCTTGTTTTGAGG
>DASZKO010000185.1:0-31557 GCA_035605655.1 Caulobacteraceae bacterium | reverse complement strand
ACGCCTCGGCCATCACCGATCCTACCCTCAAGGGGTTTCGCCAGTTCGCCGAGAACCAGGGCGAGGACCTCCTGGCCCTGGCCGCCTGCAGCGAGGGATCGGGCCGGCCGGTGGGCGCCGGCGATCTGGCCCGCATCGCCTCGCCGACCCTCGTGGTCGCCGGCTCACTGGATACGATCGCCGGCGACCCGGCGCCCCTGGCCGCCGCCATCCCCGGCGCCAAGTGCGTGAGCCTGCCGGCCTGCGACCACTTCAGCGCCATCCCCCACGCCCTCTTCAAGGCGGCGGTGTTCGATTTCCTGGAAGGCTGGCTGGAGGAGATGTGAGAAGCAGCGGTCCTCCTCCCTCCCCTTCATGGGGAGGGTGGACCGACCAAAGGTCGGGACGGGTGGGGGACGCGTCATCACCCCCTCCGACCTCGCTTGGCGAGGCCACCTCCCCCATCAAAGGGTGGGAGGAGCGAAGTTCATAGTTGACGCCAGCCGCTTCCCCATCCGCACCAGCGGCACGGTGACCCCGTCCAGCGGGGGGGCGGCGGTGCGCTCGATCTCCTGGTAGCCGCAGGCGCGATAAAGCGGCTCGCCGGAGAGCGTGGCCATCAACTCGACGCGGGAAAAGCCCGCCGCCGCCGCCGCCGCCTCGCAAAGCTCGAGGATCAGGCGGCCGACTCCGCGGCGGGCGAAGGCGGGATCGGTGTACATCGCCCGCACCCTCGCGGCGTCGACGGCCGGGTCGAGCACGGCGGCGTCGCGGAGGGCGGTGCTGTGATCGCCGCCGTAGAGCGTGGCCCGCCGGCTCCAGCCGCCGCAGCCGGCCAGCCGCCCGTCCGCCTCGACGAGGAAATAGGACCGGTCGGCGATGAGCTGGGTGTCGAGCCCCATGACCGCATGGCTGGCGGCGATCTGGCGCGCGTCGAGGAAGCCCTTCTGCAACTCGCCGATCGCCCGCTCCATCAGGGCGCGCAGCGGCGCCAGGTCGGCTTCGGTCGCCAGGCGGTGGCTGAGCATTGTCAGGCGAGGTTGTAGGGTCCGCCCTTCTCGATCGCCCTCTTGAAGGCCGGCCTTTCATGGAGGCGCTCGACCCAGGCGGCGAGGTTCGGCTTGTCGGCCAGGCGCCCGAACGCCCGGCCCACATCGCCCACGAAGCTCATCTGTACGTCGGCCCCGCCGAACTCGTCGCCGAGCAGATAAGGCCGCCCGGACAGGGCGCCTTCCACATAGCCCAGGTGATTGTCGATCTCGCTGTCGATGCGGTCCTTCAAGGGCGCGCCGCCCTCGCCCAGGCGCATGGTGTAGAGATTGAGCATCAGCGGCAGCATGGCCGACCCCTCGGCGTAGTGCAGCCACTCCAGATAGTGTTCGTGCTCGGCGGTGCCGGGCTTCGGGGCCAGGGCGCCGTGGCCGGCGGTGCGGATGATGTAGTCCACCGCCGCCCCGGATTCGGCGATGGTCATGTCGCCGTCGGTGATCACCGGCGACTTGCCGAGCGGATGGATCGCCTTCAGCTCCGGCGGGGCCAGGTTGGTGGTCGCGTCGCGCTGGTAGGACTTGATCTCGTAGGGCGCGCCCAGTTCCTCCAGGAGCCACAGGATACGCTGCGAGCGCGAATTGTTGAGGTGGTGAACGACGATCATGCGCGCCTCTTTCCGGCCAGGTGAGTCCTACAGTGACCCTTGATCCGCCTTCGACGCAATGGCGGGGAGCGGGCGAAACGGCTAGGGTCGCGCCATGAACGGCGTCTTCGCCTACCTCATCCCCATTGCTCTGGCCCTGGTGAGCATCACCCTCGCCCTGGGCATCTACAGCCTGTTCCGGGGCGGGGAATTCGCCCGCTCGTGGTCCAACAAGCTGATGCGCCTGCGCGTCCTCCTGCAGTTCTGCGCCATCCTCGTGCTGGTCGCGGCGATGCTGTGGGGCCGGGCCCACCATTAGGAACGCGGGGCCGTGGTCCTTCTCAACCGCATCTACACCCGCACCGGCGACAAGGGCGCGACGCGGCTGGCCAACAGCGAGAAAGTCAGCAAGGCCAGCCAGCGCGTAGCCGCCTACGGCGAGGTCGACGAGCTCAACGCGGTGATCGGGATGGCTCGCCTGGAAATCGCCGGTGACGAGGCGCTCGATACGCTCCTGGCCCGCATCCAGAACGATCTTTTCGATCTCGGCGCCGATCTGGCGACGCCGAGGGCCCAGTCCGGCGGGCCGCAGGCCCTGCGGATCATCGCCGCCCAGGTCGAGCGTTTGGAGCGGGAGATCGACGCCCTCAACGAAGGCCTCGAACCCCTGACCTCATTCATCCTTCCCGGCGGTTCGCGTCCCTCGGCCGCCCTGCACCTCGCCCGCACCGTCTGTCGCCGCGCCGAACGCGCCGCCGTCGCCTTCGCCGAAGGGGACGAGACCGCCACCCACGCCGAAGCCCTGCGCTATCTCAACCGCCTCTCCGACCTGCTGTTCGTCGCCGCCCGCTTCGCCAACGCCCGCGGCGAGGGGGACGTCTTGTGGGTCCCGGCGGCGAACCGCTGAAGCTCCATCGGACGGTCAGGAAGCGTATCCCTCGCTGACGCAGTCGCCTTGCCACGCCTGATCGAACGCCTGCTGCGCCATGGGATGTTGCCCCCTGTCGCCCTCCACGAACGGTCCGGCGGACTGATCGATGTAGACGATGAAGCGGTCGGTTTGCCCGGACGCGCCGGACCGCGGGCTGACCAGAATGTACCCGCAGGTCTGGCCGGTCTTGTCGTCGCCGGTGACCTGGACACGCGAAAACTGGGCGGCGGGGTCGCCGACCTCCGATCGCATCTGGGTTTCGGCGTTGGCGATCGTCTGCGTCCGCCAGTCCTGCTTGCCGCAGGAGATGAGCCCCAGGGCCGCCAAGACCGTCATCGCGCCCAGTCTGTCGGTTCGCAGGGCGATCATGGAATCAACTCCGCTCGGCTTTCGCGACGGGTAGATAGGCACGCATAGCACGCCCAGATCAGCCCGGGGTCGCGCCGAGCAGGTGACCTATGCCGGCGGTGACGGCCATGGCGAGCGCGCCCCAGAACGCCACCCGCAGGGTCGCCTTGGCGATGTTAGCTCCGCCGGCCCTGGCGCCGACCGCGCCCAGCACGGCGAGAAAAATCAGCGAGGCGGCGACCACCGCGAGGACGAGAAGACGTCGCGGCGCGATCAGGGCCATGATCAGCGGCGCCGCGGCGCCGATGGAGAAGCTGACCGCCGACGCCAGAGCCGCCTGGACAGGTCGCGCCGTGCTCACCTCGGTGATCCCCAGCTCATCGCGCGCATGGCTGGCGAGCGCGTCCGTGGCCGTCAGTTGAGCGGCCACCTGCTTGGCCAGGTCGGCCGAGAGTCCGCGTTGGATGTAGATGCGGGCCAATTCACCCTGTTCGAAGCGCGGATTGGCGGCCAGCTCGCGCCGTTCACGCTCGATGTCGGCCCGTTCGCTATCCGCCTGCGAACTTACGGAGATGTATTCCCCGGCCGCCATCGACATCGCGCCTGCGACCGAGCCGGCCACCCCGGCGATCAGGACCTGGTGCTGCGAGGCCGACGCCGAGGCGACGCCGACGATGATGCTCCCCACCGAAACGATCCCGTCGTTGGCGCCGAGCACCGCGGCTCGCAGCCACCCGATCCTATTTACGTAGTGGATTTCGTGGTGGCGTCGGGCCATTGGCGGGCCTCCCGGGCGCGATCCAGAACCGCCTTAGCGGGGCGGCGCCGCGGACGGCGCCGGCGTCTCACCGGGCAGCCTGAAGCCGGCCATGGCTCGCTTGGTGAAGTGCTCGACGGGGATGGGAGTCAGGCACTGGCGGTCGCGGGCGTCCCACCAGTTCCCGTGGTCCTCGCAGCGGTGGATCGGCCACACATAGATCGCCTCATAGGCGACCGCTCCGGCGCTCATGACCAGAAAGAGGGCGAGCGCGGTGAGCTTGGCGGAGGTGATCCAGCGTTCCATCGGGCCGGCTACATAAAGCAGGCGCGGCGGAGGGGCCAGGGGTGCAGGACCCCCGTCGGTTTGCAAACCACGCTCAAGGCGCTATTGCCCTCGCGCGGCCCCGGCAGGGGAAGTTCGAGGCGGAGAGTTCGATGAAGGTGCTGGTCCCGGTCAAGCGGGTGATCGATTACAACGTCAAGGCGCGGGTGAAGTCCGACCAGACCGGCGTCGACCTCGCCAACGTCAAGATGTCGATGAATCCCTTCTGCGAGATCGCCGTCGAGGAAGCGGTGCGCCTGCACGAAAAGGGCGCGGCCAGCGAGGTCGTAGTCATCTCGATCGGCCCGATCCAGGCCCAGGAGACCATCCGCACGGCCCTGGCCATGGGCGCCGAGCGCGGCCTGCTCATCCAGACCGACGCCGATCCGGAGCCTCTCGAGGTCGCCAAGCTCCTGGCCGCCGTCGCCAAGGCCGAGGAGCCCGGCCTCATCCTGATGGGCAAGCAGGCCATCGACGGCGACAACAACGCCGTGGGTCAGATGCTCTCGGCGCTCCTCGGCTGGCCCCAGGCGACCTTCGCGTCCAAGGTCGAGCTCGCCGACAAGACCGTGCGCGTCACCCGCGAAGTGGACGGCGGTCTGCAGACCCTCGAGCTGGATCTGCCCGCCGTGGTCACCGCCGACCTGCGCCTCAACGAACCGCGCTACGCCTCCCTGCCCAACATCATGAAGGCCAAGCGCAAGACCATCGACATCAAGACCCCGGACGACTTCGGCTGCCTCGCCGAGGGCCATCTGAAGGTGGTCAAGGTCACCGAGCCGGCCAAGCGGGTGGCCGGCGTCAAGGTGGAGAACGCCGCCGAGCTGGTGACCAAGCTGAAGACCGAAGCGGGAGTGATCTGACCATGGCCGTCCTCGTCGTCGCCGACCACGACAACACCCACCTGCGCGACAACACCCACAAGACGGTCACCGCCGCCCTGGCCTTGTCGCCGGATGTCGACGTGCTGGTCACCGGCCAGGGCGTCGCCGGCGTCGCCGCCGAGGCGGCCAAGATCAAGGGGGTGCGCAAGGTCCTCACCGCCGAGAGTGAGGCGCTCGGCAAACACATCGCCGAGGCGGTCTCCGGCGCCGTCGTGCCCCTGATGGCGGGCTACGACGCCGTCCTGGCCCCGGCCACGTCCGACGGCAAGAACTTCGCCCCGCGCGTGGCGGCGCTCCTGGATGTGGCGCCGATCTCGGAAATCCTCGAGGTGGTCGACCCTGAAACCTTCGTGCGGCCGATCTACGCCGGCAACGCCCTGGAGACGGTCCGCTCCTCCGACGCCAAGAAGGTGATCACCGTGCGCGCCACCGCTTTCAAGGCCACCGAGGAAGGCGGCTCGGCGCCCGTCGAGGCGGTCGATCCGGGCCCCGGCGCGCCCAGGACCCGCTTCGTCTCCGACGAGATCGTCAAGTCCGACCGCCCCGAGCTGGCCGCCGCCAAGATCGTCGTCTCCGGCGGACGGGCCATGGGATCGGCCGAGGAGTTCCATCGGGTGATCGAGCCCCTGGCCGACAAGCTGGGCGCGGCGGTGGGCGCCTCCCGCGCGGCGGTGGACGCCGGCTATGCCCCCAACGACTACCAGGTCGGCCAGACCGGCAAGGTGGTCGCCCCGCAGCTGTACATCGCCATCGGCATCTCCGGGGCCATCCAGCACCTGGCCGGAATGAAGGACTCCAAGGTCATCGTGGCCATCAACAAGGACGGCGACGCCCCGATCTTCCAGGTCGCCGACTATGGGCTCGTCGCCGATTACAAGACCGCCGTCCCGGAACTCATGACCGCCCTCGCCGCCGCCGGGAAATAGCACCGCCGGACCGTTTCGCTGCATTGCAGCAAATGCTTGGCGCCGGGCGCGGCCTTCGTGTTAAACAACTGTTACAAACATTGGATCAAACGGTGTCGGAGGGCCCTTGGGCTCTCCAAGGCGGATAGATGACGGATATCAGGACGGTCGGTGTCATTGGCGCGGGCCAGATGGGCGGCGGCATCGCCCACGTCTGCGCCCTGGCCGGCTACGAGGTGCTGCTCAACGACGTCACGCCCGAAAGGATCACCGATAGCCTGGCGCTGATCGACCACAACCTGGCCCGCCAGGTCAGCCGCGGCCTCATCGACAGCGCCGACGCGGAGGCGGCGCTCGAGCGCATCAAGCCCGCGCCCAGCATCGCGGCGATCGGCGGCGCCGACCTCGCCATCGAAGCCGCCACCGAGGACGAGGAGGTCAAGAAGCAGATCTTCGCCGCCCTCGCTCCGCATCTCTCGCCGACCACCCTGCTCGCCTCCAACACCTCCTCGATCTCGATCACGCGCCTGGCCTCGGCCACCGACCGGCCGGAGCGGTTCATCGGCCTGCACTTCATGAACCCGGAGCCGCTGATGAAGCTGGTGGAGATCATCCGCGGCATCGCCACCGACGCCGGCACCTACGAAATCGCCGTGGCCTTCGCCAGATCGCTCGGCAAGACCACCGCCAACGCCGAGGATTTTCCGGCCTTCATCGTCAACCGGGTGCTGGTGCCGATGATCAACGAGGCTATCTACACCCTCTACGAGGGAGTCGGCACGGTGGACGCCATCGACACCGCCATGAAGCTCGGCGCCAACCATCCCATGGGACCGCTGGAACTGGGCGATTTCATCGGCCTCGACACGGTCCTGGCCATCATGAACGTGCTCTACGAGGGCCTCGCCGATTCCAAGTACCGGCCGTGCCCGCTCCTGGTGAAGTACGTCGAGGCCGGCTGGCTGGGCCGCAAGACCTCGCGCGGATTTTACGACTATCGCGGCGAACATCCCGTGCCGACGCGCTGACCGGACAGCGTCCTTGACCCGAGTCATCGACGGCCTGGGCGCGATCGCCGATCGCTATGACGTCCTGCTGTGCGACGTGTGGGGCGTGATCCACGACGGCGCCCGCGCCTTCGACATCCCCTGCGCCGCCCTGGGCCGCTGGCGAGCGGAGCGCGGGCCGGTGATCCTGATTTCCAACTCTCCGCGCCCGGCCGCCGAGGTCGAGGCGCAGCTCGCCGCCCTCGGCGTTCCGCGCGGGGCGTGGACGGCGCTCGCCACCTCCGGCGATGTCACTCGCGCGCTCCTGGCGGCCCGCGCCCCCGGCCCGGCATGGCGCATCGGTCCCGATCGCGACGAGCCGCTCTATGAGGGCCTGGGCCTCGCCTTCAGCGGTCCCGATGAGGCCGCCTTCATCGCCTGTACCGGGCCGAACGACGACGAGACCGAGACGCCGGAAGACTACCGCGGCGTGCTTGGCGCCGCCGCCGCCCGCGGGCTGCCGATGATCTGCGCCAACCCCGACCTCGTGGTCCAGCGCGGCCCTCGGCTGATCTATTGCGGCGGGGCTCTGGCGGCCCTCTACGAGACTCTGGGCGGCCAGGCGATCATGGCCGGCAAGCCCTTCGGACCGATCTATGACCTGGCTCTCGAGCTGGCGGCGCGGGCGAGCGGCCGGGCGGCCGACCGCGCCCGGGTGCTCACGGTGGGCGACGGCATCGCCACCGACCTCGCCGGCGCCGGCGCCCAGGGATTTGACGCCCTCTTCATCGCCGACGGCATCCACGCCGACGAGCTGATCGGGCCCGACGGCCGTCTGAGTCCGGACGCCCTCGCCCGCCGCCTGGCCGGCGTTCCGGCGGCGTTCGCCATGGGGCGGCTCGCCTGGTGAGGCCTCGCCAAGCGCCGCGAACCGGCTAAAAGCCCCCATGGCCTTCAAGGTGGTCCATGGCTGGAAGAACCTTTCCCCCGCCGACAAGGGGGCGGCCGTGGCGCTCGGCAATTTCGACGGCGTCCACCTCGGCCACCAGAAAGTCATCGCCGAAGCGACCGAGGCGGCCGCCAGGCTCGCCGCGCCCGTGGGTGTGATCAGCTTCGAGCCCCACGCCCGCATGCACTTCGAGCCCGACGCCCCGCCCTTTCGGCTGAGCCATCCCCACCAGCTGGCCCGAATCGTCGAGGGCCTGGGCGCCCAGCGGCTCTACCTGCTGCCCTTCGGCGCCGAGATGGCCAACTTCTCCGACCATGACTTCGTCGCCGATGTGCTGGTGCGGGGGCTGGGCGTGCGCCACGTGGCGGTGGGCTTCGACATCTCCTTCGGCAAGGGCCGAACTGGCGATCCGGATTCGATGCGCCGCTACGGCGAGGAGTTCGGCTTTTCGGTATCGGTGGCCGAGGCGGTGACCGTGGAAGGGGTGAAGATCTCCTCCACCGCCGTGCGCGAGGCCTTGCGCGAGGGCCGCCCGGGCGTCGCCCGCGCCATCCTCGGCCGGCCCTTCGCCATCGAGGGTGTGGTCCAGAAGGGGCGTCAGCTCGGCCGCAAGCTTGGCTTCCCGACCGCCAATGTGCTCCTTGGCGACTATGTCGCGCCCAAGTTCGGCGTCTACGCCACCCGCACCCGCCTCGCCGACGGCCGCCGCCTGGGCGGGGTGGCCAACATCGGCGTCAATCCGACCACCGGCGAGGTCGATCCGCGCCTGGAGGTCTGGCTGTTCGACTTCGACGAGGATATCTACGGCGAGACCATCGAGACCGAACTGATCGCCTTCCTGCGCCCCGAGGAGAAGTTCTCGAGCATCCCGGTCATGGTCGAGCAGATCTGGCGCGACGCCGCCCAGGCCCGCCAGCGGGTCGCGCCGGACAGCTGAGGGGCGTCTCACCCCACTTTCAGGTCGGTGACCGCCCAGGCGTAGTTCCGCACCCGCCACTTGGCGTCCGCCCACACGAGAACGAACGCCCAGCCGCCTCTCTCCCGAAAAGGGCGCCCGCCGGCCAGCCCGCGCCAATGGGTCGGCAGGGAGAAGTAGGCCAGATCGCCGCTGACGGCGAAGTCGCGGGCCACGCCAAAGCGATGCTTCAGCTCGCGGCTCGAGGCGAGATGTTCGCCCATCGCCGCGATCCAACGGTTCACGGCGCCCGGGCCGACAAAGAGATGCGGGGCGAAATTCTCGAAGATGGCGACGTCGCTCTTGGCGAAAGCATCGGCGACCGCCGCCGCCACGCCGGTTTCGATGAAGCGGGCGATGGCCGCCGGCCCTGCCATCATGGCGGCGTCAGGCCCCGCCACTTCCGCTAGTGGCGGCGCGAATGGGGGCGGGGGCGCGGATGGCGCGCCGGCGGCGGGGGCAGGGGATGGCCCAGCGGCATCGCCGGCAGTCCGCAGCCCTTGGCTTCTCCCAGGCCCTTGAGGTAGGCGCGCCGGGTGACGCCGGCGATGATCGCCCGTCTTATTTTCCGGTCGCGGGCGTCGGCCCCGGACACGAAGCGAACGACCCCCTGCCAGGGGATCAGGGCGTTGGCGGCGACCTTCACGGCCTCGGGCGCCAAGGCCCTATGGCCGGAGCTCGGCCCGGCGTCGAGATCATCGCCGAGCGCCCCGTTCAGGTTGACGACCTCGACGTCGAGGGTAGCGCAATTGAGCGGCCGCGGGAGCGCGTAGGGGTCGTTGGTCGCCGAGACGAGCACGGGGGGAAGGCTCTGGCGCACCAGATTGGCGTTGCGCAGCGGCGTCTCCGCCGCGCTGCCCATGTCGGTTGTCCCCTGGGTGGTGGGTTCGACCACCGGCGGCGAAGACGTCGGGGCCGTGGTTTGCGCGAGCGCCAGCGGCGCGGCGATCGAGAGAAATCCAGCCAAAAGCAACAAGCGCATGAGAATTCAGCCCCCAAGTCATACCAGCCGAGACGGGAGCCTATCCGCCTTGCGCCGCCTCTGCTAGGAGGTCGCCGATGAACCGGGTTCGAGCCGTTCTGCGAATTAACCGCCCGGCGTGACGCCGCCGGATATTCCAGCGCGCGCCGGGTCAGCTCACCCCACCCGTCTCGAACCTCCAAGCGGAATTTCCATGGCCGACGACGCCGAAAACCCCAGGCGCGACTATCGCGAGACCGTCTTTCTCCCCGCCACGCCGTTTCCCATGCGCGCCGGACTGCCGACCCTCGAGCCGAAGATCCTCGAAGGCTGGCAGGGCCTCTACGGCGATATCCGCCGCGCCCGCCAGGGCGTCGGCGCGCCCCTCTTCGTGCTCCACGACGGACCGCCCTACGCCAACGGTCCGATCCACATCGGCCACGCGCTCGACAAGCTCTTGAAGGATTTCGTCGTCCGCTCGCGTTTCGCGCTCGGCTACGATGTCGACTACGTGCCCGGCTGGGACTGCCATGGCCTGCCCATCGAATGGAAGATCGAGGAGGCCTTCCGCGCCGAGGGTCGGACCAAGGACGAGGTCTCCAAGGCCGAGTTTCGCGCCCGCTGCCGCGACTACGCGGCCGGCTGGATCGAGGCCCAGTCGCGTGAATTCCAGCGCCTGGGCGTGGTCGGCGACTGGGCCCGTCGCTACTCGACGATGGACTACGCCTCGGAGGCGGCGATCGTCGCCGAGTTCCACAAGTTCCTCGCCGCCGGCCAGGTCTATCGCGGCTCCATGCCGGTGATGTGGAGCCCGGTGGAGCGCACCGCCCTCGCCGACGCCGAGGTCGAGTATCACGACCACGTCTCGCCGACCGTCTGGGTCAGGTTCCCCCTCGTGAAGGGCCCCGAGGTCGCGGAGGGGGCGAGCGTGGTCATCTGGACCACGACGCCGTGGACGATCCCCGCCAACCGCGCCGTCGCCTTCAATCCGAAGATCGCCTACGCCGTCTACGAGGTCGTCGAAGTCGAAAGCGGCCTGGAGTTCCAGCCCTGGGCGCGGGCGGGCGAGCGCCTGGTCCTCGCCGAGGCCCTTGCCGAGCCGGTGTTCGCGGCCGCCAAGGTCGCCCGCTGGCGCAAGCTGGCCGACGGCGTCGACTTCACTGGCGCGATCCTCGCCCATCCGCTGGCGAAGCTCGATCCAGGCTACGGCTTCGACGTGCCGATGCTGGCCGGCGACCATGTCACCGAGGACGCCGGCACTGGCTTCGTTCACACCGCCCCGGGCCATGGCGCCGACGACTATGCCCTGTGGATCGCCGCGGGCCATCGCGACATCCCCCAGACCGTCGACGAGGACGGCGTCTACTATCCCGGTGTCCCCCTGTTCGGCGGCCTGGCGATCCTGGAAACCGAGGGCAAGCGGGCCGGCAAGTTCGGTCCCGCCAACGCCGCGGTGAGCGAGCGGCTCATCGAAGCGGGCGCCCTGCTGGCCCGCGGACGGCTGGAGCACAGCTATCCCCATTCGTGGCGGTCCAAGGCGCCGGTGATCTTCCGCAACACCCCGCAGTGGTTCATCCGCCTGGACCAGCCGCTGAAGGACGAGATCCACGGCGGCGCCACCCTGCGCGAGACGGCCCTGGCGGCCATCGACGCCACCGCCTTCTATCCCGAAGCCGGGCGCAACCGCATCCGCTCCATGGTCGAGAGCCGGCCCGACTGGCTGATCAGCCGCCAGCGCGCCTGGGGATCGCCGCTCGCCATGTTCGTCGACAAGGAGACCGGCGCGCCCCTGAATGATCCGGACGTCAACGCCCGCATCGTCGAGATGATCTCCAGGGAAGGGGCGGACGCCTGGTTCACCCGCCCGGCCGGCGATTTCCTCGGCAACCGCGATCCGGAGAAATACGAGAAGATCGACGACATCCTCGACGTGTGGTTCGATTCCGGCTCGACCCACGCCTTCACCCTGGAGGGGCGGGCCGACAGCCACTGGCCGGCCGATCTCTACTCCGAGGGGTCGGACCAGCATCGTGGCTGGTTTCAGCACTCCCTGCTGGAGGCCTGCGGCACGCGCGGGCGCGCCCCCTACAAGGCGGTCATGACCCACGGCTTCACCCTCGACGAGAAGGGGGAGAAGATGTCCAAGTCGGTGGGCAACAGCGTCGAGCCGCAGGAGATCATCGCCGCCAGCGGGGCGGAAATCCTCCGCCTGTGGGCCGCTCTCAGCGACTACTCCGAGGACCAGCGGATCGGCCGGACCATTCTGCAGACCACGACCGACGCCTATCGCAAGCTGCGCAACACGATGCGCTACCTGCTGGGGGCCCTGGACGGATTCACCGAGACCGAGGCGGTGGGTTTGGCCGACTTGCCGCCGCTCGAACGCTACATCCTGCATCGCCTGTGGCGGCTCGATGGGCTGGTTCGCGACGCCTACGAGGGCCTGGTGTTCTCCGACGCGGTGCGGGCCCTGAGCGAGTTCTGCTCCAATGATCTGTCGGCGCTCTTTTTCGACATCCGCCGTGACGCCCTCTACTGCGACCGGCCGGATTCTCCGCGCCGCCGCGCCTGTCGCACGGTGATGTCCCGGGCCTTCGAGCGCCTGACGGTATGGCTGGGGCCGGTGATCCCCTTCACCATGGAGGAGGCCTGGGCGACCCGCTTCCCGGACGGGGGAGTGAACAGCGCCCGGGTGTTCCCGGCCACGCCACCTGAGTGGCGCGACGACGCCGAGGCGGCGCGCTGGGCCAGGGTCGAACGGGTGACGCGCGTGGTCACCGGCGCCCTCGAAATCGAGCGGCGGGAAAAGCGCATCGGAGCGGCCCTGGAAGCGGCGCCGGTGGTCCACATCGCCGATCCCGAGCTGCTCTCGGCCTTCGACGGGCTCGAGGCCGCCGAAGTCTTTCGCACCAGCCAGGCTGTCCTGGTCGCCGGGGAGGGGCCGGCGGCGGCGTTCCGCCTGCCCGATGTCGCCGGGGTGGCTGTCGCGCCCGTCAGGGCCGAGGGCCGCAAGTGCGCCAGGTCCTGGCGAATCCTCCCCGAGGTCGGGACTGATCCGCGCTATCCCGACCTTTCCCTGCGCGACGCCGACGCCGTCGCCTGGTGGGACGGCGTCCACGGATGAAGGCGGTCAGCGGTCCGGGGACCCTCGCCTATGGCCTCGCCGCCGCCGTCGTTGCGCTCGATCAGGCCGTGAAGGCGTGGATCGTCGGCGCGGCCCATCTCGAACTCGGCGCCCCTCGGCCGATCTGGGGACCCGTGCGCCTCACCCTGGTGGAAAACCGCGGCGTCAGTTTCGGCCTTTTCCAGAGCGATGCGTCGTGGACCAGATGGGCCCTGGCCGGATTTTCCCTGCTCGTCGCGGTGGCCCTGGGGGTGTGGGTGCGGCGGGCGGAACGAAGCTTCTCGGGCCTGGCCATCGGGCTCATCATCGGTGGGGCGGTGGGCAACCTCATCGACCGCATCCGCCTTGGCGTGGTGGTCGATTTCGTCGATGTCACGGCTCTCTATTTTCCCTGGGTGTTCAACCTCGCCGACGGCGCGATCACCGTTGGTATCGCCCTGCTGCTGGCCGAAGGCTTTCTGGCGCCGCGACAAACGGCCGCTTGATCGCCCTTGGCGGGCGGTCGGTGATTGGAGTATCGAGAGGGGGGCCGGGGGCGGCCTGCCATGGGAACCTGAACATTCATGCCCGTTAATCGTCTCGCCGCGGTCGCACTGGTCATGGGCGCCGCCGCCCTTTCCGGCTGCAACACCGCTTCCAAGGCCTTGGGGATGAGCAAGGTGACACCGGACGAATTCCGGGTCGTGACCCAGGCCCCCCTCGTCGTGCCGCCAGACTTCTCTCTGCGCCCGCCGGCCCCCGGCGAGCCGCGCCCGCAGGAGCTGCAGCCGGAGAGCGCCGCGCGCGTGGCGCTCCTGGGCCAGCGCGAGGCGGAGGCCCGCAGCGAAGGCGAAAAGATGCTCGTCACCCGCGCCGGCGCCGACAAGGCCGATCCCCTGATCCGCTATGTGGTCGACGACGAGTTCGGGGCCGTGGCCCACAAGGACAAGGGCTTCGCCGACTGGGTGATGTTCTGGCGCCACGGCAAGGCCGCCGCCGAGCCCACCGAAGCGGCCGTTGCGGCCAACACCTCCACGCCCGTCAACCCGGCCGCCGAGGCCACCCGCATCCAGAGCCTCACCGGTAATCAGCAGGTCGTCATCGCCCGCCGCAGTTCGGGAAAGATCAAGCTACCCGGCCTGTAAGAGGTTCGCCTCAGGCCTCTTCGGGCCGTGGGTTGGGCCGACGACCGTCGTGGCGACCTCTGCGCGGCCGGCGGGGATTGGCCTGACGCGGCAGCACATGCACCGGAGCGGCTTCGCCTTCCACCGCGTCGCGCAGCAGGGCGGAGATCGGCGAGGGGAAAAGGGGCAGGGCCGGCTCCCGGGCCGACTTGAGGGCGTCGACGAAGGAATCGCGCCAGACCCGGACATCATTGGCGCGCACCCCTGCGATCAGCCGCTCCCAGCGGCGGATGCGCTCGCCGCGGTCCATGGTCAGGGCGCGCTTGAGGGCCTCGCTCATCTCCTCGCGGCTGTAGGGATTGACGATCACCGCATCGGTCATCTGGCGGGCCGCGCCGGCGAAGCGCGAAAGCACCAGCACGCCCGGGTCATCCGGATCCTGGGCGGCGACATACTCCTTGGCGACCAGATTCATTCCGTCGCGCATCGGCGTCACGAGGCCGACCTTGGCGGCCCGATAGAGACCGGCCAACTCGTCGCGGCGGAAGTTGCGGTGGACGTAGCGGATCGGCGTCCAGTCGACGTCGGCCCACTGGCCGTTGATCCGTCCGGCGAGTCCGTCGATGCGGCCCCTCAGCTCCTGATAGGCCCCGACCTCCTCGCGCGAAGTGGGGGCCACTTGCAGGTATAGCACCTCCCGCCGCAGTTCGGGGTTGTCCAGGAGGAACTGTTCGAACCCGAGCAGGCGCTCTTCGAGGCCCTTGGAGTAATCCAGCCGGTCGACGCCGATGATCAGTTGGCGGAATACGCTGTGAGCGGCCATCCGGGCATGGGCGCGAATGGCCACCGGCGAGTTCGCCAGGGTCTCGAAGGTGTCGAAGTCCAGGCCGATCGGGAAGATCCGGGCCCGCAGCTTGGAGCCGAACGCTTCCAGCCGGCCGTCCGTCGACCACTGGCCCCCCGCCTCGCCCAGCACATAGGATTCGAACGCCCACAGCCATTCGTCGGTCTGAAAGCCGACGAGGTCGTAGTCGAACAAGGCCTCCACCAGTCGCCTGTGGCGCGGAAGGGTGGTGATGAGCTGGGCCGCCGGCCACGGGATATGGAGGAAAAAGCCGATGGGATTGGTCACCCCCAGGCGCCGCAGCTCCCGGCCAAGCGGGATCATGTGATAATCATGCACCCAGATCAGGTCGTCCGGCTCGATGAGGGGGGCCAAGGTCTGGGCGAAGCGCCGGTTGACCCGCTCGTAGCCCTCGCCGAAGGAGCGATCGTAGGCGGTCAGGTCGATCCGGTAGTGGAACAGCGGCCACAGGGCGCCGTTGGCGAAGCCGTTGTAGTATTCCTGGAAATCGGCTTCCTCGAGGTCCACGGTGACCAGCGGAATGTCGTCGACCACCCGCGTATCCAACTCGCCGGTGAAGGTCTCGACGGTCTTGCCGCTCCAGCCGAACCAGAAGCCCGAGTATTCCCGCAAGGCGGCGCACAGGGCGACGGCCAGCCCTCCCGCCGGCGCCTTGGTCTTTCGCTCGGGCGCGTTGACCCGATTCGAGACCACGATCAGGCGGCTCATCGCACCGAACTCCACGGCCGGCTCAACAGCACGGCGCAGTTGATCAATCCCACAAGCGAATAGGTCTGGGGATAGTTCCCCCACAGGGAGCCGTCGGCGAGGCTGACGTCTTCCGACAACAGGCCGGCGTTGTTGCGACGGGTCAGCATTTCCTCGAACAGCCGCCGGGCCTCGTCCACTTCGCCGATCAGGTAGAAGCCCTCGATGAACCAGAAGGTGCAGAAGTTGAAAGCCGTTTCCGGCAGGCCGAAGTCGTCCGGCTGATCGTAGCGCATGAAGTTCGAGCCGCGTCGCAGACGCTTTTCGAGCGCCTTGAGGGTCTCGCGATGGCGTGGGTCGTCGGGGCGCAGGAAGCGCAGGTCGACGAGTTGGGTGAGACTGGCGTCCAGTTCCGTGCCGCCGAAGGTGGCGGCGAAATGCTGCCCCTTCTCGTCCCAGGCCTTGGCCTCGATGGCCGTCCGGATCAGGGCGGCGCGCTCGCTCCACAGCTTGGCGCGGTCGGCGAGGCCCAGCGCCTCGGCGACGTTGGCCAGCCGATCGCAGGCGGCCCACGACATGGCTGCCGAATAGGTGTGGACCGCCGCCCGCGTCCGCAGTTCCCACAGGCCGGCGTCCGGTGTGGCGTGGACCGCGAAGGCCCGCTCGCCCTGGCGTTCGAGCGCTTCGAAATCGGCCCGCGTGGGCGGCCGCAGCAGCCGCTCGTCAAAGAAGGCGTGGGCGGTGGAGAGCACGATCTGGCCGTAGACATCGTGCTGGATGTGCTCGTGGGCCTGGTTGCCGACGCGCACCGGGCCCATGCCGCGGTAGCCCGGCAGGGTGTCGATGGTCCGCTCGGTGAGGATCGGCTCGAAACCGACGCCGTAGACCGGCTGGATATGGCCGCCGACCGCCGCATCCATGATGTTGCGCAGGTAGCCGAGATAGTTCTCCATGATGTCCACGGCGCCCAGCCGATTGAGCGCCTGGACGACGTAGTACGCGTCGCGGATCCAGCAGTAGCGATAGTCCCAGTTGCGGCCGCTGCCGGGGGCCTCCGGAATCGAGGTGGTCAAGGCGGCGACGATGGCCCCGGTCTCCTCGTACGCGCACAGCTTCAGGGTGATGGCGGCGCGGATCACCGCCTCCTGCCAGTCCAGGGGCACCGCCAGGGAGCGCACCCACTCCCGCCAGTAGGCGCTGGTGTCGCTGAGCATTCGGTTGGCGGTCGACAGCACCTCGCCCTGGAAGGGCTCATCGGGGCCCAGGAAACAGGCGATGGGCGCTTCCAGTCGGAAGATACGCTCATCGATGATGTGGGAGACCGGCGCGTTGGTTGTCAGGCGCATGGTCACATCCTTGCCGGCGTAGCGGATGTGGTTGGAGCCGCTGGTGTGGGCCGCATCGCTGGCCCCCCAGTCGCAGGTCGGACGCAGGCGCATGCGGATCCGCGGCGTCCCCGACAGCGGCCGGATCAGGCGGATGAACGAGGCCGGGCGATAGCCGCGGTCGTAAAGGCGGAAGCGCGGCGAGAAATCGATGATCTCGGCGCTGGCCCCGGCCGCGTCGGTAATCTCGGTGCGCAGGACCGCGGTGTTGCGCAGATAGGCCTGGTTGGCGGTCTGCGGCCCAACCATCTCCACCGCCCACAGGCCCCGCGCGGTCTCGTCGGCGGGATCGGAGCCGCTGAGCAACTGGGAGAAGAGCGGGTCGCTGTCGACCCTGGGCGCGCAGCACCAGACGAACCGCCCCTGCCGGTCGATCAGGGCGCTGATCGCACAATTGCCGATGGGGGCGAGATCGAGGTCGTTCAAGCCGGTCCGTCCAGTCCGGCGGCGAGCCAGGCGCGCACCTGCGCCACGTCCTCGAGCGCATAGCGCGCCGCGGTCGGCCGGCGTGGACCGACCACCACTCCGTAGCCGCCGAGGGCCTGGGCGGCGGCGAAGCCGTCCTCGTCGGTGAGATCGTCGCCGAGAAAGACCGGCGGATGGCCGGCGAACGGTGGCTCGGCCATGAAGGCGGCGACGACCGAGCCCTTGTCCGGCCCCCGCTCGCGAAGCTCGGCGACCATGTCCCCCAAGCGCGCCGCGAGGCCCAGGCGATCGGCCAGGGTGGCGACGAGATCGCGGCTCGCCGGCCCGGCTTCGGGATGGCGGCGGTAATGCAGGGCCGCGGCCGCGCCCTTGTCCTCCACCAGGAGAGCCGGATCGCTCGCCGCGAAGGCGCGCAAGGCATTCAGGGCCTCGGCCATGCGCGGCGATGCGACGGCTTCGAATATGCGCCCGTCGGCCGCCCGGCGGACCAGTCCATGCACGGCGCCCAGCGAGCGTATGCGGCCTTCCAGCACCCGGTCGAGGTCAGCGAGGGTTCGGCCGCTGACCACCGCCAGCCGGCCCTCGAGGCGGGCAAGCAGATGGTCGAGCAAGCGGCGTCGCTCGTGGTCGGGGCCGACCGCCTGGGGGGTGAGTTCGAGCGGCGAGATCGTCCCGTCGAGATCGACGAACAGCGAAATCATATCCAGACGCGGCGCCGGAGGCGCTTGCAGGTCCGCGCCGGATCGTGGCGAGCGGGCGGTGGTGGCCATCGATCTCCCCGACGAAACCTTCAGGACGTCCCGCTCACTCCTCGACCACGACCGTCACCGAACCGTCGCTTCCCGGCCCGACCGTGACGGCGGCGCGTTCGCCCAGCCGCTGGACTTCGATGTCCACGGTCGAGCCTGCGATATCAAGCCCCTCCAGGCTGATTCGTTCCACCCCCTTTGGGAGATAGGGCCGCACCATGCGCACTTCGCGGCGACGGGCGTCGATGGAGAGGCCCAGGCTCGCCGACAACATCATGAATGTCGATCCGGCCGACCAGGCCTGGGGCATGCAAGCCACCGGATAGGCGATCGGCGGCTCGTCCGGTTCGCGTTCGAAGCCGCACAGCAGCTCGGGCATCCTGTTGTCGAAGGTCCGCGAGGCCTCGCAGAGGTCGGCCATGACCTTGTTCATCCCCGCTCGCTCGCCGTACCGAGCCATGCCGGCCAGGGCGATGGCCGTGTCGTGCGGCCACACCGAGCCGTTGTGGTAGGACATCGGATTGTAGCGGACCGCGCCGGCCGCCAGGGTGCGCAGACCCCAGCCACTATCGAAGTCCGGTGAAAGCAGACGGCGGATGACCTTTTTGGCCCTGGCGGGTTCGGGCAGGCCGACGAACAGCAGGTGACCGGGGTTGGACGCTTCCACCCTGCAGACCTCGCCCTCGCCGTCGATGGCGAGCCCGTAAAAGCCGAGATCCTTCAGCCAGAAGCGGGCTTCGACCGCCTCGCGCATGGCCTTGGACCGCGCCGCCCAGCCCCGCGCCTCGGGATCGCCCAGAGCCAAGCCCATGGCCGCCATCGCCCGCCAAGCGGCGAAGGCGTAGCCCTGCACCTCGACCAGGGCCACCGGCCCCGTCGCCAGGCGGCCGTCGGCATGGAAGATCGAATCGATGCTGTCCTTCCAGCCCTGGTTGGACAGGCCGCTCGCCTCGGCGCGGGCATAGTCGATCAGCCCGTCGCCGTTGGAATCCCCGGAGCTCTCCAGCCACGCCGTGGCGGCGAGCAGGTGCGGCCAGAGCTTGTCGATGAAGGCGAGATCCCCGGTCCGCTCGTAATAGGCTCCGGCGAGGGCCACGAACAGCGGCGTGGTGTCGACCCCGCCGTAGTAGAGGGCGAAGGGAATCTCCTTCAGCGCCGCCATTTCGCCGCGCCGGGTCTCGTGCATGATCTTGCCCGGCGTGGCGTCATCGAAGGTCGAGACATGCTCGGCCTGGCGGGCGGCCAGATAGCTCAGCACCCCCTTGGCGAGGGACGGATCGAGCCACAGCATCTGCCAGGCGCAGATGATCCCGTCGCGCCCGAACGGGGTCGAAAACCACGGGATTCCGGCATACGGATACGGTCCGGTGGGCAGTTGGGTGGTCAGCACGGCCACATCGATCCGGGACTGTTCGAGCCAGGCGTTGAAGGCCCCGTCCGAGGCGATCACCTGGGCGCCGCTGGTCCGGAAGTCGCGCACCCCCATTCGGGCGCTCGCCAAGGCCCGCTCGAACCGCGTGACCTCGGGCGGATGTTCGGCGGTGACGCCGACCTCCAGGTAGAGATCGACCCGCCGCCCAGGCGTGACCGGGAGCATGAAGTCGGCCCGCCGGGAGCTGAGTCGCCACGGCGGTTCGGAAAAGGCGATCACCGAGGTTCGCCGCACATCGTCGAGTCCGTCATACGCGAGGATCGCCCCGCGGCCGGTGAGCTCGGCCTCGTGCATCACTCCGCGCATCAGGCGCGAGATGCCACGCACCTCGAACATGTCGCGGAAATCGGCGTCGAACTCGAAGGCGATCGGGGCCATGACCTCGTCGAGGCCGAAGTTGGTCAGGCGCACCCGCTCATAGAGCCGACCGGCGCACAGGCAGCGCTTGCGCTCGACGTGGATCACCCCGCGCGGCGTGGCTGTCCCGCCCACCGGCGGCAGGGCGCGATTGGCGCTGTTGACGGTGAAGGCGGCGTTGTCTGGCGAAAGGCCGAAGGACAGGCGCGAGGGGCGCTTCTCCCCGATCAGCAGACGGAAGCGCGACAGAATCCGCGTGTCGCCGATGAACATCCCGTCGGCGCCGCCGCCCACGTCTCCCCAGGCGTCGGCGACCAGAAAGGTGTCGCCGTCCTTGAGGGACAGGCGCTGAATGTCTTCCCCGCCATGGACGGCCTCGTCTGGGTCCAGGCTGGCGGGAACGGCGAGATCATCCATGGGGCGAACGGGGCCCTTCAGGCGGTGTTGGCGACGGTGTCCTGGTTTTCGGCCGCGCCGCCGGACGAGGCAAGCTCGGGCGCATAGGGGCACCGCGCCAGGCGGTCGGCGTAGAGGTCGAGATAGCCGCGGGCCATGGCCGTGGCCGAGAACCGGCGGGCGAATCGCCGCCGCACCTCTCGCCGGTCGAGGTTCCGGGCGCGGGCGACCGCCGCGACCGCCCCATCTTCGCCGTCGACCAGGAACCCGGTCACGCCGTCGTCGATCACCTCCGGCGCCGAGCCGTGACGATAGCCGATCACCGGGGTGCCGCAGGCCATGGCTTCGATCATCACCAGGCCGAACGGCTCGGGCCACTGGATCGGGAAGAGCAGGGCCATCGCCCCGCCGAGGAACTCTGATTTTCGTGCATCCCCGATCTCGCCGACGAATTCGATCAGGGGATCGTGCAACAGGGGTCGGATGCAGGCCTCGAAATAGGCGGTGTCGGCGGCGTCCACCTTGGCGGCGATCTTCAGTGGCATGCCCAGCCGACTGGCGATGTGGATCGCCCGGTCGGCCCCCTTCTCCGGCGAAATCCGTCCCAGGAAGGCGAGGTAGCCCCGCGGCGCGTCGGAGAACTCGAACAGGGCCTCGGGCATGCCGTGATAGACCGTGCCGACCCAGTTGGCGAAGGGCAGGGCCGCGCGCTGGACGTCGGAGATCGACACCAGGGGATACTTCGGCCACCGCCGGTAGACCTCCGGCAGGTCCTTCAGGTCGAGGCGGCCATGCAGGGTGGTCAGCGTTCGCGGCGCGATCGCCTCGAACAGCGGGAAGTGGATCATATCGGTGTGAAAATGGATGATGTCGAACTGGCGCTGGCGGCGGCGCACTTCGTGCAGCATCGTCAGATGAGCGGCCATATCGGATTTCAGCAGGGCGGGATCGAGCCGGATCGCCTGGTCGCGGACCGGGACGAGTTCGGCCCGGGTCTGGGCGTCGGCGCTGGAGAACAACGTCACCTCGTGGCCAAGCTCGACGAGGGCGTCCGTGAGGTTCGCCACGACCCGCTCGGTGCCGCCATAGAGCCTGGGGGGTACGGCCTCGTAGAGGGGGGCGACTTGGGCAATCTTCATGGCGGCGAGCTCTCTGCAAACCTCGGGGCGACGCAGTGAGAGGCGTGTTCGGCGCGATTGGTTCCCGTGTTCATTTCATGGCGCCGGCCGATGACGATTTGGCCCCCGCCGATCCTCGTTTAGGGTGGGGCTGGCCGGGTCGGCTGAGGAGGCGTGATTGAGCGAGATCATCCAGGAGGCCGACCTCGGCGCGGCCGCCATCCTGCCGACGTCCCACGACGAAAAACTGCCGTTCGGCGGGGCGTGCTGGGCCCTCTTCGAAGGGGTCCGCGACCCCTACGTCATCCTGATCACCATCTACATTTTCATGCCCTACCTGGCCGCCACGGTGGTCGGTGATCCGGTCAAGGGCCAGGAAGTCATTTCCCAGTGGAGCCAGTATTCGGGGTGGGCGGTGATGGTCACAGCGCCCTTCCTCGGGGCCTCGATCGACAAGCTCGGCGGACGCAAGCTGTGGCTGGGCCTGATCGTCGTCCTGATGGTCCCGCTGATCGCTTCGCTATGGTGGACCAAGGCCGACCACACCGGCCTCACGGTGACCGCGACCCTGGCGATCACCACCGCCATCGGCATCCTCTTCACTTGGTCGGAGGTGCTGCACAATTCCCTCCTGGTGCGGGCCGCCGGCCTTGGCGCGGCGCACAAGGCGTCGGGCCTCGCCCTGGCGCTCGCCAACCTCTTCGCGGTCCTGGCGCTGGGCTTCACCGCCTGGGCCTTCGCCCTGCCGGGCCTCCCGCAGACGGCGAGTTGGGGCTGGGTGCCCAAGACCCCGCTGTTTGGCCTCAGCCGCGAACTGCACGAGCCGGAGCGGGTCGTCGCCCTCCTGGCCGCCGGTCTTTTCGCGGTGGGGGCCGTGCCACTCTTCTTCTTCACCCCCGATGCGCCCAGGACCGGGATCAATCCCCTCGTCGCCTTCAGAGGCGGGGCCACGGAGCTGTGGCGGATGGTCAGGACGGTCGGCCACTTCCGCGATGCGGCGGTCTATCTGTCGGCCCGGATGTTCTACTACGACGGGATGACCGCGGTGCTGATCTACGCCGGGGTCTACGCCGTCGGGGTGATGAAGTGGCGCGCCCTCGAGATGCTGTTCTTCGGGATCATCCTGTCGGTGCTCGCCGTGCTCGGCGGCTTCGTCGGCCGCTGGCTGGATAACGGTTTGGGACCCAAGCGGGCGGTCCAGATCGAAATCTTCATGTCGATCCTGGGGCTCATCGCCTTCCTGGGCATGGCCCCCGACCGCATCCTGTTCTTCTGGCATTGGGACGTGGCCGCCCACGCCCCGCTGTGGAACGGACCCTTTTTCCGCACCGTGCCGGAGTGGATTTTCCTGCTCATCGGCTTTTCCAACGCGGTGTTCATCACCGCCCAGTTCGCCTCCAGCCGCACGCGTTTGACCCGCCTCACGCCGCCGGAGCGCACCGGCGCCTTCTTCGGCGTCTACGCGCTCTCGGGGGCCGCCACGAGCTGGCTGGGACCCTTCCTGGTCAATCAGGGCACCCGCATCTTCAAGACCCAGCAGGGCGGCTTCGCGACCATCGTCGGCCTCCTGGTCGTGGGCCTGATCGGCCTCCTCTTCGTGCGCGGCGGCGGCCGGCGAGCGGTCGCCGGATGAGAACGCTCGTCGGCGCGATCCTGATCGGCCTTGTCGCCCTCACGGCGCCGGCGGCCGCGCCCGTCTCGCCCGTCGCCATCCAGGGCGGGTGGATGCGTCCGGCGGCGGCGGGCATGAACGGCGCCGGCTACCTCACGCTCGTCAACCACGGCCGGCGGCCCGATCGGCTGATCTCGGCGGCCAGTCCCGTCGCGGCGCGGGTCACCCTCCACCGGAGCCGAGAGGTCGGCGGCGTCATGATCATGGATTCGGTCCCGTTCCTGGCCATTCCGGCGGGCGGCCGCTCGGTGCTCGCCCCCGGCGGCTACCATCTGATGTTCGAACACCTCGCCCGGCCCCTGCGCCTGGGCGATCGGCCGATGGTGGCTCTCACCTTCGCGCGGGCCGGGACGCTCAGGGTCCGGTTGACCGTCGCCAACGCCGGCCCAGCCACGGACGCCATGCGGATGTGAAGGTCCGTTGACTTCCCCCGCGACGGCCGGCCAATGCTTGTCGTCTTCTCCGACCAAGGGAGTGTGCTGACCGTGTGGAACTACGCCGATCTTTGGGAGACCGTGGCGGCCGCGGTTCCGGACCGGCCGGCCCAGATTCAGGGCGAGCGGGTGATCAGCTGGGCCGATTTCAGCCGCCGCGCGGGCGGTCTGGCGAGAGGCCTGCTGGACGCCGGTCTGCAGCGCCAGGCCAAGGTCGCCGCCTATCTCTACAACGCCCCCGAATACCTCGAGACCTACTTCGCGGCCTTCAAGGCCGGCCTCGTCCCGGTCAACACCAACCACCGCTATGTCGCCGACGAACTGATCTACCTGTTCGACAACGCCGACGCCGAGGCGGTGATCTTCCACACCGCCTTCACCCCCACCGTCGAGCAGATCCGCGCCTCGCTTCCCCGGGTGAAGGCGTGGATCGCGGTCGCCCAGCCCGGCTGGCCGGTCCCTGAGTTCGCCATCGACTACGAGAGCCTGGCCGATCGCGATATCGGCAAGGTCGAGGCGCCGTGGGGCCGCAGCGGCGACGATCTCCTCATCCTCTACACCGGCGGCACCACCGGCATGCCCAAGGGCGTCATGTGGCGCCAGGACGACCTCTTCAGCGTCCTTGGCGGCGGCGGCAACCTGCTGATGGAGATCCCGCCCCTGGCCAGCCTCGAGGAGGCAGGCGTGCGGGCCGCCGCGGCCAATCCTGGCGTCAACATCGCCGCCGCGCCGCTCATGCACGGCACCGCCCAGTTCACCGCCCTCATGGTCCTGACCACCGCCGGGACGGTGGCCTGCCTGCCGTCGCGCCACTTCGACGCCATCGAGTTCTGGAACGAGGCCGCGCGGCTGCGCGCCGTTTCCGCGGCCATCGTCGGCATGGCCTTCGCCCAGCCGATGCTCGAGGCCCTGGACCGCAATCCCGGCCGCTGGGATCTCTCCGGCCTGACCCGCCTGGGCTCCTCGGGCACCATGTGGAGCAACGAGAACAAGCAGGGTCTCCTGCGCCACCTGCCTCAGATCGGCATCTTCGACAGCCTGGGCTCCTCCGAAGCGGTGGGTCTGGGAGCCTCGACCTCGGCGGCCGGCGCCACGGCCGAGACCGCGAAATTCATGCTCGGGCTCAACACCGCGGTGTTCAGCGAGGATCGCCGGCGCGTCGAGCCGGGCTCCGGCGAACGCGGCCTGCTGGCCGTCTCAGGCTTCCTGCCGGTCGGCTACTACAAGGACCCCGAGAAGACCGCCCGCACCTTCTGGGAGGTCGAGGGCCGGCGCTGGTCGGTGCCGGGCGATTTCGCCACCGTCGAGGCCGACGGAACCTTGCGCCTGCTGGGCCGCGGCTCCCAGGTCATCAACACCGGTGGCGAGAAGGTCTTTCCGGAGGAGGTCGAGGAGGCCATCAAGCGCTACCCCGGCGTGCGCGACGCCGCCGTGGTCGGCCTGCCCGATCCGCGCTTTGGCGAACGGATCTGCGCGGTGGTCGAGGTCGGACCCGGCCACAGCGTCACCCTGGAGGCGATTTCCGGCCACGTGCGCGAGCATCTGGCCGCCTACAAGGCCCCGCGCGAACTCGTCGTCGCCCCGGTCGGCCGGGCCCCCAACGGCAAGCTCGATTACAAGGCCGTCCGCGCCCTGGCCCTCGAAGCCCTGCAGCGGGCGGCCACGGCCTAGCGGCCGCCCAGACATGGAAACACCCGCCGCGGGTCTCACGCGGCGGGTGTCCCGTTATTCAGGCGTCTCATCCCCGAAAACGCCGGCGAATCGCGGAACTCTTTGTCGTGGCCCGTGATCGCCGCAGGGGAAGGTGAGCGGCAGTTCGCCGCCGCTGTCAATGGCCGGATTGAGCGCCCACGGCCGCGACGAGGCGGTCGGCCGCCTCGCCGCGCGGCTCGAACACATAGGCCGGCTGGGTGACGCTCACCGGACCGACGTCCGCCCGGGCCAGGGCCTCCATGGCGGCGAAGAGATCGGCGCGGGCGATGAGGGCCCCGTTGGCCCGAGCCTCGCCGGCCTGGGCGAAGGCCGCCGCCGCGGCGCGGGCGGCGCGGTCCTGGGCGGCTGGCCAGATCAGGCTGGCCACGTCGTGTCCGCGGGCGCGGGCCTCGAAGACGGCCAGCAGGCGGCGCGCCAAGGCCAGGGCCTCCGCGCTCCACAGGGCCCCGAGCCCGGCGGCGAGCCGGGCCTGGCTGCTCAGGATCAGGCCGTCGGCCAGCACCTTGAGACCATTGGCGGCGAGGGTGGCGCCGGTGGTGGTGATATCGACGATCAGCTCGGCCAGGCCGGCGGCGGGCGCGCCCTCGGTGGCCCCGGTGGACTCGACGATGCGGTAGTCGGCCACGCCGCGCTGCGCGAAAAAGGCCCGGGTCTGGGCGGGATATTTCGTCGCCACCCTGAGGCGCCGGCCGGTGCGGGCCAGGATGTCGTGGGCCAGGTCGTCGACGTCGGCCATGGTCGCCACGTCGATCCAGCTGCGCGGCGCGGCCACCACCAGATCGGCGCGCCCGAAGCCGAGCGCCATGAGCAGCAGGCGACCGGCCCCTTCCACCTCGCGCAGCAGGTCCTCGCCGGTGACCCCCAGATGGATCTCTCCGGCCGCCAGCCCGGCGGCGATGTCGGCGGCCGAGGCCAGGCGCACCTCCAGTCCGGCGAACCCCTCGAGGGCCGCCTGGTAGCCGCGCGCCCCACCGGCCGGTCGGAGGCTCACGCCGCAATCGGCCAGCCACGCCTCGACCTGGTCCTTGAGCCGGCCTTTCGAAGGGACGGCGAAGATCAGCGGCGCGCTCACGGCTCGCCGTCCCGCCAGGCCCGCCCCGGCCGGACCATGCAGCCCACCGCCCCCGTCGGCAGAGGGGATCCCAGCCGCGCCGGCAGGCTGTCGTAGCGGCCGCCGGCGGCCACCGGCTGGTCCTGACCGAGGGCCTCGCTGCGGACCTCGAACAGCACCCCGTCGTAGTAGCCGAAGCCGCGGGCGAAGGCTGTGGCCAGCCGCCGCCGGCCCGCGCCCGCCTCGCCGAGCGCGGTCAGGCGCCGCTCCCAGGCCGCCAGGACCGCCGCCAGGGGTCCGGTCCCGCCGCCGGCCAGGGCCGCGACCGCCGCCAGGGCCGCCGCCGGCTCGTCGACGATCGCCAGGTAGCGACCGATCATGTCCGATTCCGCCGTGCTCAGCCGCGGCGCCGATCCGGCCGCGGCGCGCCGGGCCAGGCGACGGACGATGTCGGGCGCCGTGCGCCCGCCCACCGGTTGGATGCCGGCCAGGGCCCAGATCTCCTCGAGAACCGCCGCCGCCTCGCGCTCGCCCAGTCCGCGCAGCAGTCCGGCCAGGGGTCCCTCGTCCGCTTCCCCATCGGCCTTGGCGGTGTCCAGTTCGCGGGCCAGGCGCCAGGGATGGGCGAAGGCGGTCCGCAGCCGGGCGGCCACCGGCTCGGCGATCTCGATGGCGGCGAGGAAGGCGGCGAACAGGGCCACGTCGCCGAACAGCAGGGAGAGGTCTTCGCGCCCGCCGGCGAGCGCGGCCTCCCAGGCCAGGCGGGCCATGGCCGCATCGGCGCTGGGCGCGTCGCCGTCTTCATAGGCTTCCAGGCCGATCTGCAGGAACTGCTCGGTCCGGCCGCCGCCGGCTGGGGCGACGCGGAACGCCGGACCCTCGTAGCCGTAGCGACCAGAGGCGGCGCCGCTGGCGATGTGGGCGCGGGCGGTCGCCAGGGTGAAGTCCGGGCGCAGGCAGAACTCCTCGCGTCCGGGTCCCTGGACCAGGAACAGCCGCTCGCGCAGGGCCTCGCCGGCGAGGTCGAGATAGAGACTGAGCGGCTCGGCGATCGGGGCGTTGAAGCTTGTCCCGCCGGCCGCCGCGAAAGGCCCCCGCACGGCGGCGAGCACCTTCGCCGGAACGCTCGCCTCCAGCCTCATCGGGCGGCGTCCACGATCCTGCGCACGGCGCTCGCCAGCTCGCCGCGCGGCACGGTCACCTGGCCGGGACGATCTTCGCGCCAGGCGCGGTTGTCGGCGATGCCGGCCGCCAGGGCGCGGCCGAGGTCGAGGTCCTTGATGGTCACGGTGCCGGCGGCGATCTCGTCGTCGCCGCGGATCACCGCCGCCGGCGAGGCCCGCCGATCGGCGTACTTCAGCTGGGCGCGCAGGCCGGATTCGCCCAGATAGACCTCGGCCGCCAGGCCGGCGGCGCGCAATTCGCCGGCCATGGCGAAATAGTCGCCCATCCGGCCCTCGTCGAAAGCGATGACCACCACTGGTCCGCGCGGCGCCTCTCCCCCGTCGGCCGCCGCCGCCGCCAGCGCCGCGGCCAGGCGCGAGACGCCGAACGAAAAGCCCGTCGCCGGCGTCGCCTGGCCGGTGAACCGGGCCACCAGGCCGTCATAGCGCCCTCCGCCGCCCATCGAGCCGAACCGCACCGTCTCGCTACGCTCGTCCGTGATCGGACGATTGAGTTCGGCCTCGAAGACCGCGCCGGTGTAATATTCCAGGCCGCGGACGACGGCGGGGTCGAAGGGGGCCCGGGCCTCGCCGACGCCGAGGCCGTCGAGGGCCGCGCCGATCCGCTCCAGCTCCTTCAAGCCCGCCTCGCCCTCGGCCGAGCCGCCGATCACCCCGGCGAGGTTGTGCAGGGTGCCCGAGCGCGAGGTCCCCGCCGCCTCGATGAAGGCCAGGACGCCATCCTTGGCCGCCACCGCCAGCTGCGCGCCCTTGGTGTAGGCCCCCGACTCGTCGAGCCGTCCGGCCCCCAGCAGGTCGGCGACGCCGCGCGACCCCAGCCGGTCGAGCTTGTCCACCGCCCGCAGCACCGCCAGCCTCTGGCCCTCGTCCTCGACGCCGAAGGCGGTCATCAGGCCGTTGAGGAGCTTGCGGTTGTTGATGCGCACCACGAAGGCGTCGGCCGGCAGACCCGCCGCCGCATAGCCGGCCACGGCCATGGCGATGATCTCGGCGTCGGCCTCGGGCCGGGCCGACCCGACGGTGTCGGCGTCGCACTGGATGAATTGCCGATAGCGCCCCGGCCCCGGCTTCTCGTCGCGCCACACCGGGCCGAAGGCGTAGCGGCGGAACGGCTTGGCGAGGCTCGCCCAATTCTCGGCGGCGAACCTCGCCAGGGGGGCGGTGAGATCGTAGCGCAGGGCCAGCCACTGCTCGTCGTCGTCCTGGAGGGCGAACACCCCGGCGTTCGGCCGCTCGGCGTCGGGCAGGAACTTCCCCAGGGCGTCGGCGTATTCGAAGGCCCCGGTCTCGAGGAGCTCGAAGCCGAACGACTCATAGACCTCGCTCACCGCCGCGACGATCCGCCGCTCGACGGTCAGGACGTCGGCGCGGCGGTCCTGAAAGCCGCGCGGCGCGCGCGCCACCGGTCGGGAAGAGGCCTCATCGGTCATGCTGCGCGCGCTTAGCCGCTCGCCACCCGCGCGGCAAGGAGCCTCAGCCGGCCTTGGTCGAAAGCGCCCCGACGAGAATGGCCGGCGTGAGCAGTTGCGGCAGCACCTGCGGCGCGGCCGCGCCGGGCGCATAGTAGAGATAGAGCGGCACTCCGATGCGGCCCTGGTCGGCCAGGGCCCCGGCTATGGCGCTGTCGCGGTTCGTCCAGTCGGCGACCATATAGATCGCTCCGGCCCGCTTCATGGCCGCCGCGACGTCGGGGCTCGAAAAGGCGATCCGTTCGTTCACCTGGCAGGTGACGCACCAGGCGGCGGTGAAATTGACCAGCACGGGCGTGCCCGCCGTGCGCAGGGCGGCGAGGCGATCGGGGCTGTAGGGCGTCGCGGCGAGCTTGCCGGGGGCCGGGACCGCGCTCGCGGACGCCCCGTGCGGCGGTTCGAAGGATGCGGCGCCGACGACGGCCAGGGCGATGATCAGGCTCGCGGCGGCGCCCGCCGCCGGGACGAGGCCGCGGCCTTCGCCGGCCGCCCGCCGTCTCTGGTCGACGCCGAACAGCCAGGCGGCCAGGGCCAGGGCGAGGGCGGCGGCGTAGAGGCGCGCCTGGCCGATCGGCCCGGTCTGCTGGGCGAGCACCCAGGCCAGCCAGGCGGCGGCGGCGTACATCGGGAAGGCCAGGGCCTTCTTCAGGCCGTCCATCCACGGTCCCGGCTTCGGCAGCCGGCGGGTCAGCGCGGGGCTCAGGGCTATGGCGGTGAACGGGGCGGCGAATCCGGCCCCCAGCGCCAGGAAAACGGCGAGGGCTGACGCCGGCCCCTGGGTGAGAGCGAAGCCGAGGGCCGGGCCCATGAACGGGGCCGTGCACGGCGCGGCCACCACCACCGCCAGGGCCCCGGTGAGGGCCGATGTGACGATCTCGCCCCGCGCCGCCAGACCGGACCCCAGGCCCTGGGCCGAGGTCCCGATCTCGTAGAGCCCGGAAAGGTTGAGGGCGGCGGCCAGCATCACGAGGGCGAGCAGGGCGACGGTGAGCGGCGACTGAAGCTGGAAGCCCCAGCCCACCGCCTCGCCGGCGCTGCGGGCGGCGATCAGGGCGCCGGCAAGTCCCAGGAAGGTGATCAGCACCCCGCCCAGGAAGGCCAGGCCCTCGCCTCGCGCCGCTCCGCCGCCGCGCCGCGCCAGGGCGGCGGCCTTCATCGACAGAATCGGGAACACGCACGGCATGAGGTTGAGGATCACCCCGCCCAGGAAGGCGAAGACGAGCGCGACCGGCAGGCCGAGACCCTGGCGCTTGCCCAGCGCGCCAAGGCCGCCCGCCCCGGCCGGCGCCGGTCCCGGCGTGGCGGTGATCTCGTAGGCCTTGTTATCGACCGCCAGCACCCCGGCCACCGAAGCGGCGTGGGCGCCGGCGGACCCGCTCGCCAGCGTCAGGGTGAGGCCGCGCGGGCCACGTTCCACCGCCTGCGGCTTGGCCTGGTCGATGAGGGTGTCGGAATAGGGATAGAAATAGACGTCCGAGGGCTTCACGCCCGTCAGGGCCGGTCCGGCGACGGCCAGGGTCAGCGGGCCGGCGTAGCGGAACTTCGCGTCCAGTCCGGCCGGCTTGGGCGCCGCCAGCAGGGCGTCGGTGATGATCTTGCCCCACGTGCGATCGAGCGGCGGGGCGCCGGCGGTGACCGGCAGGGCGAGGTCGACCTTGGCGGTTCCCGGCACGCACACCTCGGCGCAGACGAGGTAATCGACGCTCGCCGCCAGGTGGGCGCCGGCGCCTGGCGCGGCGCCGGCCGGGATCTCGATCGGCGCGGCGAGGATGGCGCGGCCCTCATAGCCGTAGTTCATGATCGGGCCGACCGGCAGGCGCCGCGGGGCCGGCCAGACGATCTCTCCGGCCGGCCATCCGGCCGGCAGGGTCCAGGTGATCTTGGTGGCTTCGCCGGCGTCGCCGGGATTGCGCCAGTAGGTGTGCCAGCCCTTGTCGGCGGTCAGGATCACCGCCGCGTAGAGGGTCGATCCAGGCGCCGCGCCGGCGGTCTGGGCGGCCAGCTCGACGGTGACATGCGGGGCGCGCACCGGAGTGGCCGCCGCCTCGCGCCCGACCAGGGCGAGGGCGCAGATGATCACGGCGAGCAGGGGTCGCATGGGCCCAATCTAGAGCTTCGCATCGGCCGGCGATACGGCGGCGCCGCTTGCGCCCCCGCTCCGGCGCGGCCCATGATGGCCCGATCAACCGGAGCCGCCCATGCCTGCCCCTTTCGACGAGATCGCCATCGGCATGGTCGTCTCCTTGGGCGTCGCGGTGGTCGACCCCGCCGCCCTGGCGAATTTCACGGCTTCTTTCGCTCCGGCCTGGAGTGTCGAGCGCGGCGCCCCCGAAGCCATGGTGTTCGCCATCTGGTCGCGCCTCGAGCAGGAGGCCTCCGCCGTCTGGCCGCAGACCAAGCGCCTGGGCGTCGACGCCCTGCGCTGGATGCGCAACCCGCCGGTCGGCGAGTTGCTGCGCGGCCGGATGACGATCATGGGCAAGGACGCGGTCGGCGAAGGCAAGGGCATCGTGATCGCCCAGCACGACCTCCTGGACGAGGCCGGGCGGCTGGTCTTCTCCTGCCTGACCCGCAGCGTGTTCGCGCGGTAGGCGATGGGCGGTCTGATACCCCTGCTGCTGGTGATCAGCGCCGCACTCGCCCTGGTGCTGATCCGGGCGCTGTTCGCCGGCAACATCCACTCGCAATACGCGGTGACCTACCGCGACCAGAACCCGGGGACCTTCTGGGCCCTGTGGATCGTCCTGCTGCTGCCGCTCGTCGCGGTGCTTTTCCTGGTC
>DASZKO010000157.1:0-35867 GCA_035605655.1 Caulobacteraceae bacterium | reverse complement strand
GGGGACCTTGGCGAAGCTGGCCGTCCCTTCCCTAAAGGCCGTCAAGGCCGGCCTAGAAGATCGTGTAGCCGCCGTCGATCACGAAGCTGTCGCCGGTATGGAAGCGCGAGGCGTCCGAGGCGAGGTAGACGGCGATGCCGGCGAAATCCTCCGGCTCGCCCCAACGGCGCATGGGCACCCGGGTGATCACCTGCTGATTGAACTTGTCCCAGCCTTGCAGACCCGCCGTCATGTCCGAGCGGATCCACCCCGGCAGCACGGCGTTGGCGCGCACGCCGTAGCGGGCGTACTCCACCGCCAGGCCGCGGATCATGGCGATCACCCCGCCCTTGGTCGCGGCGTAGGCCTGGTTGCGCGGCGCGCCGTCGATCGCCGACGTCGAGGAGGTGACCAGAAGCGAGCCGCCCGGGTCGCCGGCCTTGGCCCGCGCCACCATGTGCTTGCAGGCCTCGCGGAAGGTCCAGAACACCGCGTCGAGGTTGACCGTGGTCACCCGTCGCCACTGCTCGGTGGTGAATTCGTCGAACGACGGCGCGCCGCCGCCAATTCCGGCGTTGGCGGCCACAAAGTCCAATCGCCCCAGAACCTCGAGCGTCTCGGCCACGCCGGCGACCACAGCGGCCTCGTCGGCGACGTCGACTCGCTGGACCAGGACCTCGCCGCCCAAGGTCTCCAGAGCCGCCTTCGCCGCCGCGTTCTTCTCCGGGTTGAGCCCCCAGATCGCCACCTTGGCCCCGGCCCGCGCGAGGCCCGTGGCCATGCCCAGGCCGATGCCGCCGTTGCCGCCGGTGATCAGGGCGACCTTGCCGGTCAAGTCGAAGGCGTTCATGGGCGATCTCCGTCGCTTTGGACATGAGCCCGGCCCCAAGGCCGAGGTCAAGCGCTTGCCGAAGCCCGGCGTCCATGGCCCAGTCGGCCTGATGATCCATGTGCCGACGGCTCCCTGGGCCCACACGCCCTTCGATCTCCTCGCCTGGTCGGCCGGGGCGGTCATGAGCGTGGCGCTCTACCGCTGGCGATTGCGCGACGCTGCCCAGACCATCGCCGGCAAGGTCGGCGGCGGCTATTTCATTTCCCTGGCGGCCGGCGCGGCGGCGGGCGCCTGGGCGGCCGGATCGCTCAACAGCCTGCGCCAGGCTCCGGCCTCGCTCTCGCACAGCGTCGCCGGGGCTCTCGTCGGCGCCATCGTGGCCGTGGAGCTCTACAAGGCCGTTCGGAGGATCAAGGGTTCGACGGGGGTCCTCTTCGTCGGCTCGTTCAGCCTGGGGCTGGCGATCGGCCGGCTCGGCTGTTTCTTCGCCGGGCTCGCCGACGACACCTACGGGAAGCCGACGTCCCTGCCCTGGGCCGTCGATCTCGGCGACCACGTCGGGCGCCATCCCGTGCAGCTCTACGAGAGCGCCTCCATGGCCGCCTTCCTGGCCGTCTATCTCTGGGCCCTGCGGGATCGCCGCCCCTGGGCCATGCGACGGGGGTTCTATGTTCTGTGTGTCTGGTACGGGGCCCAGCGGTTCGTTTGGGAATTCCTCAAGCCCTATCCCGATGTGATCGGGCCGTTTAACCTGTTCCACATCCTCAGCGGGGGGCTGATCGCCTATGGATGCGCCTGCTATCTCGGCGACCGCGCGACCGAGCGCGACGCGCAGAAGCGCGCCCTATCTCTTCCTCGGCCAGACCACCAGCCTGTGTGAGGACTGCCTGGCCCTGGTTCCGGCCAAGATCATCGCCGAGGGATCGAACGTCTTCCATCTCAAGCGCTGCCGCGAACACGGCGTCCAGAAGACCCTGATCAGCGACGACCTCGCCTACTGGAAGGCGCAGAAGGACTGGCTCAAGCCGGGCGATCGCCCTCTCGCCGTCCACACGCGGACCGAACACGGCTGCCCCTGGGACTGCGGTCTTTGCCCCGACCACGAGCAGCATTCCTGCCTCGCGATCCTGGAAATCAATCAGGCCTGCAACCTCACCTGCCCCGTGTGCTTCGCAAGCTCGTCGGCCGCCAATCACGAGCACCGGCCGCTGGCCGAGATCGAGCGCATGCTCGACGTGATCGTCGCCTCCGAGGGAGAGCCCGACCTTGTCCAGATCTCCGGCGGGGAACCGACCTTGCACCCGCGGTTCTTCGAGGTCCTGGCGGCCGCCAGGCGCCGGCCGATCCGCCACCTGATGGTCAATACCAACGGCCTGCGCATCGCTCGCGAGGCCGGGTTCGCCGAACGCCTGGCCGCCTTCATGCCTGGTTTCGAGGTCTACCTGCAGTTCGACAGCCTTCGCCGCGAGGCATTGATGGAGCTGCGCGGGGCCGATCTAGTCGCCGTCCGCATCCAGGCGCTCGAGGCCCTGGAGCGCCAGGGGATCTCCACGACCCTGGTGGTCACGCTGAAAAGAGGCGTCAACGACGACGAAATCGCCGACATCGTGCGCTTCGCGCTCGGGTGGCGCTGCGTGCGCGGCGTCACCTTCCAGCCAATCCAGGATGCCGGACGCAACCAGGCTTTCGAAGCCGGCGCCCACCGCATGGTGCTGACCGAGGTCCGGCGGCGCATCGCCGAAGCGGGCGTCTTCGCCCTGGCCGATCTCATTCCCCTGCCGTGCAATCCCGACCAGATCTGCATCGGCTATGGCTTGCGCAACGGCGAGGTGGTGGTTCCGATCACCTCCCTGCTGCCGCGCGAGGTCTTCGTCGCCGCCGCTCCCAACACGGTCACTTTCGAGGCCTATCCCGACTTGCAGCGGAAGGTCTTCGATCTGTTCTCGCTCTCCACCGCCCAGGCCGACACGTCGGACAAGTTGGCCGCCCTGCTCTGCTGCCTGCCCGAGGCCGCCGTACCGCAAAACCTGGCCTACGAGCACACCTTCCGCGTGGTGGTCTCTCAGTTCCTCGATCGCTTCAATTTCGACTTAGGCACGGTGAAGCGGTCGTGCGTTCACTTCGTCGAGCCCGACGGCAGGATCATCCCCTTCGATACCTACAACACCTTCTATCGCCCAGGCGCGGCGGGCGCGGACGCGTTGCGGCGCGGAAAGGCGGAGCCGAAATGAATGAAAAGCCATCGAAGACCGGCGCGCCTCTGGTCGGCCTCTTCGTGATGACCTGCGGGGGGCTGGTCGCTGTTCTCTCCGGCCTGTGCTCGCTGGCGGTCTTCGACGCGAACACGAAAGACCCCGCCGCCCTCGTCATGGTCCTGCTGATCGGCGGCCTGCCCTTTGCCGCCGGGCTGATCACCTTCGCGGTCGGCGTGATCATATTTCGCGGGAGTCGTCCCCGCGCCGGGCCGCCGTCTCAGCCGCCGTCGGGATCTTCAGGGTAGTTGGGGCCGTAGTCCGCCGGCGGCGGACCACGCTCGGGGCCAAAGGCCTCTTCGCGAGCTTGGTAATGACGCCATGTCTCATAAGGCCGCGGCCCTGGCTCCCGCCGGTCATATCTCGAGGGCCGCTCAGCGGGTGGGGCGTGGACAATGCGCGGACCCGTGTCCGCGGCGTCTTCGGCGGCGTCCTGCGCGGCCGACGCCGAGGGCCGCTCGACCATGGCGACCTGGGCGCGATCGGGCTTGGGCGTCGCCTGCGCTTCGCCGGGTAGCTGGGTGAGCCCCAACGGGGGGACCTCGGTCGGCGGCATCTGGGCGGGCGTCGCGCTCGAAGCCCCGGGCACGGCCGAAAAGGCCACCTGCTGGGGCGCGGCCTTCAGGGCCCGGCCAACCGGGAGCAGGGCCCAGCTCGCCGCCCCCAGGCCGACGGCCAGGGCCACGGCGGCGCCGCCGGCGACAAGGGTGAGTTCCTTCGATTCCATGATCTACCCGCTGATGTTCGTCGCCCCCGATGTCGAGACAACGCGGCAAGGCGTACGCGGATGCGCGGCGGAGACTGAAAACGCCCGATGCGCCTATTTTCCGGCGCCGAGCTCCCGGGTCAGGAAGGCCACCGTCGCCGCGTCGGCCCGCGCCCAGCTCGCCGCGCGCAGGAAGCCGTGGATCTCGTTGGGGATGACGAGTTCTTCGAACCGGACACCCTTGGCTTCGAGCCGGCGGGCGAGGTCCACGGTCTGGTGGAAGGCGACGTTGCGGTCGTCGTCGCCCTGGATCAGCAGCACCGGCGAGGTCCAGGTGGCGATGTCGGCGACCGGCGAGGAGGCCCAGGCGACCTTCATGAACGCCGCTCGGTCACCCTGTTCGAAGCGGTCGTCGGCCTTGCCGATGAAGTGAGACACGTCCTCGGTCCAGTCATGCACGCCGTGCAGGTCGACGCCGGCCTTGAAGAGGTCGGAGTTGCGGGCCAGTCCAAGCGCGGTCTGCAGGCCCCCGTACGAGCCGCCCCAGATGCCGATCCGGGCCGGATCGACGCCCGGCACATGCTGCAGATACCGGCCGCCGGAGAGCACGTCCTGGTATTCCGCAGCGCCGGCCGGTCCGGCGCGCTCAGGGTGCTGATAGGCGCGCCCGTAGCCGATGCCGAGGCGATAGTTGACGCTCAAGACCACGAAGCCATGCGCGGCCAGGTACTGGTTCACCGCATAGGCATTGGAATAGTAGTCCATGTAGTGCCAGCCGAGCAGCATCTGGCGCGGTGGGCCGCCGTGCACGAAAATCACGCCGGGCTTGGCCGGTCCGGCGGTTTCGCGCTGGAAGAGCTGGCCGTGGACCACCAGGCCGTCGGGGGCGGTCCAGGTCACCGGTCGGGGAGTCACGAACCGGGTGGCGGGGAAATCCCCGGCGGGCTCGAGCCGCACCGGCGCGCGCGGCGTCCCGTCGGCGCCCGGCAAGGCGACGAGTTCGACCGAGGGCGGCCTCCCGGCCCCGGCCGCCACGAAGGCGACCTGATTGGCCCCCGCCAGAGCTCCCTTCCATTCCAGGCCCTCGCCGGCGGTGATCGCCCTTGGCCCGGGCCGGTCGACGCCGACCATGAAGATGTGCCGGCGATCGCCGTCGCCGCTCGTTCCGCCGCTGTTGGCGTCGAAAATCATCGACTTGCGGTCGGGGGCGAGGGTGGCGTGCTCGACCATGTAGTCCCCGGGCGTGAGCACCATCGCGGCGCCGCCGGAGACCGGCACGGACCACAGGTGGGGCCACTCGTCGGTCTCGGCGAGGAACACCAGCCTGTCTCCCGCCGCCCAGTTCAGGTTGGCCTCGCCGTCGACGTCGGGAAACGAGCCCGAGAGGGTGGCGGGGCTGGCCCATACCCGCCGTCCCGCGCCCGAGGCGGCGTCGGCGACCCAGATCGACCACGGATCCGGGGTGTTCACCAGAAAGGGTTGCGGCGCGCCACCCTCCCCTGGCCGGCGGGTGAAAGCGATCTGTTCGCCGTCCGGCGACCAGCGCGGCGATCCGTCCCGGTCCGTCGACGGCGCCAGATAGAGGATCGGCCTGTCCTTGGCCGTGAACACCCCCACGAAGGCGTGATCACCCCGCCTCGAGACGAAAGCCAGGCGCTGGCCGTCCGGCGACCAGGCCAGCTCGCCGTCCTTGCCGCGATCGAAGAACAGCCGCTCGGCCTTGCCCGAGCCGTCGAGCGCCGCCGTCCACACCGCTCCGTCCTTGATGAAGGCCAGGACGCCGCCGGGCGAGAGGGCGGGGGCGTCTCCCTCGGCGAGCTTCACCGGCGGGCCTCCGGAAAGCGAGGACGCCCAGATCGCCACCTTGGGGGCCTCCGGCGAGTTGGCCGGATCGGGGGCGAGACCGCCCTCCGCGGGCCAATTGGCGTCGTGATCGCCGCCCAGCACCCAGAGCAGATGCTTGCCGTCGGCCGAAAGCGTCAGCCAGGTGATCTCCTGGCCGTCGTCGGCGGTGTTGTGGGTGACCTGGCGGGGGGTGAAGGTCGGCCCGTCGGCGACCCAGACATTGCGCACCCCTCTCGCCACCCGGGTCCAGGCGATGCGATCGGCGTGGTCGGCGCTCACCACCCCGGTGATGAATGAAAATCCCAGGGCCTGATCGAGGCTGAAGTCCCCCGCCGGCGCCGCTCGGGCGCCGCCGGCGACCATCGCGGCCGCCAGGGCGGCGACCAGCCATCCCCGCCCTTTCATCATAGCCCCCCCTCGCCTGTCATGCCGCGATGAACGCCCGCGCCTCGGCGAGGAATTCGTCCAGTTTGTCGTGATGCACCCAATGCCCGGCGCCCTCGAAGACCCTGACCTCGGCATTGGCGAAATGCGCCGCCCGCCCGTCCTTCAGCGGATCGGAAGCCCAGCTCTCCGCGCCCTTCACCAAAAGCGTCGGGCAGGTGATGTTGGACCACAGCTCGTGCAGCTCTTCCTGGGCGAGGTCGACCGGCGAGTGGCCGTGAACGTAGTTGTCGAACTTCCAGCCATAGGTGCCGTCTTCGTTGCGGCTCACCCCGTGGACCGTGAGATAGCGCGCCTGCTCGGCGGTGAGATGCTTGTTCTCCGCCTGCATCCGGGCCAGGGCGTCCTCGATGGAGGCGTAGCGGCGCGGAAACCGCCCGGCCAGCGCCCGCTCGCGGGCCACGTAGTCGGCGAGACGCTCGGCCACGGGCCGGCCGGCGCGTTCGGCCAGCATGGTCGGCGAAGGCCCCAGCCCTTCGATCGCGACGAGGGCGCGTACGGTCTGCGGAAAGACGCCCGCGTAGCGCAGGGCGATCGCCCCGCCCAGGGAGTGGGCGATGATCGTCACCGGCCCAGCGTCCAGCTGATGGATCAACTGGGCGAGGTCGTAGACATAGGCGGTCATCGAGTAGTCGCCGCTGGGCGAGATCGCCGAATCGCCGTGACCGCGCAGGTCGGGGGCGATGACGTGCCAGTCGCGGCGCAGGTCCTGGGCCACCCAGTCCCAGTTGCGGCAATGATCCATGCCGCCGTGCACCAGGACGAGCGGCGGGGCCCCGGCGTTCCCCCAGTCGACATAGTGCAGCCGCAGGCGCTGGGAGATGAAGCTGTGCGACGTCGGCCCCAGGGCTTGGCTCATGGGCCCTTCATCATCCGCCGGCGAGGCCGCCGTCAAGCGAAGGTCGGGTGTCAATCCGCCAGGCGATTGCGCGTTTCGATCCGCACCGGCAGGTGGGTGTAGCCATGGATGAAGCTGGAGAACACCCGCTGCGGCTCGCCGACCACTTCGACCTTGGGGAAGCGGCGGAAGATCTCCTCCCAGATGATTTTCAATTGCAGCTCGGCCAGGCGATTGCCCACGCAGCGGTGGATGCCGAAGCCGAACGACAGGTGCTGGCGCGGCCGCTCACGCTCGATGTTGTAGCGGTTCGGATCGTGGATCACCTCGTCGTCGCGGTTGCCCGAGATGTACCACATCAGCACCTTCTCGCCGGCCTTCATGGTCTTGTCGCGCATGGTCACGTCTTCGGTCAGGGTGCGCCGCATGTAGGCCAGCGGCGTCTGCCAACGAATGGTTTCGGAGACCATGGCCGGGATCAGGGCCCGGTTGTCGCGCAGCTTCTGATACTGGTCCGGGTTCTGATTGAGGGCGTAGATGCTGCCGGAGATCGTGTTGCGGGTGGTGTCGTTGCCCCCGACGATCAGGAGGATCAGGTTCCCCAGATACTCCATCTTGTCCATGTTCTTGGTCGACTCGCCGTGGGCGAGCATGGAGATGAGGTCGTTCTTCGGCGGGGCGTTCACCCGCTCGTTCCACAGGTTGAGGAAATAGTCGGCGCATTCGAAAAGTTCGGCGCGGCGTTCCTCCTCGGTTTCCACCAGACCGTTCTCGCCGATCGGGGTGGTGGCCACATCCGACCAGCGGGTCAGCTTGCGGCGATCCTCCCATGGAAAGTCGAACAGGGTCGCCAGCGTCATGGTGGTCAGTTCGATCGAGACCTTGTCGACCCAGTTGAATTCCTCGCCGATCGGGATCTCGTCGAGGATGGCCGCCGCCCGCGCTCTGATGATCGGTTCGAGATTCACCAGATTCGCCGGGCTGACGATGGGGCTCACCGTCTTGCGCTGGGCGTCGTGCTTGGGCGGGTCCATGGCGATGAACATCGGCAGGCGGAAGTCATCCTCCGGATCGAAGATGGTGATCGCCGGCTCCGACGAGAAAACCTGGTGGTTGGTCTCGATGGCCATGATGTCGTTGTATTTGGCGACCGACCAATAGGGCCCGGTCTCCTCGTCGACCGCGTAGTGGACAGGGCTCTCGGCCCGCAGCCGTTCGAAGTACGGCCATAGGGTGTCCTGCTGGAAGAGCACCGGATCGGCCGGCTGGATGTCCTCGATCGGCATCGAATAGGCCCGCTCGCGCGCCGCCCGCCGGATGTCGCTACCCGCGTCGTCCATGCCTTTAGATCCTCCAACGCGCCGTGGTTGACTGACGGCGCCGTCAAGTTTGCGCCTGCGGTGGACGATGGGCAAGAGGCGCGGGGGGTGCGGCAACCCATCGCGGCGACAGCCCCGCTGCGGGCGGTTAGACTTTGTCGGGACTCGGCGCGTAACGGGTGGGCTTACCGCAACAATGTACGATCGCCGCAATTTTAAGAATGCGTCTCGGAGGGACGTGGCGATGAAATATGCTTTGCTGGCCGCCGGTGCGGCTGTGGCCTTTATGGCGGGCTCCGCCTTGGCCGATCCCCTATCCGACGCCAAGGCCGGCCTCGCCGCCTTCAACGGCGGCGACAACACCGCCGCCGTGCGTCTCTTTACCGCCGCTCTGGATTCGAACCGCCTCGTGCGCGCCGACCGTGAGCTGGCCTACGTCAAGCGTTCCGAGGCCTGGCTGGCCATGGAGGACGCGACCCGGGCGCTCGGCGACGCCAACCGCGCCCTCGATCTCGATCCCCGCGATGCCGAGGCCGCCGCCGCCCGCGACCGGGCCCAGGCCATCCTCGGCGCCCCTGCGACGCCCACGGCCGCCGCCGCCATGGCCGCCGAGCCGAACAAGACCCTCGGCGACTACAACGCCGCCGTGGCCAAGTACGACGCCGAGAAGCAGGCCGCCGCCGAAGCCTACGCCAAGGAGCTGGCCGCCCACGACGCCGCCGCCAAGGAGTCCGAGGCCCGCCACGAGGCCGAACTGGCCGCCTGGAAGGAAAAGGTCGCCGCCTGCCAGGCCGACCCGGCCAAATGCTCGGACAAGCCGGCGCCGAAGACCACCCTCGCCGCCGCCGCCCCGGAGAAGAAGCCGGTCGAGGCCGCCAAGCCGAAGCCGGTTGTCCAGGCCGCCGCCAAGCCGGCTCAGCAGACGGCTAGGAAGGCCCCCGTCGAGATCGAACGCCCCGCCATCTACTAGGCCGGGGCGTCCGCCGAACATGCGGCCATCCTCCCCCTCGCGGGGCCACCGCGTTCACACATCTCGTGAGGTGGCCGAAAGTCACCTCTCTCATGGGGCCCATGGGGAGAGGCCGCCAACGCCCGCCGGAGCGCGAAGCGCTGCGGTGGGAGGGTGAGGTCGTAAGGCGCCGAAGGAGAAGGCTCGATCCATTGCCGGAGCAGGCAGACCGGCAGGCCGCGTAATCCCTCACCGTCCCACTCGCTTCGCTCGCGGGCCCCTCCCTCTCCCGCCGGGAGAGGGGTTCAGGGCGCGACCCGGAAAGATGTGTGAATCCGGTAGCGCCCTCGGGGAGCGGCAAGGCATCTGGTCAATCGTGACGACCCGCGAGTCGCGCGATCGGACCCCTCGATCGAGAAGCCGTGGTCTGGCTATTCGGCGGGAACTGAGCTGGCGCGCTTCGGGCGGCGGACAGGGCCCTTGGCGACGACGGTCGTGTCGTCGTTGGCCGGCGCGCCGCTGGCCGCGGGCTTGCGGCGCTTGGCTGGAGGCTTCGCGGCGGGAGTCGCTTCGGCGACCACAAGGGCCGGAGCCGGGGCCGCCTTGGCCGCCGGCTTGCGACGCTTGGCCGGGGCCTTGGCGGCGACAGGGGCGTCGACCACCGCGACCTGGACCGGTGCGGGCTCGGCGATCGCCGCTTCCACCGGCGCCGGAGGCGCGGGCTCTACGAACAGGCTGACCGGGTCCGGCTCGGCCGGCCGCGGCGCGGCTTGGACTTCCGGCTTGAAGGAGGCCGGGGCCGCCGTGGCCTCGATCTTGCGGGCCGGCTTGCGGCGCAGGCCGAATATCGCCGCGCCGGCGAGAATCAGGGCCAGGGCGCCGGCCGCGAGGGCGCCGTACATGTAGACCGGATTGGCGGTCGGGGCCGGGGCGACGGCCTTCGTCACCGGAGCCGGGGCGGAAACGGCATGAACCACCACCGGGGCGGGTACGGGGGCGGGTACGGGGGCGGGTACGGGGGCGGGTGTGGCGGCGACCGGCGCCGCCGTCGGGGCGCTGGCTTGGGCCACCTCACTTTTCGCCGCGACCGGCTTGTCGGCCCGGGCGAGAGCCGCCGCCTTGGCTTTGGCTTTCGCCTTGGCCTTGGCGGCCAGCTTCTGGGCCGCCTGCTTCTTGGCGGCGACGCTCTCCTTGGTGGCGGCCTTCTTGGCGGCTGCCTTCTTGGCGGCGGGCGCCGCCAGGGTGTCGCCGAAACCGCGACCGGCCGACGCCTGGCCAAAACTCCGATCAGGCGCGGCCGTTTGGCCGAGCGCCGGGGCCGCGGTGGCGAGCGCCGCGGCGCAGATCAGGGCTAATCCGGCGCCGCGTGCGCCACGATCGATCGAAATCAAGGTCATCGTACCCCCCGCCGGCTACCTCCGGCGATACGGTCTGACGCTTGGCGGCGCTACGCGCCCCTGTCAAGAATTGGCGAGGCGCCCGGTCAATTAGTCGCAGGCTCACGCGAGACCGAACCGCGGTCGGTCGTCCATCGAGGCCTGGTTCGATCAGGACGCCTTGATCAAGGTCGTCCAGGCAAGACCCATTTCTAAACCCTCAAAGGTCCCCCTTGAGCCGAATGCTCGCCAAGCTCGGCGAGAGATTTGGGGCTCGTTCTTCGCCCGAAGCGTGGACGCCTAGCCCGCTTGGTCGCCAGTAGCTTTCCGAGAAAGGATAGGAAGGGCGGGTCTGTCTGGCGCTGGTCAACCAGAGGGTCGCGAAGACGAGGCCGGCCGCAAGATAGATCGCACCGCCGGGCACCCACATCACCAGGCCGGCCAATTGCTGGTCATCGAGCGGCGTCAGGCCAAACAGTGGCGCATCGGTGGTCTGGCCCGGGTACATGACATGCGGGGCCAGGGTAATGAGCGCGCCCAAGATATTGGTGTGCACCATGGTCAGGAAGACGTGCATGGCGCCTGCACCATATTGGCGGTGCGGTAGCCGGATCAGCGCCCACCAGAAGATGAGGGCTGTCCCGAGGAACGTTACGTGCTGCAGCCTGTGGAGGTTTTCATTTGTCAGCGTTGCGTCGAGACAAGCAGGAATATGCCAGAGCCAGATGGTCGCGCCGTGCAGTACCGTCGCCGTCATTGGCCGCATGAGCCATCGCCAGTCGCGCCGTGTCGCATCTGAACCGACGCCGCGGATCAAGACCATGCGCCAGCTACGCGGGATCGCCTGCAGCCACGCGCCAAGAGGCCGCGAAATGGTGAACAACGGGGCCGCAGCGACCATCAGTAACTCGTGCTCGACCATGTGGGCCACGAACAGATGCTCGCCTAACTCGTGCAGGGGTGAGACCAGCGCGCTGGCTAGGATCAGCCAACCCCCGACGAACGCCACCGCCTGCCATCGGCCGACGCCCCGGCCGATGCCCGCGCGTCGCCACAACAGGAAGACGCCGCGGACATAGAGAACCGCCGATATGATCAGCGGAACCACGATCCAGGGATCGAATTCCCAGCCAAGGTCGGGGCGGGGCGTCATGACAAACACGGCGCGAGGAACAGAACCGCGCTTGCCTGAAGCGCGATAGCGAACAGAAAGAGGCCGGCGGCCATAAGCGCAATGGTGGCCAGAAACCGGATCGTATGGCCTGAATCGCGCATTCCTGCGGGGGGCGCTTGACGCCGCATCGCGAACCACGATGCGAGGGCGCCCGCCACCAAGATCGCCAGGGCTAGAACGCCAACCCACCAGATACGCAGTCCGCCCCGAGCACAGGAAAAGGCGGCAATGATGTAACCCGCTTGCTGGTGCAGGGCCCAGGCCAGAGCGCCCGCGAACAGACCCGCGGCAGCAAAACGGGCCGCGATTGGCCCCGCTTTCATGTGAGCCTCGGAACCCAGTAGATCAGCCCGTAGATCGGCAGCCAGGTGAGAATGACAAAATCCCAGTAGAAGGCGTTGTCGGTCACATCAGCGAAGCGATGCGGGTTGGCGCCGTGCTTGCTGAACATCGCGCCAGTGAGCACCAGGGTGTCGACCACGTCTGTCAGAATGTGGGTGGTGTGAAGACCGAGCAGGAACCAAAGCGCCGAGCCGTAGGCGTTCGTATCCCATCCGACATGCAGCGCTGGGAATTCGAAGCACCGGACGATAAGTGGCGCGATACCTAAGAGCGACATCAGGACCAATCCGATACGCACTTTTTTGAGGTCCTTCGCCCGCGCCCAGTTGGAGAGCAGGTGGTTCAGCGGTGCGCTGGCCACCAGCAGGATCGCTACGACGGTGCCTGGCCAGTAATTCGGCAGAGGTGCATTGAGCGGCCAGCGTTGCGCGTGCGACATGAGGTACAGATACGCGCCGGCCGCCAGGGCGAAACCCATACCCTCCAGGCTCATAAACGCCAGCGTGCCCCACCAGGTTAAGGTTCTTGGGCCGTATCCGCTGGTGTCCAGGCCCGCCACATCGCCGACCATCTCCGTCCTCATCACTCCTCCTCCTTGACGCCGGTTGGCCAGAACCAGCCGGTGAAGACGATGGCGATCGGCAGGGCGCCCCAGACGACCGCCCACGGAGTGAAAATGGAGGCCAACAAAGTGACGCTGGTGACCATGGCTGCCGCGAACGGCCAGATTGTTGGACGGGGCGAGCCTAGCAACATATCGGGCTTGGCATCGACCAGCGTAGAGACGAGCAATTCGCGCCGGTCGACGCGCAGGCCCGTCACGACGGGCAGGCTGTTGGGGCGGTCCCAAAGGGGTTCGCGACCGCTCACCACTGGAATTCGTGCGAAGTTGTAGGGCGGTGGAGGCGATCCCGTCGCCCATTCGAGCGTCCCCGCTTCCCACGGGTTGTCCGTAGCTGGCGTTCTGCTGCGAAGGCTGCTGACGATGTTGAATAGCAATAATAGAAAGCTGGCGAAGAAGATGAGGGCGCCGACCGTGGCCAGCAGGTTCATCGGTCCCCATCCCATCTCCGGCTGATAGGTGTAGATGCGCCGTGGCATTCCCATCAGGCCAAGGAGGTGCATGGGAAAGAAGGTCAGGTTGAAACCGACCATGGCCAGCCAGAAATTCAGCTGCCCCAGGCGCTCATTGAGCAGCCGCCCATACACTTTGGGGAACCAGTAGTAGATGGCCCCCAGGAGGGGGAAAACCGCGCCGCCGATCAGAACGTAATGCAGATGCGCGACTATGAAATAGGTGTCGTGCACCTGGGTGTCGATTGGGACTGAGGCCACCATCACCCCGGTCAGACCGCCGATGACGAAGTTGATGATGAACCCGAAGACAAACAGCAGCGGGGTGCGCAAACGCAGCTTTGCGTCCCACATGCTAGCGATCCAGCAGAAGATCTGAATTCCGGATGGGATGGCGACCGCCATGCTCGACGCCGTGAAGAAGCTTTCTCCCAAGCGCGGCAAGCCGGTTACGAACATGTGGTGAACCCACAAACCAAAGGACAGAAAGCCGGTGGCGATGAGGGACAGGACCAGGGCGGGATAGCCGAAGATCTCGCGGCGGGTGAAGGCTGGTATCATCGACGAAATGAGGCCGGTCGCAGGAATGAAGATAAAATATACTTCCGGATGCCCGAAGAACCAGAAAAGATGCTGCCAAAGCAGTACGTCTCCTCCCTCGGCCCAGTTGAAGAAATGCGTACCGACCAGCCTGTCGAGGATCAACATGGTGCTGGAGACCATCACAGCCGGCATGGCGAAAATGATCATGAACGCCGTGACCAGAGCCGCCCACACGAAGAGAGGAATGCGGTCCAGCGTCATACCGGGCGCGCGCATCTTGAAAACCGTCACGATGATCTCGACAGCGACCGCGAGGCCCGAAAGCTCCGTGTAGGTGATCATCTGCGCCCAGATGTCGGAGCGTTTGCCGATGCCATATTGCGGACCAGCCAGTGGCACGTAGCTGAACCAGCCGGCGTCGGGGCCGCTGTTCAGAAAAAACGCCGTCCAGAGCATCAGGCCACCGAACAGATAGACCCAGTAGCTGAAGGCATTCAGCCGCGGAAAAGCGACGTTGCGCGTCCCGATCATGAGCGGGACCAGGAAGACCCCGATGGTCTCCATGACCGGCACGGCGAACAGGAACATCATGGTCGAACCATGCATGGTGAAGAGCTGGTTGTAGGTGTCGGGACCGACGATGTGGGCGTTAGGACCGCCAAGCTGCAGGCGCATGACGAGGGCGGCGATGCCACCCAGGAAAAGAAAGAATATGGCCGTGACGATATAGCGTCGGCCGATCAGCTTGTGATCGACGGTCGTGAGCCAGCCCCATAACGTCGGCTTGGTTCCCCAGACTTCTGTTAACCGCTGATCTAGGACCGCGTCGTCAAACGAACTGTCGCGGGGAGGCTCGGTCTGGATCGTCATTTGAGCGCCTCCAGATAGGCCACAATGGCGCCGCGATCATGGTCCGAAAGCGGGACCTGGGGCATGTTGACCCCGGGCTTTAGCTCTTGCGGGTCCTTGATCCAGGCCGCGAGGTTCGATGGCGTATTCGCCATCAGGCCCGCGGCAATCGTCGAACGGCTTCCGAAATGGGTCAGATCCGGACCGGTTTTCCCCCCGGCCCCAGCCCCTGAGATGGTGTGGCAGGTCGCGCATGAGCCCTCGACGAACAGGTGCTGACCAAGGGCCTGTTGGCCGCTGGCCGGAGGCGCTGCGGGCTTTAGCTGCGCCTGTCGCCAAGCCCAGAACTCGGCCGGAGTCTGAGCGACGACCAAGAACGCCATGTGGGAATGTTGCAATCCGCAAAACTCGGCACACTGGCCGCGGTACTCTCCGGGCTTGTCCGCGGTTAAAGTCAGGGAGTTCCGATGGCCTGGGATCAGGTCCTGCTTCCCCATCAGGTTCGGAGCCCAGAAGCTGTGGATCACGTCCGTGGCCTCTAGATCGAAGGTGACTGGCCGTCCGACGGGAATGTGAATTTCGTTGGCCGTCGAAAAGACCTGGGTCGGATCGCTGTCTTCGTACTCAACCTGCCACCACCACTGGGCGCCGGTGACCTTGATCAGCAACGGATGCGGCCCGGGTGCGATGAGCCCCCGGGTCGTATAGAAGCTGCCCAGAGTGAATAGAACCAAGATCACCGCTGTGAGGGCCACTAGTCCGGCTACGACTGCGGTCTTGCGGCTTTGTTGTTCCAGGTTGTCTGTTTCAGGAGTCGAATCTGGCCTGCGACGGCGCAACAGGAGGGTGAGCAGGGCCGCGACGACCAAGACCCAGACCAACGAACAAACTGTGGTGAATATCCAGAACAGCCGCGCAAGATCGTGAGCCTCGCCACTTTGCGGGTTGAGCACCGACTGGGAGTCGACGCAGCCGGCGAGCAGTGCGGGCGCCGCGGCGAGGGCGATCTGTTGCGCAAACCGCCTTGCGTTCATGGCGCTCCCCATCGGGGCGACAAGCGCGGGCGACGGCTTTCCGCTTTGCTGGTTTGCATTGCATCCTGGCGGCTGGGCGCCACGTCCTTTGCGACGTAGCGGCCCATCGAACGGACATAGGCGGCGATCTGCCATATCTCATCGTCGGTCAGCCGGGCGCCCCAGGCCGGCATGCCGTTAGGACGGCCATCTCGTATGGTGTCGTGGATCTGTTGCAGGGTCCCGCCGTAGATCCAGTTGTCGTCGCTGAGAGCCGGTCCGATTCCCCCGCCGCCGTGGCTGTGACAACCAACACAGTTCATCCATCCATAGAGCCGTTCGCCCTGAGAGATGTCATAAGCGTCACGCTCGAAGTGTTCGGCGGTCGCCGCGCTCGACGGCGGGCCGGCGTTGAAATCCCGCTTCTCGCGCTCGCAGCCCACAAGTACGAGCGCCACGGCGAACAGGCCGATTTTAGCGAAGGCGGAAGACATAGAGGGTGCCCGCCTTCTTCACCTTGCCCACGAGGTCGCCGGCCGCCGAAACCATGCCCAGGGCGCCCGTCTTGTCGCGCGCGTCCATATTGTTGGAGATGACCATGCCGATCCAGCCGCCAATGCCGGAGAGCACGGCCACGTATTCGTGTCCGTCGGGGCCGCGGTAGACCACAGGCTGGCTGATGATTCCGGAATCGGTTTTGTAGCGCCAGAGCAACTTGCCGCTACGAGCGCCCACGGCTTTGAACCAGCCGTCGAGCGTCCCGTAGAAGACCACGTCCCCGGCTGTGACCACGGCGCCGCTCCACACCGGAAGCGGCTCCTGCACCTCCCAGGACTTCTTCTGGCCGAGCACGTCCCATGCCGTAAACGCGCCGCGATGGCCGCCACGCCCCTCTTTTTGGCGCAGATCAGCGCCGACATAGGGCGTGCCCGGAATATAGCTCACCGAAACCCCGTGCTCGTCCATGCAGAGGTTCGCGTGTGGTATGTAGAGCAGCCCCGTCCGCGGTGAATAGGCCGACGGCTCCCAGTCCTTGGCGCCCGAGGCGGTCGGACAGATGTCATAAGTGGTCTTGTCGGTGCCGACCTTCTTGGCGGGATTCATCAGCAGTTCGCCTGTCTTGAGATCGACACCCCTGCTGCTGTTGATGAAGACGAAAGGCTTTGCCGAAAGCACCTCGCCGGTGGTGCGGTCGAGAACATAAACGTAGCCATTGCGCTCTGGGTGGACCAGAACCTTGCGCGGCTGTCCCCGCCAATGCAGGTCGAGCAGGATGTTCTCGTTGACGCCATCGTGGTCGTAGATGTCGTGCGGGCTCCACTGGTAGTACCAGCGCGCCTGTCCGGTGTTCAGGTCGCGGGCGAAAATGCCGGCGGTCCACTCATTGTTGCCCGGCCTTTGCTCGGCATTCCACGGCCCAGGATTTCCAGTGCCGTAATAGACGAGGTTCAGGTCAGGATCATAGGAGACCCAACCCCAGACATTGCCGCCGCCGGTCTTCCACTCGTCGCCGACCCAGGTGCTGACGCCGAGATCCTTGCCGCGATCCTTGGCGTAGAAAGGCCTGAAGCTGGGCCCGATCAACACGTCCTTGTCTGGCCCGGTATTGAAAGCCTTCCAGGCGATTTTGCCGTCAGCGAGATTAAGTGCCGCGATCCATCCGCGGACGCCGAATTCGCCGCCCGAATCCCCGACCAGCACCTTATCTCTGGCGATCAGCGGCGCCATGGTGATGGTTTCGCCTATCTTGATATTGCCGAGCTGGGTGCGCCACAACAGCTTGCCGGTAGTGGCGTTGAGCGCGATCGTCTGGCCGTCCAGAGTATTGAAAACGAGCTTACCGTCAGCGTAGGCCCCGCCGCGGTTGATCACGTCGCAGCAGGCGACACCTTGGGAAGCCGGCGCTGGATGCGGATCGAAACGCCACTTCACCACGGCGCCCGGCTTGGTCAAATCAAGCGCGTAGACCGTGTTCGGGTACGGCGTGACGATATACATCGTATTGCCGACGACCAGAGGCGCGGCCTCCTCGCCCTTGCCAAGTCCGGTCTTGAACGTGAAGTCGAGGCGAAGCCGGCTCGCGTTGGCCGGGTTGATTTCGGCAAGGGTGCTAAAACGGGTGCTGGCCGTATTCTTGGCGGGAAGGGTCCACTGCCCGTCGTCGGCGCGCGCAAACGGCGGGAGCGGATCGGCCGCCGCGCAAATACCCGCTGCTGCGCAGATTGTGAGAACTAATGAGAACCAGATCGCCCGCCCAGCTTTCATGTTGCCTCCCCTTGGCCAACGATCCCAGTCCGAGAGAGTTCCTCGATTGACGGACACCTCGAAGCGCCGTTCCATCTCGAGCGGACAGGAGGTCTCCTTGGCGCCCCCCCGGGGCGGGCGGGTCGTTCGGCGGGACCACCTCCAGCGTGACCAAGCCGCCTTGATTCGTTCCGAAGGCCTCGGGCTGAGTCGGCATGGAATTTGACAGCCGACCACCAACCAAGCCGCGTCGAGCTCCGGATTACTTCTGCTTAGCCTCGAGTGTGATGATGGAAACCGAGAGCTATGGTGCTCCGTTGGCCGAGTTCAGCGCGCTGAAATCAAGCCTTCTCTCGACTGGCCGGCTTTTTTCCGTCCATCTCATCCGACACCGGCGCATGGTTGAGAAGCGCCACCAGGGCGACTCCGCCGACAATGTTCCCGATGAGTGTAGGCGCCAGGAATTTCGCGACGTAGGCATTCACTGGCGCCTGTCCGAGGAGCACGGCGTACCCGGCCTCCGTAGACCCCGCGATGATGTGACTGAGACGACCGAACGCCACAACCCAGGTGATCAGGCCTATTACGAGCAATCGGGCCGCCCCCGCACTCGGGAGAAGCCAGACCATGAGCCCGATGAGCCACCCCGCGAATACAGCCCGGACAACCGTAGGAGTGAAGTCGCCTGCTAAAGTGTCGCGCGCCAGAGAAGCGAATTCGCCGTTCGCCTCCACCCCGAACGGATGCAGATAGCATAAGGCCGCGGCAAAGATCCAAGTACCGGCGAGGTTCGCCAACAGGACGACCGTCCAAAGCCTCAGTACGGTCCCGAACTTCGCTAAGGAGGGGTTGGTCAAGACGGGGAGCGCCGCGGTAAGCGTGCTTTCCGTGAAGAGTTGCTGGCGTCCCAGAATGACGATGATGAACCCCACGGTATAGCCCAAGCTCGCCGCGGCGTGGCGCCACGGCGCATCGGGCAATGCGTGCTGCAACAACCCTTGGAGCGCATAGGAAAAACCCATCGAAAGGCCTGCGGCCAGCCCCGACCACAGCAGCGCTTGAGAGGTCCGTTCGAGCTCCGCTTCTCCCTCCGCGCGCACGACTTCGTGGATGACCAGAGCGCGGGCAGGGGCGCGTGCGGCAGCCTGCTCCTGCTGCTCCGCATCCAGATGAGGAGAGTCTGACGCCGCGCGCTTAGCCATGGTGATGGCCCGGTCGGCTTCCGGCCCCAGCCCTGGAAATAGGCGACCAACCAAGGTGCATAACGCCAAACATTCCCTTTAGCTGGAGCCGATATTTCGGCTCGGTTCAGTGAGCCGCCTGGCATCCTTCACGACTGCGAAGCCACGCGGCCCGATCGTAAGACCTGGCTTGACCCTGTCGGGCGTCGCCCCGATGAGGGCTACGCCCATCACGTGAAGCGGCTGACCAGGAACGGCTGGAGTCATTGGGAACCGATCTGGGCTGGTCGCAGCTCGCCGCCGTGCGGCAACGAGGCGACCGGTGGAAAGCTAACGTATGGAGAACGTCACCAGGCTCATCACGATCCGATCATCCTCGGCCCTGGCGTCTACGCCTTGCAGTACGGCCCAAGGCTTTGATCGAGAGGGGCAATCGGCACGCGCTCGAGCCGCGCGATCGCCCAGCCAGAGTGGCGGGCCAAGCCCGGGCCGCTCGCGTGCCGGACGCACAGCGCCGCCCCGATGGATCCGAGCGAACGGCTGCAGCCGGTGATCGACGAGCCTTCGCCCCAAGTATACGGGCATCGCTTCGCGGAGCGGGCTGCGGCTTCTGATGGACGATCTAACGGTCCGCCTGAAGGATCAGGCAGGCCGCCGGACGCTGATCTCGAACACCGTCCGCAGATGAGCGACGCCCTGGCGAAAGGGCGGCGGACCCTACCATTTCGGCGCTACGCGCCCCTGTCGAGAATTGGCGAGGCGCCCGGTCAATTAGATCACGATGACTTTGGATTGAATCAATCCAAAGTCATAGAACGTGATCGATTCCTTATACTTAGAGCGGGATGCGGGCGGAAAACCGCTTCGCACTTTTCCTCAACCCGCTCTAGGCGCGGGCTCACGCGCCCGTGAACACCGGCGGGCGCTTCTCGAGAAAGGCGGCGACGCCTTCCCTGTGGTCTTCGGTCGTCATCAGGTGGCGAATGGTCTGGATCGCCCATGCCCCCAGCTCGCGCGGATCGCCGTAGGCGCCCCGCCTCAGGCCTTCCTTCATGTAGCGCAGGGCGAGGGGTGGATTGGCGGCGATTCGCTCGGCCAGGGCTCTGGCCCGATCCATCAGTTCGCCGTGCGGGGCGACCTCGCGGACCAGGCCGATGCGCAGGGCTTCTTCGGCGTCGAAGACGTCGCCGGTAAACAGCAGCTCGGCGGCCTTGGCCGGCCCGACGATGGCGGGCAGGCGATGGAAGCCGCCGACGTCGCAGACGAGGCCGCGCTTGATGAACAGCTGAGCGAACTTCGCCCGCTCCGAGGCGATGCGGATATCGGCGTAGAGGGCCAGCTCGAATCCCCAGCCCACCGCCGGCCCGTTGATCGCCGCTATCACCGGCTTGTCGCATTCCAGCGCCGCCATGGCCGCCGGGGTCGGACGATGGCGGACCACGGGCGAGGCGTCGCTGGGCGGCCGAGGAGTGGCCATCAGCTCGACCACGTCGTCGCCCGAGCAGAAGGCCGGATCGGCCCCGGTGACGATCACGCATCGCGCCGCCGGATCGCGGACCGCCCGGCGGAACGCCGCCTCCAGCCGCTCATAGGCGTCCAGATTGAGGGCGTTGCGTTTGTCCGGCCGATTGAGGGTGATCGTCGCGATCCCCTCGATCGTCTCGTAGGTGATGCTCTCGCTCATCGCTTGGATCTCCATGCGGACATAGACCGCGATCGGACCGCGACGGTCAATTGCCGGCGAACCTTTGCCTTGCGGCGCAAATCCGCGTCATGTGCGGCGCGAGATGACTTCCTCCATCGCCGCCCGTCTCGACCGCCTGCCGGCCGGCCCCTGGGTCTGGAAGCTGGTCGCGCTCATCTCCTTTGGGGCCTTCTTCGAGATTTACGACATCTACCTTTCCGCCCCGCTCAGCCTGGCGCTGCTGGCCGCCGGCATCTTCCATCCGGGAGCGGCGGGGCTCTTCGGCCTTTCCGACCAGGCGAGCTTCATCGCCGCCACTTTCGCCGGCCTGTGGCTCGGGTCCCTGGCCTTCGGCGCCGTCGCCGATCGCTATGGCCGTCGGCCGATCTTCGCCGTCGCTCTGGTGTGGTATGCCCTGGCGACCTGCCTCATGGGCCTGCAGTCGAGCGCGCTCGGCATAGACGCCTGTCGTTTCGTCGCCAGCCTGGGGGTCGGCGTCGAGCTGGTGGCCATCGACTGCTATCTGGCCGAACTGGCCCCCAAGGCGGCGCGAGGGCGCGCCTTCGCCCTCGGCGCCTCGATCCAATTCCTTTCCGTCCCGATCCTGGCCGTGCTTGCCTGGAGGCTTATCCCAGCCGGCTGGCTGGGGCTCGCCGGCTGGCGCTGGCTGGCCCTTTTCCCCGCCTTGGGGGCGATCGGGGTCTGGCAGGTTCGCCGCGCCCTCCCCGAATCCCCCCGCTGGCTGGCCGATCACGACCGCATCGATGAGGCCGAGGCGATCATGCGGGGGATCGAGGCCAAGGTTTCGGAGGAAACCGGGGCGGTCCTTCCCCCGCCCGCCGCCGAGCTGCCGCCCGCGGCAATCCACGTGGCGGCGTCGATGTGGCGCCCGCCATGGCGACGGCGAACCTTGGTCCTGATCGCCTTCCACCTCTTCCAGGCCCTGGGCTACTACGGTTTCGCCAGCTGGTTGCCGACCCTGCTGGTCGCCCGGGGCGTGGATCTGGCCACCTCTCTCGCCTATTCGGTCGCCGTCGCCCTCGTCCCGCCTCTCGCCCCCCTCGCCTTCCTCTTCCTCGCCGATCGCTTCGAGCGCAAATGGCTGATCGTCGGCGGCGCGGCGGTCTCGGCGGTGTTCGGCGTGGCCCTGGCCAGCATCGGCCCACGCTCGGATTTCATTGTCTTCGCCCTGATCGGCGCGGCGGTGGCGGCGGGCGCCTCCCTGATGTCCCTGGCCTTTCACGCCTACCAGAGCGAGCTTTTCCCCACCGCCATCCGGGCCCGGGCGGTGGGCTTCGTCTATTCGTTCAGCCGCCTCTCGGCGATGCTGAGCGCCTATCTGATCGCCGCCGTCCTGACGGCGCACGGCGCCGCCGGCGTTTTCTGGCTCGTTTCGGGGGCGATGGCCGCGGTCTGCCTGATCATCGCCCTTTTGGGTCCCAGGACCCGAGGCTTGGCGCTGGAAGAAATCTAGCCACTCCCGGCGCCGAAGCCCGAGCCCACTAGCCTGGACGTCCGCGGCCGCCGCCGCCCTGCGGACGGCCGCCGGATGGCTGACGACCCATCATCGAGCCGCCGCGGTTGCCGCCGCCGCCGAACGAGGAACGGCCCATCGTCGAGCCACGGCTCCCGCCGCCGAACGAGGAACGGCCCATCATCGAGCCGCGGCTACCGCCGCCGAACGACGAACGATAGCCGCCTCTCGAGCTCGTCGCGCCGTGTGAAACGGAGCGCCGATAGCCATGCGAGACCGAATGTCTCATCGCCGTATGGGTATGGCCCCGCTGGACGGCGGAATGGACGTTGGCCCGCTGGTGAGCTCTGGCCGAGGCCCGCGGCGTGGCGCCCTTGGTTCTCGGATTCTGCACCGCCGAGTGGGCGTTGGCCACTTGATGCGCCCTGGCCGAAGCCCGCGGCGTGGCGCCCGTCGCCTTGGCGGCCCCGCCGCCCGCTGCGGCGGTGACCCGTCCCGCCTGCAAGCGGCCCTGCCTGGTGACCGCGTCCGCCCGCAAACGCGGATTGGTGGCCGCGGCGCGCGCCTGGCGGGTTTGCTCGGCGGTGGCGCGGATGTGGCCGCCGCGGGCCGCCGCGAGTTGGGCGGCCGTGGGCCGTGCGCTCAGGCCGCCGCGCCCGCCGTTGAAGCTGACGCGGCTGGCGTTGGCGCTCGTCACCCGGCGATCGAATACTGTCGCGATCCGGCGACCGTCGAGGTTGGCCACGCTGCGATTGTAGAACAGCCTGCCGCCGCGCCATTCGCCGCCGGCGAATCCGAAGCCACCGTAGCCCCAGCCGTAGTCGATGCCGCCATAGAAGCCGACTGTGGGGCCCCAGTAGCCGCCGTTGAAGATGAAGGCCCCGTTGTTCCAGCCCCACCAGCCCGGCGTCCAGTAGAGTCCGGCGGCTGGAGGCTGGACCCACTCGCCGGGGACCCAGTAGTAGCCGCTGTTCCAGCCCCAGTAGCCGGGCGTCCACATGTAGCCATAGGCGGGGATGATCGGCTGCGTTTCGACGATGAGCGGCGGCGGCGCGATCCCGACGCTGACGCCGACCGCGATTTGGGCCTGGGCGGCCGGCGGCGGCAGGGCGAAGCCAAGGCCGATGGCGAGGGCGGCGAGCGAGGCCGCGGTGAAATGGGTTCTCATGATGAAATCCTTGGTCGACGTGACACTCGCGCCTCGCACGGGTTCGCTCGGATGAGCGTTGCCATCCCCGTACGTCCGGGAACCTGAACGGCGCCTGACGGACGGCTAAGCTGCCCATGATAACGGACCGGCCGGGCGGCGGTTGCGTCGCGATTGCCCCCACGTCATAGCTCCTCGCCTCTTGCAACCGGCGCCCATCGACACCAAAACGCTTGTTTGAAGCCCGCGAGACAAGGACCCCTTCCATGGCCGAAGCCTTCATCATCGACGCCTGCCGCACGCCGCGCGGCATCGGCAAGATCGGCAAGGGAGCCCTGGCCGAGATCCATCCCCAGCAGCTGGGCGCCACGGTGCTGAAGGCGCTGAAGGAGCGCAACGATCTCAATACCGCCGAGGTCGACGACATCATCTGGGGCACCAGTTCCCAGCGCGGCAAGCAGGGCGGGGACCTGGGCCGCATGTCCGCCCTCGACGCCGGTTACGACACCCGCTCCAGCGGCGTCACCCTCGACCGCTTCTGCGGCTCGGGGATCACCACCGTCAACCTGGCGGCCGCCTCGATCATGTCGGGGATGGAGGATCTCGTCATCGCCGGCGGAACGGAGATGATGTCCATGCCCTCCCGCCGCTCGCCAGAGGACGGCCCGCCGACCATGGATAATGGCAATCTGCGCCTGCGCGCGCGCCACCCGCAGTCGCACCAGGGCGTGTGCGGCGACGCCATCGCCACCCTCGAGGGCATCAGCCGCGAGGCGGTGGACGAACTGGCCCTGGTCAGCCAGCAGCGCGCCGCCGCCGCCATCGCCGGGGGCCATTTCGACCGCTCCCTGATCCCGGTCTACAAGGAAGACGGCGCCCTGGCCCTCGACCGCGAGGAGTTTCCGCGGCCTCAGACCACTTTGGAGGGCCTGGCGGCGCTCAAGCCCTCCTTCGAAGCCATCGCCGACGTGCCGCTGGACGACAACGGCACGACCTTCCGCGGCCTGATCCTGCAGAAGTACCCGGACCTGAAGATCACCCACGTCCACCACGCCGGCAATTCCTCGGGCGTGGTCGACGGCTCCGGCGCCGTCCTGCTGGCCTCGGAGTCCTACGCCAAGGCCCACGGCATGAAGCCGCGCGCCAGGGTGGTGGCCATGGCCAACATGGGCGATTCCCCGACCCTGATGCTCAACGCCCCGGTGCCGGCCGCCCGCAAGGTGTTGCAGAAAGCCGGCCTGACCCTCGACGACATCGACCTCTTCGAGATCAACGAGGCCTTCTCTGTGGTGGCCGAGAAGTTCATCCGCGACCTCAGGCTCGACCGCGACAAGGTCAACGTCAACGGCGGGGCCATGGCGCTCGGCCATCCGATCGGGGCCACGGGCTCGATCCTCATCGGCACCATGCTCGACGAACTCGAGCGTCGCGACCTGAAGCGCGGCCTGGTCACCATGTGCGCCGCGGGCGGCATGGCCCCGGCGATCATCATCGAGCGGGTCTAGACCACCTCCTCGCTCTTCGGTCGACAAGGTCCTCATAGAGGGCAAACAGGGCCGTGAAATGATCGTCCATACTGCCGGGCGGTAGCGCCGCGGGCCGTTCGGCCTCGCCGTTGACGGCCGCGAGAATGGCCCGCGCCCCATCGGCCGGGTCGCCGGTCCGGTAAGTCACGGACCTTCCGCGTCGGGCCAGGTCGGCCGCTCCGCCGCTGTCGGGGACCACCACGGTCAGGCCCGAGGCGATCGCTTCGGCCACCGCCAGGCCATAGGTCTCCGCGCCCGATCCGTGAACGAAGAGGTCGCCGCTGGCGAGGATCGCCGCCAGCCTCTCGCGGTCGTCGATTTCGCCGATGAGGGCCACCCGGCCGGCCGCCGCGGCCGCCCGCTCGACGCTCCGCCGCGCCAGCCCATCGCCGATCACCGCCAAGGCGAGATCGGGCCGGGTGCGACGGGCCCGAGCGACGGCCTCGATCACTGTCGCCAGGCGCTTCTCGGGATGAAACCGGCTCATTGCCAGGAGCAGGGTCGCACCGGGCGGGGCGCCGCACCGGGCCAGGAGTTCGGATCTCAGGGTCTCGTCGCGCCTGGCCGGATCGAACCGCCCCGCCTCGACGCCGAAGGGCAAGGCGACGGCGTTCCTCACGCCGTGTGCGCCAAGCCGAGCCGCCAGCCACTCGCCGCCGGCGATGGTGACGTCGAAGCGGGCCGAGAGCCGCCTCACCCGCGCCCACCACGGAGCCGCAAGAGCATCGATGGCGCGGCGGCCGAGCCAGCGGTCGAATGCGGTGTGGGCATAGCCGGCGACCACGTCCTGGTGGAAGACCAGGGCCCGCGCCGCCGATCCCGGCCACATGGCGGCGATCGTCCCGCCGCGCCACGGCGATGACCCCTCGACCACGTCGGGCGCCGCCCCATCCATGATCGCCCACGCCTCGCGTGCTTCGGCGAACCGGCGATAGCGCGGATCGAACGGCATCGGCGGGCTTTTCACCCAGACAACCCGGCCCCCTGGCCGCGGTTCGGCGCGGCTCTCAGCGCCCGGAGCGATCACCGTCAGTTCATGACCCGCGGCGGCGGCCGCGGCGAACTTGGCCTCGACATACCGGCGCACCCCGCCCCCGGCCTCGGCGTAGAAGCCGCTGACATCGACAATCTTCATCGAAGCCGTGGTCTCAGGCGGCTGAGCGCCGCGGGGCGCGCGCCAGGCGCTCGTAGCGGGCCAGCAGGCCGGACATCTGCGCCTCCCACGAGAACGCGAGGCTGCGGGCTCGCGCCGCCGCCCCCATCCGTGAGCGCAGGGCCGGATCGACCGCCAGGCGGGCCACGGCCGCGAAAAAGGCGGCCGCGTCCCCGGCCGGAGCGAGGAAGCCGGTCTCCCCCTCGGCCACCAGGGAGCGACTGCCCGTGGCGTCGGCGCATACGGTCGGCAGGCCGCTGGCCATGGCCTCCAGCGTCACCGCGCCGAATGTCTCGGTGTCGCTGGGAAAGAGGAAGATGTCCGCCGAGGCGTAGGCGGCGGCCAGATCGTTTCCGGTCAGGAAGCCGGCGAACACGGCGCCCGGCAGCTTCTTTTGCAGCATCGCCCGGTCCGGGCCTTCGCCGACGATCAGGGCCCGGTGGGGAATTTCGGCGGCGGCGAGCCGCTCGAACACGTCGGCGAGAGTGTCCAGGCGCTTTTCTCGCACCACGCGGCCGGCGAAAGCGATTACCGGTGTCGCCTCGTCCGCTCCCAGTCGGGCGCGAAGATCGCTGCTGCGCCGGGCCGGATCGAAGCGGACCGTATCCACCCCGCGGCTCCACAGATGGATGTTGGGGGCGAAACCCTCGGCGAGCAGGGCCTCGATCATCGAGGCCGAGGGCGCGTAGACCTCATCGAAACCGCCGTAGAAGCGGCGGATCCGAGCGCTGACGAAATCCTTCAGGAAATCGAGGCCATAGTCCTTCAGATAGGCTTCGTAGCGGGTGTGGTACGAGGCCACCGCCGGCCGGCCGCTCGCCTGGGCGAAGGCCAGCGCCTGGTGCCCCAGGAGGTCCGGGGTGGCGATATGGATGAGATCCGGATCGAAGGCCTCCAGGCGCCGCCTCAGGGTCGAGGTGAGGCCGAGCGCCAGGCGATACTCGGTGCGGAAGGGGATCGGGGCGGAAGGCGCCGCGGCGATCTCCCCGGCATGGGGGAAGGCCGCCGCCTTGGCGACCGGGGCGACCACCAGCACCTCCACGCCCTGGCCCTGCAGGAAGCGAACCAGGCGGTTGAGGGTCAGGGCCACCCCGTCGGCGATGTAATTGTACGAGCCGGTGACGAGCGCCACCCTTAGGCGCCGTCCCGGTCCGGTTCCTGGCCTTGCCTCGCGCAAGCGCCTGCTCAGCCGCCGTAGAAGAAGCGCTCTTCGGCGATCTTGCCGTCGCGCACTGTGTAGAGGGCGGCCTCTTCCATCTTCATCCGCTGGCCGCTTTCCTTGTTGGTCATGTCCATGCCGAAGCGGACGACGAACTGTTCGCCGTTGAGCCACGGACCCTCGACGGTGACGGCGTGGATGTCGTGGGCGCCCGTGAACCATTGTCCCTTGGCGCGGGCCGCGTCCTTACCCTTGCTGACCGGGTTTTCGCCGCCGAATTCGACGCTGATCACATCGTCGGCCCAGTGCTTTTCGCCCGATTCTTCGAACCTGCCCTGCCGGCACAGCGCCACCAGGTCATCGGCGATCTCTCGAGTGGTCATCTTTGCATCTCCCGATTGCCCGACCGCCAGCCTAGGCGAGGTGAACCACAATTCTAGCACATCGACCGCCTGGAGCAGGAATCGGCGGGACTGGATCGCGCCCCTGTTCCACCATAGGGCTGGGAAATGCGCCTCGCCATTCGCCCCGCCGCGCGCGCCGACGCCGCGCTCATCCACGCCTTCATCCTCGAGCTGGCCGAGTACGAGCGCTTGGCCCAAGAGGCCGTGGTCACCGTTCCGGATGTCGAGCGCGCCCTGTTCGGCGAGCCGCCGCGGGCCTTTTGCGATATCGCCGAGGTGAGCGGCGAGCCGGTCGGTTTCGCCCTGTGGTTCTACAACTTCTCGACCTTCCATGGCCGGGCCGGCATCTGGCTGGAGGATCTCTACGTCCGCCCGGCCTGGCGCGGCCATGGGGCAGGCAAGGCGCTTCTCGCCCGCCTCGCCCGCCGCTGCCTCGACGAGGACCTTCGCCGCCTCGACTGGGCGGTCCTCGACTGGAACGCCCCTTCGATCGCCTTCTACGACCGCCTGGGGGCGCTCGCGCTGGACGACTGGACCACCCGGCGACTGACCGGTAAGGCCCTGGAGCGGCTCGCCGGCGGGGCCGCCTAGCTCGGCGCCCGGGGGGCAATCGGATGCGGCGACATCTCCATGGCCTCGCCTCGGCGCTGGCGACGGCGGCGATCAGCGCCGCGCCTCTCACCGGATGGGCCGCGTCGGCTCGGCCCCCGGCCGGCGGCGCATCGATCCTCGCCTGGACGCCGGCCCAGCAGGCCTGGGGCTACCGCCACATGGAGAAGGTCGGGCCCACGCGCGTGATCGCCCGCGGCCGCAACGTGCGCGCCCTGCCCCTGGCGCCGCGGCGGATAAGTCCCGTCTTCGCGATGGCCGGCAAGCGCTGGACGCTGGAAGAGTGGATGGCCGCCTACAAGGTCTCCGGCGTCGTGGCGGTCAAGGATGGCAAGATCATCCTCGAGCGCTATGGCCTGGGCCGCGCCCCAAGCGATCGCTGGACCTCGTTCTCGGTGGCCAAGTCGGTGACCTCGACCCTTATCGGCGCCGCCATCGAAGACGGGCGCATCGGCGGGCTCGACGATCCGGTGACCCGCTACATCCCCCAGCTGGCCGGCGGCGCCTATGATGGCGTCACCATCCGGCAGCTGATCACCATGACGTCCGGGGCGAAGTGGAACGAGGATTACGCCGACCTGAACTCGGACGTGGCCCGGGTCGGCCTGACGCCACCTGAGCCGGGCCTCGGTCCCGTGGTCAGCTACATGCGCCATCTCACCCGCGAAACGGCTCCCGGAACGCGTTTCCATTATAATACCGGCGAGACCGACCTCGCCGGCATCCTCGTCTCCAACGCCGTGGGGATGCCGCTCGCGCTCTACCTGTCGCGCAAGATCTGGGCGCCGTTCGGCATGGAGCGGGATGGCGTGTGGATCGAAGACACCGCCGGCCATGAACGCGGCGGCTGCTGCATCAGCATGACCCTGCGCGACTATGCCCGGTTCGGCCTCTTCATGCTGGAGGGCGGCGTCGCCGGCGGCCGCCGCGTCCTCCCGCCGGGCTGGATCGCCGACGCCACCGCCGCTCACGTCACTGAAAAAGACTTCGGCTATGGGTATTTTTGGTGGATCCATCCGGGCCGCTACGAGGCCGAGGGCATCTTCGGCCAGGCCATCGCGGTCTTTCCCAAGGAGCGCCTGGTGGTGGCCATCAACTCCGCTTGGCCCAGGGCCGACGACGACGCCGACTGGATCGCCCAGGCCGCCTTTCTCGAAGCGGTGAGGAAGGCCGCCGATTAGTCCTCGCCGGCCTTGACAAGCCCTCACGGGCCGCGAGACAAGCGCGCGTCCAGTAAAAGTTGCGTCTCCCCCCAACCCTTTTTCAGGGAGCGTGCTTAGTGGTCGCCCTACCCAGCCTCGTGCCCACAAAGGCCAAGGCCAAGACCTATGCCGATGTGGCCTGGCATATCGGCCTCGAAGCCGTACCGGTGCTCACCGTCGATGTGAGCAAGACCGGGGTCTTCTTCGAGCACCACACCTTGCTGTGGAAGCATCCCACCGTGAAGCTCGCCCTGAAGGCCAATGCCGGGCCCAAGCGGATGGTGGCCGGCGCCCCGGTCTTCATCGCCGAAGCCAAGGGGCCCGGCATGATCGCCTTCAGCCGCGACGGGCCGGGGCGGATCCTGGCCATGGAGATGCCGTTCGGCCGCGAGATCGAGGTGCGCGAGCACCAGTTCGTCGCCGCCACCGACAGGCTGTGTCACCGCGCCCGCCATGTCAAAGGACCGGCCAGCCGCCATCCCGGCGGACAGGGCTGCTTCATCGACCAGTTCGCCAGTTACAAGGGCGATGGGGTGTTGTGGCTCTACGCCTACGGCAGCGTCTTCGAAAAGCGCCTGGCCACCGGCGAAAGCATCGACATCGAGGCCGGCGCCTGGCTGTACAAGGAAAGCGCCGTGGCCATGGAGGCGATCAGCGAACGCCTCGCCGCCGGCCCGCTGGGCGCTCACATGACCATGACCGTTCATCGCTTCACCGGCCCCGGTCGCGTCGGCGTCCAGTCGATGTACCTCCCCAACGCCTCGGAGGGGTGACGCCTCCTATTCCCCCGCCCCGGCCCGGTTCTCCAGGCGCGTCAGCCAGTAGTCGGCGTCCCATCCGGGCTCACCGGTCAGGTAGCGCCACAGCTTGATCCGGTTGACGTATTCCAGCCGGCCGGTGTCGGCTTCGAACCATGGCTCGGGGGTGGTGAGGATGGTCTCGACGGTTCCCGCCGTCGGCGGCGACTTCAGGAAGAAGATCGGCCGCCGCGCATTCCCGGCCGGCAGGTCCGAGAGGTCCCAGCCACGCCGCTGATCGCCGCTGGCGTGCATGCGGATCTTGAGCATGAAGCGTGGGTTCGGCGAGCGGTTGACCCCGCCGCCGTGCCACAGGCCATGGTGCAGGAAGAGCAGGGTTCCGGCCGGGCAGACCACATGCTGCTGGCCGCGCAGGTTCTGATAGCGGGCCAGGGCCACCTCGCTGACCTTGTGCAGATGGGTTCCGGGCACGAAGCGCGTGCCGCCCATCTCGCGGCTGACGGCGTGGGGGAAATACATCATCTGCACGTCGAAGCTGAGGCGCGGATCGATGGTCGAATCCTGGTGGAGCGGCTGGGAGAGGTTCTCGGCTCCGCGCGCTTCGTGAAAGTCCGGCGGGAAGGTCACGTGCAGGAAGTGGTGGTCGAACGCCGGCGCCGCGCCCAGCAGACTCTCGATCGCCCCTCTCACCCTGGGCAGGCCCAGGAGGCGGGCCACCGCCGAGCCGGGCGCATAGGCGTCGCCGAGCGGGACCCCGGCCGGAACCTCCGGGATCTGATTGGCGGCGATCGCCTTGAAGAAGGCCTTGCGGTCGGCCCAGCCGCCTTCCGCCGCTCCGCCCGCCTCGGCCATGAAGGCGGCGTTGAGCTCGTCCGGCGCGGCGGCGTCGAAGCGCAGGAAGCCGCGGGCGACGAAGCTCGCCACCTCGGCCGAGGTCAGAAGTTCGCTCATCCTCCCACCTCCGACAGACGCTCGAAGAAGAACTCGTATTTCAGGTAGGCGAGGTCGAATTCGTCGCCCCGGTGATGGGGCAGGAGCTGGGAGGCCTGGAAGAGCCGCCAGCCGTCGAGAAGGGCGGCCAGGCCACTCTCGTAGGGTGGCTCGTCGGCGTCGCCGGCCATGTGCCGAGCGGCTCCCGTGCCGTCATGGACGGCCCAGCCGATTACCTTCGAATCGAGCGCGCTGTTTTCCAGATAGAGCACCATGACGATCTGGCGGGCGCCGGAGGGTTCGGACATGGCGAGCGAGCTATGAGCCGTCCGCTCGCCCGCGGCCGCTGAGGGCCGCGCCGCTCAATCCCGCTGCGGCGGCCAGGGATGCCAGGGTCAGCCACAAGCCGAAACGTGTCTCGAACCGCACCACCTGTCGGTCCGACGGGGCCCGGGCGAGGTGATGGCGGTAGTCCAGCCAGGTCTTTGCAACGCCGGCCCCGATCAGAAGGGCGGCGACTATGGCGGCGATCAAGAGGGCGCGCGCCTTGATCGCCGCCTCCTTGGGATAGAAGCTGAACATCAGGCCCGCGACGATGGCCGCCATGGCCAGAATCAGCCACCAATTGTGATCGGGGTGTCCCCTGGCGAGACTGAGCCCGCTATCGCTCTGCACAGCCGATCCCGAGCAGGAAACCACCACCCACGGCAGGAGGAAGCCGACGAGGGCGCAGATCTTGGCCGCGCGCGCCAGGGCGATGTAGTTCATTTGGGCGGCTCCTTCAGGTACTTGTCGAACCACGCCACCGTCCGCTCGAGGGCGTCGATCTGGTTCTCGCGCTTGACGAAGCCATGGCCCTCGTTGGGGTAGAAGTGGGCGTCGACGGTGCGGCCGTCGGCCTTGAGGGTCGCCACCACCTGTTCGGCCTGGGTCCTCGGCACCCGGATATCATTGTCGCCCTGGAGCACGAGCAGCGGGGCGGTGGTCTGATGCATGAAGGTCATCGGGCTGGAGGCCGCGTAGACCGCCGCGTCATGATCCGGATCGCCCAGCAGGCCGCGCTGGTACTGCTGCAGGGTGGGAGCCTCCGTGACATACATGTGCCGCCAGTCGATGATCCCGTACTGCTCCACCCCCGCGGCCCATATGCTCGGCGTCTTGGCCACCGCCATCAGGGTCATGTAGCCGCCATATGAGCCGCCGGTGATCCCGATCCGCCGGGCGTCGACATAGCCGGTCTGGCCGAGGAATTTCGCCCCCGCCGCCTCGTCCTCGAGATCCCCGCCGCCCAGATCCATGTGGTTGGCGTCCTGGAAGGCGCGGCCGTAGCCGGTCGAGCCGCGCGGATTGGGGGCCAGGATCACATAGCCACGCGAGGCGAGCGCCAGGGCGGTGCGGTTGAAAGTGTCGGTGGTCTGGCCGGTGGGTCCGCCGTGCGGCAGAACGATGCCAGGCGCGCGGCCGTCGCGGGCGAGGTTGAAGGGCATCCACAGGAAGGCGCTGACGACCGTCCCGTCGGCGCTCCGGTAGTGGACGATCTGGCTCGTCGGCAGCCCGGCCGGCGAGAGGGAGGCAAGGCCCAGGCGGGTCAGCGGGGCCGAAGTCCACGCCGCCAGATCCGCCACACAGAGATCCGGAGAGGCGTTGCTTCCCTGGTGGCTGACCAGCAGGCGCCGCCCGTCGGGCGAAAAGCTCTGATGGCCGCTGCTGGCCAGCGAACTGACCCCCGCCGGCAGAGGCAGGGCCCGGCTCGTTTTCGCCGCCAGGTCGTAGGCGAAGAGGGTGCGGCGGCCATCGACATTGCTGGAAAACAGGATCAGGCGGCCGTCCGGCGAGAAATCCTCGGCGTCCTGTTCCCAGGCGTCCGGTCTGAGGGGCGTGACGGCGCCGCTCGCCACATCGAGCAGTCCAGCCTGGCGGACCCCGGCCTGGGTCTCGAAGGTGACCGCCGCCCACCGCCCGTCGGGCGAGACCGCCGCGGCGGCGACGTAGGCGCCGCTGGGCGCGGAAAGCGCCTTCGCCTGGCCCGTGGCGACGTCGATCGACCACACCGCTGCTTCCCGGTCGTTGAAATCGCCGCGGTCGGCGATTAGGGTGCGGCCGTCGCCGGTGAAGCCGACCGTCCGCCACGACCGGTCGGGCGCGGCCTCGTGGGTCAGCACGCGCACCGCTCCGGTGGCCAGGTCCATCACCGCCACATCCGTCGAGGGCGCAGTCTTGGGCCGCCGGTCGAAGGCGATCTTCGCGCCGTCGGGAGAGACTCTCGCCCCCGTTTCCGACACCTCGGGCGTTGTGGTCACATTGACGCTCGCTCCTCCGGCGAGAGGCGTCCTCCAGATGTCGTAGATCTCCGCCCCGGCGAGGTCGGCGTCGAAGAGCACCGCCCCGGCGGGCGTGATGGCCAGGCCGCCCTGGCGGTCGTCGGACACCGTGAGCTGTTCGGGAAATCCGCCGCTCGCCCTCACCCGCCAGAGGTTGTAGCGGCCGGTGAAATTGGTCGAGAAGACGATCCACTGCCCGTCGGGACTCCACGCCGCATCGGCCACGCCGCGAACGAAGAAGAGGTCGGCGATTGGGGCCTGCCGCGCCTCGCGGTTGACAGGTGAGACGATCGCGGCCGGATCGGTCAGCGCCCGTGGCGGTGGTCCTTCCAGAACCGGCGCGGCCTTGGCCGCAAGGGCGAGGGCGATCAAACCCGCGCTCGCCGCAACTGCACGCATCCCCGGCCTCCTCGCTTCACCGTCGGACAGTGGCAAGGAATGGCGGTTCTGTCACCGCTTTGCGATCGGAATGCCCGTACCGCTCATCCCCGCGAAGGCGGGGATGAGCGGCAGGAGAGGATAGGCTAGTGCTTGGCCGCGTCCTTGGCGTTGTCGCCGGCCTTGTCGGCGTCCTTGCCGGCATTCTCGGCGGCCGAGCCGGCCGCCATGGCCGCGGCGCTGGCGTCCTCGGCGGTGTTGGCGGCGCCGCTTGCGTCTTGGGCCTGATTGGCGGCCGCGGTCGCCTGATCGGCAGCGGCGCTGGCGGCGGCGGCGTCGGCCCCGGCGGCGGCGGCGTTGTCCTTTTTCTGGCAGGCGCAGGCCACAATGCTCAGGGCGATGACGGCGCCGAGGGTCACTGGTCGCATGAGAGAAGGCTCCTTGAGTTGATTAGCCCCTGACGAAACGTTCCTTGCTGTTACGTCCGTCCCACAACGGCCCAATTCGGCCAAGGTTGCCTCCCTCACTCCGCCTCGGCCAGCTTGTCGGCGGTCTTGGTCTCGAAATCGCCGGCGTCGTGGCGCTCCCAGAGCTGGGTGGCCGGATCGCCAAACACCCGGTTGACCATCCGGCCGCGCTTCACCGCCGGCCGCGCGGCGATGGTATCGGTCCACCGCTGCACGTTCTTGTAGTCCTGGACGGACAGGAACTCGCCGGCCCCGTAGACCATCCCTTTGGCGAGCGCCCCATACCAAGGCCACACCGCCATGTCGGCGACGGTGTAGGCCTCGCCGGCCAGGTAATGGCTTTCGCCCAGGCGGCGGTCGAGCACGTCCAGCTGGCGCTTCACCTCCATGGCGTAGCGGTCGATGGCGTATTCGATCTTCGTGGGCGCATAGGCGTAGAAGTGGCCAAAGCCGCCGCCGAGATAAGGCGCCGACCCCATTTGCCAGAACAGCCACGAAAGGCACTCGGCCCGCGCCGCCGGGTCGCTGGGCAGGAATTCCCCGAACTTCTCGGCCAGCCAGAGCAGGATCGCCCCGGACTCGAACACCCGGATGGGCGTGGGCCCGCTGCGGTCGACGAGAGCCGGGATCTTGGAGTTCGGATTGGCGGCCACGAAGCCGCTACCGAACTGGTCGCCCTCGTTGATCTTGATCAGCCAGGCGTCGTACTCCGCCCCGGAGTGGCCCAGAGCCAGCAGCTCCTCCAGCATCACCGTCACCTTCACCCCGTTGGGCGTCGCCAACGAATAGAGCTGCATCGGGTGGCGGCCGACCGGCAGGTCCTTGTCGTGCGTCGGTCCGGCGATGGGCCGGTTGATGGCGGCGAAGCGACCCTCCGCGCCCTCCTTGTTCCATGTCCAAACCGCGGGCGGGGTGTATTCGGCGACGTCGGTCATTGGAGCTCCGTGGGCGTGAGGAAGGGGACCCCTGCCATGTGGGGCACGCCAAGGCTTTTGGCGAGGGCGGGCTTCCATGGCGTGTGATCGGCCCGGACGTTAGCGGCCCTCGAGCCAAGACCCATCAGTCTGGGGACGGCGCCTTGCGGCTGGACCCCGACTGCTACGAAGCCCAGCTCTACGCCGGCGCCCTGGGCATGCAGGTCTCGGCCCTGGCCCATCTGGGCGAAGCGGACCGCGACCGCCAGGGGAGAATTACGGTGACAGTGCACTTAACTGCGCCTACAGCAGAATTACGGTGACAGTGCACTTAACTCCGCCTACACTCGAACACGGAACGGAGGTCGGTATGGCGCGGCTGGCGAGAGTTGTGGTCCCGGGCGTCGCCCATCACGTCACCCAGCGCGGCAACCGGCGCGAGCGGGTGTTCTTCGGCGACGATGACTATCGCCTCTACCTGCGCCTGATCGCGACGGCCGCCAAGGCCAGCGACACGGAGGTCTGGGCCTATTGCCTGATGCCCAACCACGTCCACTTCATCATGGTCCCGGCGCATGAGGACGGGCTGAGAGCCACCTTCGCCCAGGCCCACCGGCGCTATACCGGGATAATCCACGCCCGGGAGAAATGGACCGGCCACCTGTGGCAGGGCCGCTTCTCGTCCACGGCCATGGACGAGGCCCATCTCCACGCGGCGATCCGCTATGTCGATCTCAACCCGGTTCGCGCCGGCCTCGCCGCGCGGGCGGCCGACTGGCCG
>DASZKO010000100.1:0-36221 GCA_035605655.1 Caulobacteraceae bacterium | reverse complement strand
GACCGAGCTTCGCCTGCGCGACCTCGTCACCGGCGCGGATCGCCGCATCGCCTTCCCCATCGCCCACGACCAGGTGCAGGCCCTGGCCTGGCAGGACCTCGTTCCGCGCTACGCCTTCACCCCCGACGGGCGCGGGATCGTCCTGAGCCGGGACGGCGGGATCGAGCGGATCGATCTGGCGTCGGGAAAGTCCACGCCCATTCCCTTCGTCGCCCATGTCGACCAGGCGATCGGCCCCTCGACCCGCCAGGACATCCGCGAGGATCGCGGTCCGGTCCGCGCCCGGCTGATCATGGGGCCAGCAGTGTCGCCGGATCGGCGCACCCTCGCCTTCTCGGCGCTGGGCCGGCTGTGGCTGATGTCTCTCGGCGATCCCCACGCCGCCCCCTCGGCGCCGCATGCCTTCGCGCCCGGCCTGGACCCGGCCTTCCAGCCGAGCTGGAGCCCCGACGGCAAGAGCCTCGCCTTCGTCACCTGGAGCGAGGCGGGGGCGGGGGCCGTCTGGCGCGCGCCGCTCGATGGGAGCGCGCCGCCTTCGCGGATCAGCGACCTGCCGGCCTTCTACAGCAATCCGGTCTTCACGCCGGACGGCCGGACCGTCCTGGCGGTTCGCTCGCCGCAGCAGGCGCGGCTCGACCTCTACATGGAGTACGACCTGATCCGCGCCGCCAGCCTGGTCGGCTTTCCGGCCATGGGCGGCCCGGCCCGGGTGATCACCTCCGGCAAGATCGCCGGCCCGGCCCAGTTCACCGCCGACGGATCGGCCTTTCTCCTCGCCGACGACGGCCTCGATCGGCTCGATCTGGCGAGCGGCCAGCGCACACTGGCCGTCAAGGTGACCGGCCCCGGCTGGTATTTCCAGGAAGGCCCCGCGCCGGTCGATGATCTCCGCATCAGCCCGGGCGGCGATTGGCTCCTCGCCCAGGTCGCCCAGCAGCTGCATCTGGTCGCCATGCCCAGGCAAACGGGCGCCACCGTCGATCTCACCCATCCCGGCGCGCCGCATCGGCGGGTGACCCTGGCCGGGGCTGACTATTTCGCCTGGTCGCCGGACGGCCGCGAGATCGATTTCTCACTCGGCTCGACCCTGCACATCCGACCGCTGGCCTCGATCCCCCTCGACCCGCCGGACCGCCCGAGCTGGCAAGCCGCGCCACCGGCTTCCAGCGAGCGGACCTACGCCGCCGAGGTCACGGCGCCGCGGCGGATCGGGGCCGGCGCGGTGTTGCTCACCAACGCCCGCGTCCTCACCATGGCCGGCGGCGACAAGGTGCTGGACCGCGCCGACATCCTCATCCGCGACGGCCGCATCGCGGCGGTCGCCGCCTCCGGCCGGATCGCCGCTCCGCCCGGGGCGGCGGTGCGGGACCTTGCCGGCCTTACTGTCCTCCCCGGCTTCATCGACGATCACGACCACATCGCCACGGTCCGCCGCCGGGTCCTGGGTCTGGCCGACTGGGGGCTGCGCGCGCGCCTCGCCTGGGGCGTCACCACCAGTTTCGATCCCTCCACCCTGACCATCGACATGCTGGCCTACCAGGATCTCCTGGACGACGGCCAGATGCTGGGGCCCCGGCTGCGCCAGACGGGGGTGGCCCTGTTTTCCATGCAGCGTTTCGCCTCGTTCGACGAGGTGATGGCGGTGATCCGCCGCTATCGCGACGACTATGGCCTGCGCAACATCAAGGAATACCGCACCGGCGATCGCCGGGTGCGCGAATGGGTGGAAATGGCCTGCCATGACCTCGGCATGCAGCCGACCACCGAAGGGGCGCTGTCGTTCAAGCTCGACCTCACCCAGATCATCGACGGCTTCGCCGGCAATGAGCACGCCCTGGTCGCCTCGCCCCTGCGCGCGGACGTCCTCACGCTTTTGAAGGCGGCCCGCACCAGTTACACGACGACCCTCTCGATCACCAACGGCGGCTACGAAGGCGAAGACCACCTCGTCGCCCGCGACGATCCGCGCGACGAGGCCAAGGTGAAGCGCTTCTGGCCGCGCATCTTCCGCGATCAGGCCCTCTCCCGGCGGCCGTGGCGGACCTTGCCGGAATATCGCTTCCCGGCCATCGCCGCCGACGCCGCGGCCCTCGCGGTGCGCGGCGGACTGGTGGGCATGGGCAGCCACGGCGAGGCGCCGGGGATCGGTTTCCACGACGAGATGGAGCTACACGCCCTGGGCGGCATGGCCCCGATGGCCGTGCTGCACGCGGCGACCGCCGGCTCGGCCGAGGCGATCGGCCGGCTCTCCGATCTCGGCACGATCGAGCCGGGCAAGATCGCCGATCTCGTGGTCCTCGCGGCCGATCCCCTGGCCGACATCCGCAACACCCGCCGGGTGGTCGAGGTCATGCGCGACGGGATCCTCTACGATGCGGCGAGCCTCGCCGAGCTGTGGCCTGAACGCCGCGCGGCGCCGCCTCCGCCCGAGGGAACCGGTGACGAGCGCTGGCTCCCGCCGGGAGGATGAGCTTCAGCGCTCGAACCGGGCGCGCAGCCATTCAGCGCTGTCCTGGATCGCGTCCCGGGCCACCTGGGCCACCGACATCGCCTCCAGGAAGCTGTGGGTCGCGCCGGGATAGACCTTGGCGGCGACGGCCACGCCCGCGGCCCGCATCCTGGCGGCCATGGCCAGGCTCTGTTCGGCCAGGATGTCGCATTCGGGGATGACCAGGAAGGCCGGCGGCAGGTCCGCGAGGTCGGCCAGCACGGGACGCGCATAGGGGTCGTCGTCGGCGCCGCGCCCGCCCAGGTAGTTGGCGAAGTAGTAGTCCATCTCGGCCCGGTCGAGCACCGCGCCGGGGCCGCCGTAGAGCGCCTCCGCCTCGTCGGAGCAGGCGAAATCATAGGCCCCGTAGTTGAGCAGCAGGGCCGTGGGCCGAAACCGCGCCCCCTCGTCGCGCAGGCGCAGGCTCGCCGCCAGGGCCAGGTTGGCCCCGGCCGAATCCCCGCCGAGGGCGAGCCGCGAGGCGTCCACGCCGATCGTCGCGGCCTCGCCGTCGTCCAGCCACAGGACGAGGGACACCAGCTGGTCGAGCGCGGCCGGATAGGGGGCTTCGGGCGACAGCGGATACTCCACCCCGATGACGCGGAAATTCCCGGCCGCCGCGTATTCGCGCATCAGCCGGTCATGGGTCTGGATGCTGAACAGGGTGAAGCCGCCGCCGTGAAGATAGATGAGGGCCGGACCGGGTGCCGGGCCGCCCGGGTCGTAGAGGCGAATGGGCAGGGGCCCGGAGGCGGTCGGGGCGGCGAGATCCACGGTCCGCCGCATGGCCGGCCCGCCGGCCCGCCACCTGGCCCGCACCGTCTCCGCCACCGATCGCGCCTGCGCCAAAGGCAGGCTCATGAACGGCGGGTGGCGCGCCCAGTCGCGCTTCATCTCCTCGACGAAGGCGGCGATTTCAGGATCGAGGGGGTGGCTGTTCATCGCAAGGTCCGCAACAGCCTCTAGCGTCGGGAGGCGCTCGGCGCCGTCGCGGGCGGATCACCTATGAGCGCTACCGGGCCATTCCCGGTTTTCGCTGGCGTAGCGGGTGGGCGCGGCGCCCAGGACGCGATGGAACATGGCCGTGAAGGCGCTGGGGTTCTCATAGCCCACCTGGTAGGCGATGGTGGTGATCGGCTTGCCCTCGCGCAGCAGGGAAAGGGCGGTCTGCAGCCGGATCTGCTGGCGCCACATGGCGAAGGCCAGGCCCGTCTCGCGCCGGAAGCCGCGGGTGAAGGTGCGCCGTCCCATGCCCGCCAGCCGCGCGAAGGCGTCGAGGTCGCGCGGATCGGCCGGGTCGGCGACGATTTGGTCGCAGACCCGCCGCATCCGCGGGTCACGGGGCATCGGCGCGCTGACCGCCAGCACCGGCAGGCGCGCGACCTCGTCCAGCATCAGGGCGACGATACGGCCCTCGCGCCCCTCCTCGTCGTAGGCGTGCTCGAAGCTCAGCACCTCGTCGATCAGGGCCCCAAGCAGGGGAGGAACGTCGAACACCAGGCAGCTCTCGGCCGGGCGCGACACCGCCGGATCGATGTAGAGCGCGTTGAAGGCGAGCTCCTCGAGGCAGGCGATCTGATGCGGCGTGTGGGCCGGAATCCAGATGCCCCGGTTCGGCGGCAGCACGTAGCTGGTTATGTCCGTCACCACGGTCATGACCCCGGCCAGGGCATAGAGGAGCTGGCAGCGCTCGTGGGTGTGCAGCACGTCGATGTAGCCCACCGGATAGACGTCGCGAAGGCCGACGACCGGTCGGATGGTGAGGGGCAGGTCGGCGCTGTGTTTCAACGAGGGTCCCGGGCGGTTCGACGCGGCAAGCTTTTCATCCACCCCTCGTTCGGACGCAAGCGGCAGGCGCCGCCGGGCGCCGCCTGGCCCGGAGCCGACGGTGGATGGCCTCGAAGCGCGCGTGGGCTCTCGCCGTGGCCTATAGGATCGGCTCGCCGGCGGATCGCCGCCGGAGGCTGTTCCGCGACAATGGGGAATGGAGTTTGCGCTCAGAGGGCGTTCGTCGAAGGCCACGGCCATGAAGGAGGGCGCGACCCGCCGTTTCTGGGTCGCGACACACCGCTATGTCGGCCTCTGCTCACTGACCTTCCTGGGTCTGGCGGCGATCACCGGCGTGATCCTGTGTTTCCGCGGGCCGATCGACCGGGGGCTCAATCCGGACCTGTTCCGCCTCGCCGTCCCGTCGGCGCGCGTCGATCCCCTCTTCGTCGACGGGATCCTGGCCAGGACCCACCCCGAGCTGAGGGTCGTCGGCTTTCCCCTGCGACCGCGGAAGGGCGAGGCGCTGGCCGTGCAGGTAGCCGCCGCCCGGCCGCCGGCAAAGCTCGGCTACGACCAGGTTTTCCTCGACCCCCAGGGCCGGATCCAAGGGGTCAGGCGGACGCGCGCCGGATGGGATCGCCGCCATCTGATGCAGGGGATCTATCTCCTTCACTACACCCTTTTGGCCGGCGACCTCGGCCGGTGGTTCATGGGCGCGGTGGCGATCGCCTGGCTCATTAGCAATTTCGTCGGCCTATACCTGACCTTTCCGAAACGAGCTCCGTTCCTGAGGCAATGGCTGCGCAGCTGGCGCTTCAAACCGACCCGCTCCCTGCCGCGCCTCCTGCTGGACCTCCACCGGCTGGGCGGCCTGTGGGCGCTGATCGGCCTTTGCCTCCTCGCCTACACCTCGGTGGGCATGAACTTCTTCGACGAGGCCTTCACGCCCGTCGTCGAGCGATTGTGGCCGCCGCGCCCCAGCCCCTTCGACAGGCCGGTGGTGGCAGCCGCCGGGCCGCGGATCGGCTTCGATCGGGCCGTCGTGATCGCCGGCGGGGAGGCGAGGCGGCGTCTCGGACTCGTCCCGGCGAACGTCGCCTACGACGCCGAGCGCGGATTTTACGGGGTGATGCTGACCCGCTCCGGCGCGGTGAGCTACCGCGGCCTCGGCCCGGTCTATCTCGACGTCGACGCCGGCGACGGCCACATCGTCTTCGAGGACAATCCCTATACCGACAGCCTGGCCCGCCAGCTGAGCCGGTCGCTCTTCCCGCTCCATTCGGGGCAGGTCGCCGGCGGCTTGGGGGTCGCGGTGGTCCTTCTTCTGGGCCTGACGACCCTGGGGGAGTGCATCACCGGGGCCTATGTGTGGTGGAAACGCCGGCCTGGCCGAGTCGCGGCCCGGGCGCCGCGATGATCCGCCGCGCCGTGCTCGCCATGCTGGCCGGATCGCTGGTGGCCGAAAAGCTCCGGGCGAGCGAAGCCTCCGGCGCGCTCCAGCCGCCGCGGACGGCCAGGCGGCCGCTGCGCATCCTCCAGCTCGGCCGCGCGCGGGTGGACGACTATGCCTGGCTCAAGCCGGCCAATTGGAAGGCCGTCTGGCGCGATCCGGGACGGCTCGATCCCGAGATCCGGCGCAACCTGGAAGCCGAGGAGCGCTATGCGAGCGCGGTGATGGCCCCGGCCGAGGGGCTGCGGCGCGCCCTGGCCGGCGAGATAGCGGCCTGGGTCACGCCCGACGTGGAGCGGGTAGTCGCGCGGGAGGGCGGCTGGACCTTCGTGGCCAGGCGAGGCCCCGGCTCGGTCCACGATCGTTATCTGCGCCGCCGCGACGGTGGAGGCGGCGAAGAGGTCGTCCTCGACGTGGCCGAGCGCGCCGCGGGCCAGGCCTTTCTTTCGGTGACCAACGTCACGGTCAGCTTCGACGGGGCCCTTTTCGGCTGGGCCGAAGACCGCACCGGGGCGGAGAAGCGCACCCTCTTCATCAAGGATTTGCGCACCGGCGCGGTGATCGAGGGCCCCGCCGAGGCCTATGGGGATTTCGCCTTCTCCTCAGACTCGCGCTGGCTGCTGTGGACCTGGCGCGACGCCGACAGCCGGCCCTCGCGCATCTGGCGCCGGCCCCTGGCCGGCGGGGCCGACGTCCTGGTCTGCGAAGAGGCCGATCCGGCCTTTCTGCTCCACCTGTCGGCCAGCCATTCGCGGCGCTATCTGTTCGCCCGCTCGTTCAACGACGAAACCAGCGAGGTCCGGCTGATCGACAGCCATGCCGTCGAGCGGCCGCCGCGCCTGGTCGAGCCGCGCCGCGAGGGGGTCATCTACAGCCTCGAAGACTGGGGCGAGGACTTCGTTGTGCTCACCAACGACGGCGGCGCGGCGGATTTCAAGCTCATGCGCGCCCCGCGGGCCACCCCGTCGCGGAGCCATTGGCGGCCGTTCGTGGCCGAGCGCCGCGGCCGGACGCTGACCGAAATCCGCGCCTTCGCCCGCCATCTGGCGCGCGTCGAGCGCGTCGAGGGCAATCCGACCCTCCTGGTGCGCGCCGTGGACGGCGCCGCCGACATGCCGGCGAGCTTCGACGAGGCCGCCTACACGGTGAAGCTGCAGCCCTCCGCCTATGACGACGGGCGCCTGGACGTCATGTTCGAATCGCCGCGCCAGCCGCCCAGGTCCATCTCCATCGACCTCTCGACCGGCCAGCCGGCGGCGGCGCCCGTCGGCGCGCCGCCGAACGGGCGTTCGCCCGACCTCTACGAGGTGCTTCGCCTGCACGCGCCCGCGCCCGACGGGGCCCGCGTGCCGATCACCGTGCTGCGACTGAAGGCGCGGGCGGGCGCCCCGGGTCCGCTCATGCTGACCGGATACGCCGCCTACGGGATTTCCTACGAGACCGGCTTTTCCGCCCCCGCCATCGCCCTCGTCGACCGGGGGTGGACCTGGGCCGTCGCCCACGCCCGCGGCGGGGCCGAGAACGGGCGGGCCTGGTTCGAGGCGGCGCGGCGGCTGGGCAAGAAGTTGAGCTTCAGCGACTTCATCGCCTGCGCCGAGCATCTCGGGGCCGAGGGATACGCCGCCCCGGGCTGGATCGTCAGCTTCGGCTATTCGGCCGGCGGCCTGCTCGTCGGGGCCAGCCTCAACATGCGCCCGGACCTCTTCGCCGGGGCGATCGGCGAGGCCCCGTTCGTCGACGTGCTGAACACCATGAGCGACGCCACCCACCCCCTCGTCCCCCTCACCCGGCCGGTATGGGGCGATCCCCTGGCCAGCGGCGCCGACTACGACAACATCGCCGCCTATTCGCCTTACGAAAACATCGCCGCCCGGCCCTATCCGCCGGTGCTCGCGGTGACGGCCGTCGCCGACGATCGGGTGGGGTTCTGGGAGCCGGCCAAATGGATCGCCAGGCTGCGCGAGAAATCCACCAGCGGGGCGCCGATGCTGCTCCATGTCGCCGGCGCCGGAGGCCACGCGGTGGCCAGCGCCGAAGACCAGAGCTTCGGCGAGGCCGCCCATCTCTACGCCTTCGCAATCTGGGCCGCGGACCGGCACGCGGCGAGACGCTTGCCTCGCGGCGGCCGGGCATGATCTTGGTGTTCCGATGAAGAATTGGCCCGACCGCCGAATTCTCGATCTCTTCGGCGTCACCCACCCCATCCTGCAGGCCCCGATGGCCGGCGCCTCGACCCCGGCCATGGCCATCGCGGTCGGCCAGGCCGGCGGCCTGGGCGCCCTGGCCTGCGCGATGCTGAGCCTCGAAGCGGCCGGCGCCGACCTGGCCGCGATCCGCGCCGCCGCGCCGGGTCCCATAAACCTCAACTTCTTCTGCCACCGGCCGCCGGCCTTCGACGCGGCCCGCGAGGCCGCCTGGCGGGCCCGCCTCGCGCCCTACTATGCCGAACAGGGACTCGAGCCGGGGCCGGCCGCTCCGGGCGGCGGCCGCGCCCCCTTCGACGAGGCCTTCTGCGCCTTCGTCGAGGAAGCAGCCCCCGAGGTGGTCAGCTTCCATTTCGGCCTGCCGGCCCCCTCCCTGCTGGAGCGGGTCCACGCCGCCGGCGGCAAGGTCATCGCCTCGGCCACCACGGTCGCCGAGGCGCGCTGGCTGGAGGCGCGCGGCTGCGACGCGATCATCGCCATGGGGGCCGAGGCCGGCGGCCATCGCGGCGCCTTTTTGAACCTCGACATGGCCACCCAGGTGGGGACCTTCGCGCTGGTCCCGCAGGTCGCCGATGCGGTGGCCGTGCCGGTGATCGCCGCCGGCGGCATCGCCGACGCCCGCGGCGTGGTCGCGGCCCTGACGCTGGGCGCCAGCGCGGTCCAGATCGGCACCGCCTACCTGTTTTCGCCCGAGGCTTCGGTCTCCGACGCCCACCGCGTCGCCCTCGCCGAGGCCGGCGACGACGCCACGGCGCTCACCAATCTCTTCACCGGCCGGCCGGCCCGCTCCATCGTCAACCGCCTGATGGCCGAGATCGGACCGATGAGCGAGGCGGCGCCGGCCTTTCCCCTGGCCGCCGGCGCCCTCGCGCCTCTGCGGGCCGGGTCGCTGGCCGCCGGTTCGCCCGATTTCATCCCCCTGTGGTCCGGCCAGGCCGCCGCCCTCGCCGCCCGCCTGAGCGCCGGCGAATTCACCACCCGCCTGGCCGAGGAGGCTCTGAAGAGGCTGGGTTAATCCATGCCCAGGGAGTGCGCGGCCGCCTTGTGGGTGATCTTGCCTTCGCGGACGTTCAGGCCCTGGGCGAAGCCGGGATCGTCGGCCAGGGCCATGTCGACGCCTTTGCCGGCCAGGGCCGAGATGTATGGGGCCGTGGCGGCGCTGAGGGCGTAGGTCGAGGTCAGCGGCGCGGCGCCCGGCATATTGGCCACGCAATAGTGGATCACATTGTCGACCACGAAGGTCGGATCGGCGTGGGTGGTCGGATGGCTGGTCTCGAAGCAGCCGCCCTGGTCGATGGCCACATCCACCAGCACCGAGCCGGACCGCATGCGTGAGAGGTCCGCGCGGGTGACCAGCTTGGGCGCCGCGGCGCCGGGAATCAGCACGCAGCCGATGACGAGGTCGGCGGTGGGCAGCAGCTCGCCGACCAGGTCATGGGTCGAAAAGCAGGTCTTCACCGTGCCGCCGAACTGATCGTCGAGCTCCTCGAGGCGGGCGGCGGAGATGTCGAACAAGGTGACGTCGGCGCGGTGGCCGATGGCCATCTGGGCGGCGTGCTTGCCGCTCACCCCGCCGCCGAGAATCAGCACCCTGGCCGGCAAGACGCCCGGCGCCCCGCCCAGGAGCAGGCCGCGGCCGCCGGCCGGCTTCAAGAGGTGATTGGCCCCCACGTCCACGGCCATCCGCCCGGCCACCTGGCTCATCGGGGCCAGCAGCGGCAGGCGCCCCCAGCGGTCGGTGACCGTCTCATAGGCGATGGCCGTGCAGCCGCTCTCCATCAGGCCGTGGGCCTGGGCCGGGTCGGCGGCCAGGTGCAGATAGGTGAAGAGGATGTGATCGGGCCTCAGGCGGGCGATCTCGACCGGTTGCGGCTCCTTGACCTTGACGATCATCTCGGCGGCGTCGAACACCGCGTCGGCGTCGGGGAGGATCTGCGCCCCTACGTCGGTGAAGGCCTCCTCGGCGAGGCCGATGCCGGCTCCCGCGCCAGCCTCGACAAAGACTTCATGGCCTTCGTGGACGAGGCGCTGGACCACCCCGGGCGTCGCCCCGATGCGGAATTCCAGGGTCTTGATTTCCTTGGGCACGCCGATGCGCATGAAGTCTCTCTGTGGTTGAACAGCCTTTGGCGCGGCTTAGCACGGCGTCCCGCCGCTAGGCGACACCCCGGAAGCGGGGCTCCTCCACCCGGGTGACGAGGATGACCAGGGCGGTGAGCAGGAAACCGATCGAGACTCCGAACAGGGCCTGGTAGCCGAAGCTGGCGGCGATCAGACCGCCGGCCAGGGGCCCGATGGCCGACATCGCTCCCTGGGCGGTCGAGGTCAGGGCCAGGCGCATGGCGATGTCGTCGCGCGCGCCGAACTCCAGGACCATGGTCTGGGAACTCATCAGGAAGCCCGACTGGGCGGCGCCCAGGCCAAAGAACGCCAGGAGAATGACGGACCGGACGTCGAGGCTCAGATGGTGCGCGCCCATGGCCGGGGCGGCCATCAAAAGGGCGGTGGCGGCGATCCAGCAGGCCACCGAGACGATGAACGTCGAGCGGAAGCCGAAGCGGTCGCCGGCCAGGCCCCAGCCGAGGTTGGTCACCGTGTCGGCCCCTAGGAAGGCCAAGGAGACGAGGCCAAGGTTCTTGCCGTCGAGGACCATCGAGCGGCCGGCGAAGAGGATGTAGAAGGGCGCCGCCACCCGGGCGGTGGTCGCCAGGGTCTGGGCGATCATGAAGAACATGAAGGCGCGGTCCTGGGTCAGCATTATGGGGAACTCGCGCACCCGGTCGAAGAGCCGGCTCTTGGCCCGCGTGGTCGGCGGCTCGGGCTCGCGCATCAGAATCCGCAGGGCGGTGAGGCCGAGGCTGGTGAGGACAAAAGCCAGGAGGAAGGTCGTCCCATAGCCGTTGCCGAAGAGGTTGCGCTGGATGATGTAGTGGCCGGCGAACCAGGCGAGGCCGGCGGCGATTGCCCCGCCGGTGACATTGCGCACCGCCTGTAGCAGGCCGCGCCGCGAGATCGGTATCACCTTGGCCAGGAGCAGCTGAAAGGCCACCTGCTGCGGCCCCGAGAACAGGCCGAGGAGGAACAGGAACACCAGCACGGTGATCAGCAGCGTGCGGCCGTGCAGGAAGAAGCCGGCCAGAGCCACGCCCAGGATCTGGATGCGCATCAGGGTGCCCATCAGCATGGCGACAGGAAGGACGCGTTTGCGATGCTCGATCTGCGTCGCCCCGATGACGGGCGAGACCACCCCGCCCAGCTGCTGGAGGGATTGGCCGAGGCCGACCAGGAAGTCCGACCCGGACAGCAGGTACAGGTAGGCCGGCAGGAAAGTCGGGGCGTTGAACAGGCGAAAGCCGGTCATGCCCAGCATGCCATGGAGGAAATGGCCGGCGAAGTTGCGGGGAAGATTGTCCCACACCGAGCGCTCGTAGGCCGCCTCGGCCGCGGCCGGATCGGGCCGCGCCTCCAATTCGGCGCTCGGCGCCCTTCCCTCTTCCATGGCGACGATCTGGTATCAGGATTCCGCCGCCGTTGAAGCGTCGCCTATTGCGCCCGGCGCACGGCCCCGCCATCGTCGCGCCTAGCCTGACCAGAGAGGGAGCGCGCCATGATCGTCACCACCGCCAACGACGTCGCCGGACACAAGATCGTCAAATATCTCGGCCTCGTGCGCGGCATCACGGTGCGGTCGCGCAGCGTGGTGGGCAATTTCGCCGGCGGCATCCAGTCGCTGTTCGGCGGCAAGCTGTCGGTGTTCGTCGACCTCGCCGAGGCGGCCCGCCAGGAAGCTCTCGATCACATGACCGCCCACGCCACCGAGCACGGCGCCAACGCGGTCATCGCCATGCGCTACGACGCCAACGAGATCATGGACGGCATCACCGAGGTGCTCGCCTACGGCACCGCCGTGGTGGTCGAGGAGGTTTAGGCTTTCCGCACGCATTCTGGCGGACGCCAGCAGGCGTTGCGCCCGCCCATTCCTTACGTTACTTTCTAAAGTAAGGAGCAGGTCATGGCGTTCGCCACCGTCACCAGCAAGGGACAGACCACCATCCCGAAGGCCGTCCGCGACAGTCTGGGGCTCAAGGCTGGCGACAAGGTGCGCTTCACCCTGCTCAGTGACGGCACGGTCATCATGCGCGCCAAAAAGCGTTCGATCCGAGATCTCTTCGGCACGCTCCGTGATCCCGATCGTCCCCCCATACCGATCGAAGAGATGAATCCCTGGCGGTGAGCGGACGCGGCCTCGACACCAACGTCCTGCTGCGGTTCCTGCTCAACGACCATCCTTCGCAGTCCGCGGCGGCGCGATCGATGATCGACCGCGACAGCTTAGGGGGCGAGCCACCTGTCGTCTGCCTCCTGACGCTGCTGGAGGCAGAGTGGGTGCTGAGAACGGCCGCAAAACTCGACAAGGCGCAGGTGGTCCAGGTCTTTCACGGACTGCTCGAGTCCATCGATTTCGCGATCGACGATGAGCCTACCCTCGAAGAGGCGCTTCACGCCTACCAGAACACGTCCGCCGACTTCGCCGATTGCCTCATCAACGCTCGCTACCGCTCGCTGGGCTGCGGCGGCATGGTCACGTTCGACACCAAGGCCGCGCGGTTACCCGGCGCGAAGCTCCTGGGCGGACCTGATCGCCCTAGTTGAAGACCTCGAAAAGGCCGGCGCCGCCCTGGCCACCGCCGATGCACATGGTCACCACCGCGTGCTTGACGTTGCCGCGCCGGCGGCCCTCCTGGAGGACGTGGCCGGCGAGCCGGGCCCCGGTCATCCCGAAGGGGTGGCCGATGGCGATCGAGCCGCCGTTGACGTTGTACTTCTCCGGATCGATGCCCAGGGTGTCGCGGCAATAGAGGCACTGGCTGGCGAAGGCCTCGTTGAGCTCCCAGAGGTCGATGTCCTCGACGGTAAGGCCATGGCGCTCGAGCAGCCGCGGCACGGCGAACACCGGGCCGATGCCCATCTCGTCGGGCCGGCAGCCGGCCACCGTCCAGCCCTTGAAGACCCCAAGGGGTTCGAGGCCGCGGCGATGGGCTTCCTTGGCTTCCATGAGGACCACGGCGGCCGCCCCGTCGGAGAGCTGCGACGCATTGCCGGCGGTGATGAAGTTGCCATCGCCGCGCACCGGCTGGAGCTTGGCGAGTCCCTCCATGGTGGTGTCCGGCCGGTTGCACTCGTCGCGATCGACCGTGTAGTCGACGATGCTCTCTTCCTTGGTTTCCTTGTTGACCACCTTCATCTTGGTCTTCATCGGCACGATCTCGTCGCGGTACTTGCCGGCCTGCTGAGCCGCCGCCATCCGGCGCTGGGATTCCAGCGAGAACTCGTCCTGATATTCGCGGCTGATGTTGTAGCGCTTGGCGACGATGTCGGCGGTGTCGATCATCGGCATGAAGATGTCGGGATACATCTCGGTGAGCTGCGGATCGTTGTTGCCCGACCCGGGGCCGGAGGGCGGGAAGCTGATCGATTCCACCCCGCCGGCGACCACGCAATCGGCCCCGTCATCCATCACATAGCGGGCCGCCATGGCGATCGACTGCAGACCGGAGGAGCAGAAGCGGTTGATCGTCACGCCGGCGGTGGTGATCGGCAGGCCGGCCAGCAGGGCGGCGTTGCGGCCCGGGTTGTTGCCGCCGTGGGCGACGTTGCCCATGAAGCAGTCCTCGACCGACTCCGGATCGATCCTCGCCTTGGCCACCGCGTGCTTCACAGCGTGGGCGGCCATGGAGACGGTGGGGGTGATGTTGAAGCCGCCACGGGCGGACTTGGCCAGACCGGTGCGGGCGTAGGAGACGACGACAGCTTCGCGCATGATGGGCTTCGGGCCTTTCTGTTCCAGGTTATCGCTGATCGCATACACCGCACGGCGGCGCGGCGGAAGGGAGCGGCGCTCAGGCCACCTGGGCGGTCGCGTCGCGTTCCCGCGCCGAGGCCATGATCTCCTCGAAGCGCGGCAGCGGGCGCAAGCGATCGAGGTCGTTGTCGGTCTCGGCCCAGTTCAGAATGGCCTTGCCCCCCTTGGCCAGGCATTGCTCGAGCAGGTCGAGGGCGTAGGCCGTGTCTCCCGATCGGGAGATGGCGCAGGCCAGGTTGTAGCGCAGGTTCGTGTCGTCGGGTTCCAGCAGCAAGGCGTGGCGTGCCCAATCCTTGGCCCGGTCGAATTCGCCCAGCACCAGCAGGGCGCCAACGCCGTAGGCCAGGATCGATCCGTTGTCGGGCTCGGCGGCGACGGCTTTCTCCAGCCTGGTGACCGCCTCGCGCGCGGCGGCGCGGGCGCCCTCGTCATCGCCGAGCGCCTCGTGGCACTGGATCGTCATGAACAGCGACACCCCGTCGCCCTCGTCGACGGCGGCGGCGGCGTTGAAATAGTCCCGCGCCTCGGCAAAGCGGCGCTGACCCAGCGCGCAGCTGCCCGCCGTGCGATTGACCTCGCCGGAATCCGGGGCGAGCCGCTGAGCGGTCGCCAGCACCGCCCGCGCCTCTTCGAAGCGGCCGTCGTCGATCAGCAGCCGACCCTTGGCGGCGTGCGCCTCCCCCAGATCCGGATCGAGCGCCAGGGCCTGTTCGGTGGCCGCCTCCGCCGTGGCCCGCAGTTCCGGCCGCGAGACCGCCTGGCTGGAGGCGCAGAAGGCCATCAGCGCCCAGGGCCGCGCGTATTTGGGGTCGAGCTCGATAGCCCCGCGGCACAGGCGAATGACCAGATCCAGGCGTTTGGACGACGCCCCGAGGAAATGCCGGCGAGCCATGAGATAGAGGTCGTAGGCCTCGGCGTTTTCGGTGCCGCGTCGCTCGATGGCCAGCTTCTCTTCCGGCAGGAGCTTCAACCTCAAGGCCCCGACGATGGCCTGGCTGATCTCGTCCTGCAGGGCGAAGATATCGTCGAGGTTACGGTCCCAGCGCTCGGCCCAGGCGTGGCCGCCCGTGGCGCCGTCGATCAGCTGGGCGGTGATCCGCACCCGGTTTCCGGCCTTGCGCACACTGCCTTCGAGGACGTGGCTGACATTGAACTGCCGCGCCACCTGCTGCACCTCGATCGGCTTGCCCTTGAGGGTGAAGGCGGTGTTGCGGGCCACCACGAAGAGGGCCGAGACCTTGGAAAGATCGGTGATGATGTCTTCGCTGATCCCGTCGCTGAAATACTCCTGCTCGGGATCGCCGCTGATGTTGTCGAAGGGCAGCACGCAGATGGCGAGCTTGCGGGGCTGGGCGCGGGCCGGCTTGTTCCCGGCGCCGACGGTCGGCCCGGCCAGGGCGGCGACGCTGGCAGCCACCTGGCGCCAGCCGGGATGGGCGACATCGCCGCTCCAGCCGGCGAGATCGGCGCACTGGATCTGATCGAAGGGCATCGGCAGGTCGGCCCCGTCGACGGTCAGCTGGACCAGCTTGCGGTCGGTACGGGCCCGTTCGGCCTCCGAGCGCACCCATTCCGACGCCGAGGCATCGGCCGACCAGACGACCACCACGGCCTTGGCGGCGCGCAGGCGCTCCTTGATCACGTCGGCGTAGGCCCGGTGGGCGGGGATCTCGTCGTCGCGCCACACGCCATAGCCGGCCGCGCGCAGCGCTTCGGCGATCGCGGTGGCCTGAGGCTCGGTCGCCCGGGCGTAGGAGATGAAGATGTCGGACAAGCAAGAACCCCGGACGCGGCGGCGACCCTATCGAGCAGTCGCGGGCGAAAGCAAGGCGGCGGCGCGATTTATTGGTCGTCGAGACGCCTCAGGAGCGCCGCGTGTTCTTCCCGCAAGCCTGGAGGCAGGCGGCGCGCGAACTTGCCGTAGTGGCGCTCGATCAGGGCCGCCTCCTCGCGCCAGACTGCCGGATCGACTTCGAGCAGCAGATCGAGAGCCCCTGGGCGAAGGTCCAGACCCTCGACATCGAGATCGCCGGACAGCGGCACGCGGCCGATGGCCGTGTCGCGCGCGCCCACCTCGCCTTCCAGGCGCTCGACGATCCATTTCAGCACCCGGGCGTTGTCGCCGAAGCCCGGCCAGACAAACCGCCCCTTGGCGTCCTTGCGGAACCAGTTGACGAAATAGAGGCGCGGCAGCTTGGCCGGATCGGCGACCTCGCCAATCTTCAGCCAGTGGGCGAAATAATCGCCCATGTGGTAGCCGCAGAAGGGCAGCATGGCGAAGGGATCGCGGCGCAGCTGGCCGATCTTGTTCTCCGCCGCGGCCGTGCCTTCGGAGGCGACGTTGGAGGCCAGGAACACCCCGTGGCGCCAATCGAAGGCCTCGGTCACCAGGGGCACGGCGCTGGCCCGCCGGCCGCCGAACAAAATGGCCGAGATCGGCACGCCGCGCGGGCTTTCCCAGTCCTCGGCGATCGAGGGGCACTGTGAAGCCGGGGCTGTGAAGCGGGCGTTGGGATGGGCGGCGGTCTCGCTTCCGCCGGGCTTCCACGGCCGGCCTTTCCAATCAGTGAGGCCCTGGGGCGGGGTTTCAGTGAGACCCTCCCACCAGACATCGCCGTCGGCGGTCAGGGCGACGTTGGTGAAGATGCAGTTGGCCTTGAGGGCGGCGACGGCGTTGGCGTTGGTCGCCTCGCCGGTTCCAGGCGCCACGCCGAAGAAGCCAGCCTCGGGGTTGATCGCATAGAGCCGGCCGTCGCCGCCAAAGCGCATCCAGCAGATGTCGTCGCCCACCGTCTCGGCCTTCCAGCCCGGCAGCGTCGGCTGGAGCATGGCGAGGTTCGTCTTGCCGCAGGCGCTGGGGAAGGCGGCGGCGATGTAGTGGACCTTGCCGGCCGGCGAGGTCAGCTTGAGGATCAGCATGTGTTCGGCGAGCCAGCCCTCGTCCCTGGCCATCACCGAAGCGATCCGCAAGGCGTAGCACTTCTTGCCCAGCAAGGCGTTGCCGCCGTAGCCGGAGCCATAGGACCAGATCTCGCGGGCCTCGGGGAAGTGGACGATGTACTTCGTGTCGTTGCACGGCCAGGGGCGGTCGGCCACGCCCGCGGCCAGAGGACAGCCGAGGGAATGCACGGCCGGCACGAAGAAGCCGTCGTCGCCGAGCGCCGCCAGAGCCGCCGTCCCCATCCGGGTCATGGTCCGCATCGAGACGACCACGTAAGGGCTGTCGGTGATCTCGACGCCGAGCGCGCTGATCGGAGAGCCGATGGGGCCCATGGAGAAGGGTACGACATACATCGTCCGCCCGCGCATCGACCCGTCGAAGAGCCCGATGAGCTCGGCCCGCATGGCGGCCGGCTCGCGCCAATTGTTCGTCGGCCCGGCGTCGGCCTCCCGCTCCGAGCAGATGAAGGTGCGACTCTCCACCCGCGCCACGTCCTTGGGATCGGAGGCGGCGGCGAAGGAATTGGGCCGCTTGGCAGGGTTGAGGCGGGTGAGCATGCCCGAGGCGACCATTTGATCAGTCAGAACGTCCCATTCGGCCTGCGAGCCGTCGCACCAGTGGACGCGGTCGGGTTTGGCGAGGCGGGCGATCTCCTCGACCCAGGCGATCAGGCGGGCGTGATGGGTGGGGGCCGGCGCCAATCCGGGCACAGCGGTTTTTTCAGCCACGCCCTGTCCATCCGGCATAAGATTCCCGTCCCGGGTTGTTTGCACGCCCAAGCCGCCGGCTCGGGCATCAAACCTAGGCTGGACGGACCCCTATCGCAACGACTCGTTGATCGCCGCAAGGGCCTGCGGGGGCGGGGTGAGCTCTTCGTCGCCCAGCTGATTGAGGGGCGTCGCCACCGTCGAGAGGTGGTCGTGCATGTCCGCCGCGTCCGGCTCGACATACAAGAGACCGGTCACGACCTCGCCCCGCGCCTGATGGGTATGAACGTGGGTAATCGCCCCGATGCGATCGGTGGGGTCGTAGTCGGAGGCGAGCTTGCGCAGCTTCAGGACCGTGCCGTCATGCTGGGTGACCAGCTCCACCGCGCCTGGCGCATAATCGACGGTGATCTCCTGGCGGTCCGTGATGATGTCCAGGCGGTTCACCGCGGCGTTGTGCTCGCGCACATAGTCGAAGCTCTTGGTCGAGCCGGCGTGGTTGTTGAACTGCACGCAGGGGCTGATGACGTCGATGAACGCCGCCCCCTTATGGCGAATGGCCGCCTCGATGAGCGGCACCAACTGGGCCTTGTCGCCGGAGAAGCCGCGGGCGACGAAGCTGGCCCCCAGCTGCAGGGCCAGGCCGACCAGATCGATCGGCTGGTCGTGGTTCACCGCCCCGCGCTTGGAGGTCGAGCCCTCGTCGGTGGTGGCCGAGAACTGGCCTTTGGTCAGGCCATAGACCCCGTTGTTCTCGACGATGTAGGTCATGTTGACGCCGCGGCGGATCGAGTGGGCGAACTGGCCCAACCCGATCGAGGCGCTGTCGCCGTCGCCCGACACGCCCAGATAAATCAGGTCGCGGTTGGCGAGATTAGCCCCCGTCAGGACCGACGGCATACGCCCGTGAACGCTGTTGAAGCCGTGCGAATTGCCGAGGAAGTAGTCCGGGGTCTTGGAGGAGCAGCCGATGCCCGACAGTTTGGCCAGCCGGTGTGGCGGCAGGTCGATGTTGTAGCAGGCCTGAATAATCGCCGCCGAGATCGAGTCGTGGCCGCAGCCGGCGCACAGGGTCGAGACCTTCCCCTCGTAGTCGCGGCGGGTGAATCCCAGACCATTGGGTTTCAGCAAAGGGTGATGGAGTCTCGGCTTGGCGATGTAGGTCATTGGGCGGCCTGCGCGAGCGATTGGCCGCTGCGCATGCGCGCGGCGATGTCTTCGGTGATGAAGCGCGCGGTGATCGGCGAGCCGTCATAGTTGAGCACCGCCACCAGCTTGGCCGGATCGACGCCCAGCTCGTTCATCAGCAGCGTCCTCGCCTGGCCGTCGCGGTTCTGTTCGACGACGAACACCGTCTCGTGGGCGGTGATGAAGTCGGCCACCTCGTCGGCGAATGGGAAGCCGCGCAGGCGCAGGGCATCCAGATGAACCCCGACCTCGGCCAGCTGCTCGAGGGATTCGTGCAGGGCCGGCGTGGTCGAGCCGAAATAGATTACCCCATGCGGCGTGCGCCGGGCGGCGGGCCGCAGCACCGGGGCTGGAATCAGCGACTTGGCGGTTTCGAATTTCGTCAGAAGCCGCTCCATGTTGGCCACATAGACCGGGCCGTCCTCGCTGTAGCGGGCGTTGGGATCGCGCGAGGTGCCGCGGGTGAAATAGGCCCCGCGCTCGGGATGGACGCCGGGCAGGGTGCGGTAGGGGATGCCGTCGCCGTCGACCTCGCGATACCGGCCGAACTCCTCGCCGGCCTCCAGGCGCTCGAAAGTCATGATCTTGCCGCGGTCGAGGCGGCGCGAGCCGTCCCAGGAAAGCGGCCGGCACAACCACTCGTTCATCCCGATATCGAGGTCGAGCATGACGAAGATGGTCGTCTGCAGGCGGTCGGCGAGATCGAAGGCCAGGGCCCCCATCTCGAAGCACTCGGCCGGATCTTCGGGGAAGAGCAGCGGATGCTTGGTGTCGCCGTGTGAGGCGTAGGCGGCGCTGAGAATGTCAGCCTGCTGGGTGCGGGTCGGCATGCCCGTCGAGGGGCCGCCGCGCTGGACATCGAAGATCACCGCCGGAATTTCGGCGAAATAGGAAAGGCCGACGAACTCCTGCATCAGAGAGATGCCCGGGCCCGAGGTGCAGGTGAAGGCCCGCGCGCCGTTCCAGCCGGCCCCGATGACGACCCCGATCGAGGCGATCTCGTCCTCGGCCTGCACGACCGCGTAGCGCGCTCCCCCGCTGCCCGGCTCCTTGCGCAGCTTCTCGCAGTGGTTGGTGAAGGCTTCGGCGAGCGAGGTCGAGGGCGTGATCGGGTACCAGGCGCAGACGCTCGCCCCGCCCCAGATGGCGCCCAGCGCCGCCGCCTCGTTGCCCTCGACGTAGATCCGGTCGCCCACCGCATCGGCGCGGCGCACCTTCAGGCCGATGGCCGGCAGATCGCGCGCCGCCGCGCGGCCCATGGCCAGGGCTTCGAGGTTGGGCTTGATCAGCCGCTCCTTGCCCGGAAACTGCTCGGCGATGAGCTGGTTGGTGACTTCCTCATCGACGCCCATGAGCGCGGTGAGCGCCCCGACATAGATGATGTTCTTGAACAGCTGGCGCTGGCGCGGGTCGCTGTAGGCGCGGTTGCAGATGGCCGTCAGTGGCACGCCCAGCACCGTGACGTCGTCGCGCACTCCCTCCGGCGGCAGGGGCTTGGTGGAATCGTAGAAGAGATAGCCGCCGCTCTCCAGCGAAGCGATGTCCTTCTTCCAGGTCTGCGGGTTCATGGCCACCATCAGATCGACCCCGCCGCGCCGGCCCAGATGCCCGGCCTCCGAGACCCGGACTTCGTACCAGGTCGGCAGGCCCTGGATGTTGGAGGGGAAAATGTTGCGCGCCGCCACAGGCACGCCCATCCGGAGGATCGCCTTGGCGAACAGGGAATTGGCGCTGGCCGAACCGGAGCCGTTGACATTGGCGAACTTGACCACGAAGTCATTCACCGCCGTGATCGGCCGTGGCCGACCTCGCACCCGTCGTTCAGGCGCCACCTCGCTCATGCGATCTCCCCTGCCTGCGTCATGTCCAGGAGGAACTTGCGCATGTCCCAGGCCCCGGTGGGGCACCGTTCGGCGCACAGCCCGCAGTGCAGACAGACGTCTTCGTCCTTGACCATGATCCGGCCGTCGGCCAGGGGCCCGGACAGATACAGGTCCTGCTCGAGATTGAGCGCCGGCGCTTTGAGGCGGCCGCGCAGCTCGGCTTCATCGCCGTTGTCGGTGAAGGTGATGCAGTCCATCGGGCAGATGTCGACGCAGGCGTCGCACTCGATGCAAAGGTTATCAGCGAACACCGTCTGGATATCGCAGTTGAGGCACCGCTCGGCCTCGCGGTATCCGACCTGGGCGTCGAAGCCGAGCTCGACTTCCAGCCGCACGTTGCCGAGCGCCTCGGCCTTGTCGCGCAGGGGCACCCGGTGGCGCGCCTCATTGGAGACGTCGTTGTCGTAGCTCCACTCGTGGATGCCCATCTTCTGGCTGACCAGGGTGACGCCGGGGGGCGGGCGGGCGCTCACGTCCTCGCCCTGACACAGCTTGTGAATCGACACCGCAGCGTCATGGCCGTGGGCGACCGCCCAGATGATGTTCTTAGGGCCGAAGGCGGCGTCGCCGCCGAAGAACACCTTCGGGTTCGTCGACGCGTAGGTGGCTCCGTTGACCACCGGCATGTTCCATTCGTCGAAATCGACGCCGGCATCGCGCTCGATCCACGGGAAGGCGTTCTCCTGCCCCACCGCCACCAGCACGTCGTCGCAGGCGTGGTGGATGTCGGGCTCGCCGGTGGGAACCAAGCGCCGGCGGCCGCGCTCGTCGCGCTCGGCGGCCACCTTTTCGAACAGAACGCCGGTGAGGCGCCCGCCCTCGTGAGTGAAGGCCTTGGGGACGAGGTAGTTGAGGATCGGGATGTCCTCGTGCATTGCGTCCTCCTTCTCCCAGGTGGACGCCTTCATCTCCTCGAAGCCGGAACGGACGATGACCTTGACGTCGGTCCCGCCAAGCCGCCGCGACGTGCGGCAGCAGTCCATCGCGGTGTTGCCGCCGCCCAGCACGATCACCCGGGCCCCGATCTTCTCGATGTGGCCGAACGAGACGCTGGCCAGCCAGTCGATGCCGACATGGATGTTGCCGCTCGCCTCGGCTCGTCCGGGGATGTCGAGGTCGCGGCCACGCGGCGCCCCGGAACCGACGAAGATGGCGTCATAGTCCTTGGTGAGCAGGTCCTTGAGGCTATCCACCCGTTCGCCCAGGCGCATCACCGGCCCCAGGCCGGTGATGTAGCCCACCTCCTCGTCGATGACGTTTTCGGGCAGGCGGAAGCGGGGGATCTGGCTGCGGATCATCCCGCCGGCCTTGGCGTCGCCGTCGTAGATCACGACCTCGTAGCCGAGCGGGGCCAGATCGCGGGCGACTGTGAGCGAGGCCGGTCCGGCGCCGACGCAGGCGATGCGCTTGCCATTCGGCCGCGCGGCCGGTGGCGGCAGGCGGCCCGTGACATCGTCCTTGTTGTCGGCGGCGACGCGCTTCAAGCGGCAGATGGCCACCGGCTCGTCCTCGACCCGCACCCGCCGGCAGGCCGGTTCGCACGGCCGATCGCACGTCCGCCCGAGAATTCCCGGGAAGACGTTCGACTTCCAGTTGATCATGTAGGCGTCGGTGTAGCGCCCTTCGGCGATCAGCCGGATATATTCCGGCACCGGCGTGTGAGCCGGGCAGGCCCACTGACAATCAACAACTTTGTGGAAGTAGTCTGGCGCCTCGATTTCCGTAGGTTCCAACGGAACCGTACCCCTTCTTGTCGCAACTTCGCTAGTTTCCCCGCCGAGGCGGTCCGGAAACGAACGATTCGCCACCTTTAAGGTGGACGCCCCGTTAACGCCAGTAACTTGCCGCGAAACGCGCTGAAACGCCGCGCCTCACGATGATTTTGTCGGATTTTCTCGCCAGTCACTGGCCGTCGCGGCGAAAAGCTGAATGACGTCCATCATTCTCTGGCTGCGGGCTTCGACGAGCTGCAGGCGGGCCCGGTCGACCTGGACCTGGGCGGTGTCGATCGCCGACAGGGGCCCGCCGCCCAGGCTGTAGGCGGCGCGGGCGTCGTGCAGGGCGGCCTGCGCGACCGCCTCGGAGGTCGAGAGCGCCGCCAGCCGCTCGTCATCATGGGCCAGGGCGCTCATCACATCGGAGACCTGCACGAAGGCGCCAAGCACGGTGATGCGGTACTGGGCCAGGGATGCCCGGGCCTGGGCCTCGGCGGCGCGCTTGTCAGCTTTCAGGGCCCCGCCGTTGAAGATCGGCGCGGTGAGGCTGGGGCCTATGCTCCACCCGCTCGCGTTGTAGCCGAACAGGGCCCCGGGCGTCAGGGCCGACTGGGCCCAGGCGGCGGCGAGTTTGATGTCGGGATAGAGGTTGGCGGTGGCCACACCGATCCGGGCGGTGTCGGCATGCAGGTCAGCCTCGGCGGCCAGGATGTCGGGCCGGTTGCGGACCAGGGTCGAGGGCAGGCTGACCGGGATCTGGGCCGGGGCGGCGAACTCGCCGGCCGCGAAATCCGGGGCGGTCCATTCGGCCGGCGACCTGCCGACCAGCTGCGCCAAGGCATGGCGGGCCTGGGCGAGACTTTGGCTGAGGGGCGGCAGCAGGGCCCGATCGGCGGCTAGCTGGGCCTCACCCCCGGTCGACGCCGCCGGGGCTTCGCCGCCCGCCGCCTGGGCGGCGTGGATGATCTCGAGGTTGCGCTCATCGTCGGCGATGATCGCGTTCACCGCCGCGATCTGGTCGCGGATCTCGCCGATGCGCACCGCCTGCATGGCGACGTTGCCGGTGAGAAGAAGAAAGGCCGCGTCGGCGCGGTGGCCCTCGGCTTCCCGCGCCGCCGCCGCCGTCTCGATCCGGCGGCGGTTTCCTCCGAAGAGGTCGAGGTCGTAGCTCACCTGGGCACCGACGCTCAAAAGGTCGATGGTCGGGTTGGGAAAGCCGGAAATGCCGAAGGCTGCGATGTTGATCCGCTCGCGCTCGGCGCTCGCGCTGGCGTCGACCTTGGGTCCGGCGTTGCCGCGGGCGGAGTCGGCCTGCGCCCTGGCCTTGTCGAGCGCCGCCAGCGCCTTGGCCACGGTCTGGTTGTCGGCCAGCGCCTCCTCCATCACCGCGTTCAGCCGGGACGAGCCCAGGGCCCGCCACCAAGGCCCCATCGAGCGCGCCTCGGGCGTGAGGACGACCGTCCCGTCGCGGGCGTCGCCGGCCATGGCGTAGCCGGGGGCGCTCGGGGCGGCCGGTGTCTTGAAGTTCGGTCCCACCGTCGTGCAGGCGGCGAGCGAGGCGGCGGCGGCGAGCGCCGCGGTCCTATTCCACGGCGACATGAACGCCCTCCTGCGGAACGAGCTTGGGCGTGCGCATGAGCAGCAGCAGCGGCATGCAGGCCAGGGTGATGAACATCATCAGTTTGAAATCGTCCAGATAGGCGACCATCGCCGCCTGGCGAGTGATCTCGTCATTGAGGGTCTCCAGGGCGGTCCCGCCCCTCAGGGCCTGCCCGAACGCCGCCTGGACGGTGACGTCGCCGGGATTGACGTGGGCGGCCAGGGACGAATGAGCCACCGAGGTGTTCGAGGTCCACAGCGCCTCCATCAGCGAGATGCCGATGCTGGAGCCCAGGGAGCGCACCAGGGTGTACACCCCGGTGGCCTCCGAGCGCAGGCTCATGGGCAAGGTGGTGAAGGCGAGCGTGCTGAGCGGCACGAAGATCAGGCCGATGCCCGCCCCTTGGATGATCCCCGAAACAATGATCGGTCCGGAGGTCATGGAAAGGTCGAAATGGGTCATCTGCCAGAGCGAGACGGCGCTCAGGGCAAGGCCGGTGAAGAGGATCAGGCGGGTGTCCACCCGGCCGATCAGACGGCCGACCACGAACATCGCACAGAACGAGCCGAGGCCGCGCGGCATGCTGGCGATGCCGCTCTCCAGGGCGGTGTAGCCCATGAACTGCTGCATCATGACCGGCAGAAGGGCCATCGTCGAAAACAGCAGAATGCCGATGAAGAAGCCGAAAATGGTGCACGAGACGAAGTTGCGGTCGGTGGCCAGCGCCCGGTCGAAGAACGGATGGCGGGCCGTGAGCGTCTGGACCAGAAAGATGTAGAAGGCCGTCACCCCAACAATCGTCTCGGTCCAGATCTCCGGCGAGGAGAACCAGTCGAGGTTGGGGCCACGGTCGATGGCCAGCTGGAAAGCCCCCACGAAGACGCTCAATGCCCCGAAACCCAGGAAATCGAACGGCTTGGCCTTGGCCTCTCCGCCGGCCGACATGAAGATCATCACCCCGGCCAGAGCCAGGGCGCCGATCGGCAGGTTGATGTAGAAGACCCACCGCCAGGAAAGGTTGTCGGTCAGCCAGCCGCCGAGCGCGGGCCCGAAGATCGGTCCCAGGATTGCCCCGGCTCCCCAGATCGCCATCACCTGGCCGAGTTTGGCCGGCGGATAGAGGTCGAGGATGACCGCCTGGGAAAGGGGAATGAGCGAGGCTCCGCAAATGCCCTGCAGCAGGCGGAAGGCGACGATTTCGCCGAGGCTGGTGGCGATGCCGCACAACATCGAGGCGATCGTGAAGCCGGCGATGGAGATGGCGAACAACAGCTTGCGCCCGAAGCGCACCGACAGCCAGCCGCTCAGGGGGGTCATGATCGCCGTGGCGATCAGGTAGGAAGTCAGGACCCAGGCGATCTGGTCCTGCGAGGCCGAGACGCTGCCCTGGATGTGCGGCAGGGCGACGTTGGCGATGGTCGTGTCCAGCGAATTCATCACCGTCGCCAGCATCAGGGCTACGGTGATCGGTACGCGATTGGCGATGTCGGACGCGGTAGCCATGCAACACTAGGGGGTTCCGAAAGGACAGAGACTCCGCCTCATTTCCGACCCGACCTCACATCGACGGTCACCTTGGCCGAGAGGCCGGCGCGGCCGGCGACTTCCGGCGGGGCCTTGTCGAAGGCGATGCGTACCGGCAGGCGCTGAGCGACCTTGACCCAGTTGCCCGTGGCGTTCTGGGCCGGCAGCGCCGAGAAGGCCGAGCCGGACCCGGGGCTGAAGCTGGCCACGTGACCGGCGAGTTTGCGTCCGCCCAGGGCGTCGACGACGATCTCGGCCGGCTGGCCAACGCGCATATGGGTGAGCTGGTTTTCCTTGAAATTGGCTTCCACCCACGGCTCGCCGGAGAGCAGGAAGAACAGGGTCTCGGAAGGGTTCACATAGGCTCCCACCTGCAGCTGATCGACGCGGGTGACGACCCCGTCCTGGGGCGCGTGGACCACCGTGTGGTTGAGATCGACCTGGGCGGTCACGCGCTCGGCCTTGGCCTGCAACACCCCGGGAAAGGCCTCTGGATTCTTCGCTCCCTCGCCCAGATTGGTGAGCGCGGTGGCGACCTGCTGGCGGGCGATCATCACGTTTGAGGTGTCGACATCGGCGGTGTGGCCCGCCGCCGCGGCCTGCTGGCGCGACGCGACGCCGGCCGTCACCAGCGCCTTCTGGCGGCCCGCCTCGCGCGTGGAAAAGCTCTGGGTCGTCAGGGCCTGGCTGAGCTGAAGCTGCTGCTGGGTGTAGGCGGCGCGCAGGGCGGCGACCTGCAGCCGGGCGGAGGCCAGCGCCGCGTCGGCTTTGGCGGCGGCCGCCGTCTGGTCGGCGTCATCGAGCTTGAAGAGCACCTGGCCGGCCTTCACGTGCTCGTTTTCCTTGACGTCGACCTCGATCACCCGGCCGGCGATGGCCGCGCTGATCGGCGCCTTGCCGACCTGGACGTAGGCGTCGTCGGTGCTCTCGAAGCGCCCGCCGGTGAGCAGGAACCAGGCCACCAGGACCAGGATGATGACCGGACCGCCGATCATCAGCGGCCAGCGCAGGCGGGCGAGGGCGCCGCGCCGGTTGGGGCCGACAGCTTCTTCGTCGATCGGATTCACGCGGGGTCTCTCTTGCGGGGGCCGGCGGGGCGGCGAGGCGAGGCGGCGGCCGCCGCCCTTTGGTTAAGGAAAATCCCTGGCCATTGTCAAGCGGAATGTGTACTAGAGAGTTTCGTTATAGGAGGTCCAATGCGCGTCAAGACCGACGCCAAACGCCGCGCCATCCTCGCCGCCGCAGCCGAAGTGTTCCGCGAGCACGGCTTCGCGGGAGCCAGCATGACCATGGTGTGCGAACGGGCGGGCGGCTCCAAGGCGACGCTCTACCGCTACTTCGCCTCCAAGGACGAGCTCTTCGTCACCCTGATGCTGGAGGTTGTGTTCGAGCACGCCAACGAGGTGTTCGAGACCCTGAAGCCCTCCGATAATCTGCGCCGCACCCTGGAGACTTTCGGGGCCGGCGTGCTCTCGCTCAGCCTGTCGGAAGAGATGCTGGCGGTGCGCCGCAACTCGATCGCCGAGGCGGCGCGCGCCGGCCTCGGCCAAGTCCTTTTCGATCGCGGGGCCAAGGTGCTGTGGTCGAGGATGGCCGATTTCCTGGCCGGCGAGATGGACGCCGGCCGCCTGCGCCGGGAGGACCCGTGGATGGTCGCCATGCACCTGCGCGGCATGCTCGAAGCCGACCTCGTCAACCGCGCCCTGGTCGGCGCCGCCGTCGATCGCCGCCGGGGACATCTCAAGGAAGTGGCAGCCAAGGCCGTCGACGCCCTCCTGCGCGCCTACGGCCGGACGGAATAGACGCCGGTCACCCGTGGATCAGGGTGTTCTGGGGCGGCGGTCCGAGGGCCGGCGGGGCGACGTGTGCGGCCGAAGGGGCGGCGAAGGCGGCGGCGGCCTGGGACAGGAGGGCGGGGTCGACGACCTTGGTTCCGCCGTGGCCGTCGGAGGTCAGGATCCAGGTTGCTCCGATATAATTGCCGGTGAGCTTGATGTGGGCGGTCTGGGTCCCGTTGGCGACCGTGAGGACGCCGGCCGCGGTCGTGCCGTTATAGCTGGCGTGGGCCCCGGGGAGGGTGAAGAGGCCGAGGTCGAGGCTGTTGGCGCCGGTCTTGCTGAGGCCGGCGACGGTTCCGGTGAAAGCGATCCAGTCGTCGAGGCGCAGCTGGCCGGTGGCCCCGGCCAAGAAGGTCACGGCCTCGCCGAAGGCTCCCCGAAGGTCGAGAACCCCGGAGCGGATCTCGGCCAGACCCGCTCCGGTGACCGCGCCTTCGAGAGCGAGGGTTCCGTTGCGGGCGTAGAGCGTGCCGCTGTTGACCACCGCGCTCTTGACCAGAACCTGGCCGGTCCCGGCGCTCTCGATGAGCCCAGCATTGGTGATCTTGTTCGCCCCGGTGTCGAGGATGAGGGTGGCGGCCGAGTTGCCGATGATCTGGCCGGCGGCCCGGTTGACCAGCATCATCGCGCCGTCGCCGATGTTACCGGCTCCGGCGATGCGATTGTCGACGTTTGTCAGGGTATCGCCCGGCGCCTGGCCGACGATGATGTTGTTGACGTTGGCGTTGAACATCACCTGGCCGGCCCCGGTCAGCATCACTCCGTGGGGGCCGATGACCAGCTTGCTGGCCTTGGCCCCGCCGAAAGTCTCGAGCTTGCCGGTGTCGCGGATCGTCCCGTCCAGGGTCAGCGATACTCCGCTTAGCACCCTCAGGGCGCCGGCGAGGGTGACCGTGTGGGTCGAGCCGTCCAGTTCGCCGCCGCTGAGGTTGACGTTGAAGAGGCCGTTGCCGGCCTGGCTGAGGGTCCCGCCGATAATGACGTCGTCGGCCAGCAGCACCCGCCCCCCGGCCAGGGCGGCGATGGTCCCCCCGGCCGACTGATCGATGGTGGTGCTCACCAGTTTGAGGGTCGAGGCCGCCGCACTCTCCAGGAGCCCGGCGTTGAGCACGCTCTCACCCTTGGTGTTGACGATCAGCTTGCCGACCGCCTCGATCACGCCCTTGGCCTGGTTGACAAGGGTCATCTTGCCAAGGCCCACCCACCCCGACCCGCTGATCGTGTTGTCGAGGTTGGTGAGCGTGGCGGTGGCCACGGCCCCGGAGATGCGGCTCTTGGGGCCGGCCAGGGTCACCGTGCCGCCGCCGCTCAGCGTCATGCCGGCCGCCAGCACCCGCACCTGGGTGGAGCTGGTCGTGCTGGCAAGGGTGATCCCGCCGCCGTTGACGAGGGCGCCCTGGACTTCGAGCAGGGCGGCGTTGGCCAGGGTGACGGCGTCGCCCGCGCCATTGGTGAGCTTGCCGTCGTCGATCACCGTGCCGGTGACGGTCAGCGAACCGGCGTTGGCCAGGGTCTTGCCGGCCGCCAAGGTCCCCGGCCCGGCCAGGGTCCAGGTCCCGGCGTCGAGCTGGTAGGTGCCGAAGCCGGTGAAGGCGAGCGCCACCGCCCCGGTAAGCGTCCCGGCCCGGCCGAGGTGGGAGAGCGTCCCGGACCCCTGGTGCAGCTCCAGGGTTCCCCCGCCGCCCACGGCCTTCCCGACGAAGCCCGCGCCGGCGTCGACGACGAGACGGTCGGCGGCGTTCAGGAACTCCACCCCCGTTCCGCCCGTGCCGTCGATGATCCCGTAGTTGGCGACCACCGTCGTCGCCCCGCCGGCCCCGCCAATGACGCCGATCTTCCCACTGATCACGGCCGAATAGCGCGCGGCCGAAAAGCCGTTGATGACGCTCCCGCCAGCCGCCAGCTCCACGCCGACCCCGCCCGTGCCCACGATGGTGGCGAGGTTATCGACGCTCGCCGCCCCGCCCGGGCCGGAATAGACGCCGATCCCGCCCCGGATGAGGGCATAGGGCGCGTCGCCGAGGCCGTTGATCACCGTGCCGCCGGCGCTGAGCGTCACGCCGCCGCCCGCCGCGGCCGTCCCGGCGCCCCCGTTGGCCCCGCCGGCCCCGCCCTGGATCGTGGCGCTGTTGTACAAGGTCCCGTCGGCCAGCAGCGCGACGCCGGCCCCTCCCGCGCCCCCCGCGCCATTGCCGGATCCGCCAGCACCCCCCGTTCCGCCGAAGAGGGTGCCGTAGTTGGTCACGGCGCCGCCAGCGGCGAGAACAATTCCGGCTCCGCCGGCCCCGCCCAGGCCGCCCGGATATCCGCCTCCGGACGCGCCACCCGCGCCCCCGAGGCCGCCGGTGATGTAATAGCCGTTTGATACGCTGGCGACGGCGCTCAGAAGCACCCCCGCGCCGCCCGCGCCGCCGCCCCCGCCGCCGTTCGACCCCGCGCCGCCGGCGCCGCCCGTCCCGCCGCCGATGATCTGGTTGTTATAAAGCGTCTCACCGACGGTCAGGCTCACGGCCACGCCGCCGGCGCCGCCCGCGCCGCCAGAATAGACGTCGTTGTGGCCACCCGTTGCGCCGGCGCCGCCGTGAATATGACCGTTGTTACTGAGGGTCCCGCCGCCACTCAGCGCCACCGCTATTCCGCCGGCCCCGCCCGCGCCGCTCAGGCCCATGAAACCGACCCCGCCGACGCCGCCTGCGCCGCCGCCAATAAGCTGGGAATTGACGATATGCCCGCCGGCGGAAACGTCGACGCCAACGCCGCCGCGGGCGCCGCCGCCGCCGTTATAGCCATAGGCGTCGCCGGGCCCCCCGCCGCCGCCGCCGCCGCCGCTGATCGTCGACTGGTTGATCAGATAGCCGCCGGCGCTCAGGCTCAGGCCCGCGCCACCGATTCCGCCATAGTCGCCGGAGCCGTAGCCGCGACCGCCGTCGCCGCCCATGATGTAGCCGAGATTGTGGGTTGAAGCCGCGTGCGCGACGGTCAGGCCGACGCCCCCTGCCTGGCCTGGGAAGCCGATCGCGCCGTTCCCGCCATGGACCGAGCCAGTCGCGGTGACGGTGAGAACGTCGAAGCCCGCCGCCAGCGAATAGCCGGCTGAATAGGTTCCGCTCAGTATCTTGGTGGCCATCGCAAGCCTTCCCCCGGGTCGCATGTCGCGGTGGTCCGCCGAAGTGAAAGTCGATGCGAGCCAGTAACCCTGCCGTGACCCTGGGCCTGCGGGGTCGCGGGCGCAAGGCCGATGCTCGCCGCCGGCTCGGGGATGCCGACGAGCGCGAGGGTGGTGGCGGAATCGCCGACGGTCTGGCCGCCGCTGATAATGTCGATCTCGTTAGAACATCCCCGCGCGCGGAGGGCGATGCCTCACACCGCCCAGGGCAAATCCGCTAGCGCCACCCCGCCGTCGACGGGGATCGTCGCCCCGACCACGTAGTCGCCGGCCCGCGAGGCGAGGTAGATGGCCACCGCCGCCATGTCCTCGTCGGTTCCGATCCGCCGCATGGGAATGCGCATGGCCACCGCCTCGCCGTGGTCGCGGGCGTCGCGATTCATGTCCGAGGCGAAAGCCCCCGGGGCGATGGCGCTGACCACAATGTTGTCGGCGATGAGCCGCGCCGCCATCCGCCGGGTGAGGTAAATGAGGCCCGCTTTGGAGGCGTGGTAGGAATAGGTCTCCTGCGGATTGAGGCGAATCCCGTCGATCGAGGCGATATTGATCACCTTGGCCGGCCGCTCGGCGCTGGCCGCCGCCTTGAGCGCCCCGTGCAGGGCCTGGGTGAGGAAGAACGGCGACTTGAGATTGAGGTTGAGCACCTTGTCCCAGCCGCTCTCGGGAAATTCGTCGAATTCCGCCCCCCACGCCGCCCCGGCGTTGTTGACCAGGATGTCGAGCTTCGCCTCCAGCCCCGTCAACCGGGCGGTCAGGGCCTTGCAGCCCTCCACGGTGGAAAGATCCTGCGGCAGGGAGATGCATGTCCCGCCCCCCGCCGACAGAGCCTGCGCGGCCTCGTCGCACTGGGCGGTCTTGCGCGAGGAGATGTAGACCTTGGCCCCCTGCATCAGGAATCCCTCGGCGATCATCTTGCCGATTCCCCGCGAGCCGCCGGTGACGAGGGCGACCCTGCCCTGAAGCGTGAACAGATCCTTGATCATGGCGGCGCTCTCCCTTGGTGGACTGGCCGCCGTGGTGAGCCCGGGGAGGGCGCGCCGTCAAGACGCCGGCATGGACGATTTGTAATCGCAAGGCGCTTGCCGGGAAGGCCGAGCCTCCTTACCCCAGCGGCGGAATTCTCCGGGAGGGCCCTTGCCATGATCGATCGCCGCACGCTTCTCGCCGCCCTCGCCGCCGCGCCCATGGCCGGCGCCGCCGCCCGGGCCGTGGCCCAGCCCGCCCCCGCCGCCGCCTCGCCGCAGGCGGCGCGGATGGACGCCCTCTTCGATGCCATGGTTCAGGAGGATCTGAGGCGCTATCCCGAGGGAGCGACGTACCTTGGTCTCGACAAGGGCGCGCTTGCCTGGACCAAGGCGGCGATGGCCGAGGTGTCGGTCGCCGCCTCGGAAAACGACATCGCCGTCAACCGGGCCCGCCTGAAGGCCCTGCACGCCATCGATCGGGCCTCGCTGGGCGGCATGGATGGGGTCAACTACGACGTCGTGGACTTCAACATGACTGTCCAGGACGAGGGCTCGCGGTTCCCCTGGTACGGCGGCCCCTATGTGCTCAGCCAGCTCACTGGCTCCTATCAGAACGCCCCCGATTTCCTCGACAACCAGCACAGCATCGAGACCAAGCAGGACGCCGACGACTACCTCTCGCGCCTCAACGCCCTGGCCGCGCGGATGGACGGCGAACTGGAGATCGCCCGTCACGACGTGGGCCAGGGCGTCGTCCCGCCGGACTTCATCCTCGACAAGGCCCTCATCCAGATGCGGGCCATGGCCGACACCGGTCCGGACAAGGCGCCGCTGGTCCTGTCGGTGGCCCGCCGCACTCAGGCCAAGGGCATTGCCGGCGACTACCAGGGCGAGGCGGCCCGGCTCTATGAGGGAAAGGTCCGCCCGGCGCTCGGCCGCCAGATCGACTACCTACAGTCGCTGCGGGCCAGGGCCGGCCACGACGCGGGGGTGTGGCGGCTCAAGGACGGGGCCAATTTCTACGGCGTTTGCCTCAAGCAATCGACCACCTCGACGATCAGCCCCGAAGAGGTGCACAGGACGGGTCTCGAACTGGTCGCCAGCCATCAATCCCAGATCGACGCCATCATGCGCAAGCAGGGTCTCACCCAGGGGACCGTCGGCGAGCGTTTACGCGCCCTCTACAAGGACCCGAAATACCAGTATCCCAACACCGACGAGGGCAAGGAAAAGCTGATCGCCGACCTGAACCTCAAGGTCCAGGCCGTCACCGCCAAGCTGCCGCAGTGGTTCGGCGCTCTCCCCAAGGCCCGCCTGGAAATCCATCGCGTTCCCAAGGCCATCGAGGCCGGCGCGCCAGGCGGCTACTATAACCCCCCGCCCCTCGACGATTCCCGGCCCGGTATCTACTGGATCAACCTGCGCGACACCGCCGAAGTCCCCCGCTGGACCCTGCCGACCCTCACCTTCCACGAAGGCATTCCCGGCCACCATCTGCAGGGCTCGATCGCCAACCACGCCAGCCTGCCCCTGATCCGCAAGACGATCTGGTTTTCCGGCTACGGCGAGGGCTGGGCCCTTTACGCCGAACAGCTCGCCTTCGAGATGGGGATGTACGACGACGATCCGCTCGGCCACGTCGGCCAACTGCACGACTCGATGTTCCGCGCCGTTCGCCTGGTGGTCGACAGCGGCCTGCACGCCGAGCGCTGGAGCCGGGAACAGGCCGTCAAGTACTACGTCGACACCCTGGGCGATCAGGAGGCTTCGGCGATCACCGAAGTCGAGCGCTACTGCGTGTGGCCGGGCCAGGCGTGCAGCTACATGGTCGGCAAGCTCACCTGGCTCAGGCTGCGCGACCAGGCCAGAGCGGCACTCGGCGCGCGCTTCGACATCCGCAGCTTCCACGACGCCGGCCTCCTTTCCGGCCCGACGCCGCTGGACGTCCTGGGCGGCGTGATTCGCGACTGGCAGAAGACGGCATGACGCCTGCCGTCTTGCCTTACCGGCGGCCGGCTTTGTAAGGAGTTGCCGCCCGGCCGCGGGTGGGGCCGACCATGTCAGACATCTTCATTTCCTACGCGCGCGACGACCAGTCCATCGCCGAGACCTACGCCAAGGCCCTCGGCGCGCACGGCCTCTCGGTCTGGTGGGACGCGGCGCTGCGCTCGGGCGAGGCCTACGACGAGGTGATCGAGGCGGCGCTGAAGCGCGCCAAGGCGGTGGTGGTCCTGTGGTCGAGCCGCTCGGTGGCGTCGCGCTGGGTTCGAGCCGAGGCCACGCTCGCCGACCGGGCCAAGACCCTTGCGCCGGTGATGATCGAGCCGTGCGACCTGCCGATCATGTTCGAGTTGACCCAGACGACCAAATTGATCGACTGGTCGGGGCAGACAGGCGATCCGCGATGGCGGGCTTTCGTCGCCGATCTTTCCCGCTTCGTGGCCGAACGCACGATCGAACAGCCCGAGCCGGCGCCTCCCCCGGCCGCCCAGCACCCGCGCGGCGCCGGCCCATCCGTCCTCGTCTTGCCCTTCGTCAATATGAGCGGCGATCGCGAGCAGGAGTATTTCAGCGACGGGGTGAGCGAGGACATCATGACCGACCTCTCGAAGGTCGCGGCCCTCTCGGTCGTCTCGCGCAACACCGCCCTTTCCTACAAGGGCAAGACCGTGGCCGCCGCCCAGCTCGCCCGCCAGCTGGGCGTGAGCCATATCCTCGAAGGCAGCGTGCGCCGTTCGGGCGAGCGGGTGCGCATCACCGCCCAACTCCTCGACGCGGCCAGCGATTCCCAGGTGTGGGCCGAACGCTATGACCGCACCCTGGAGGACATCTTCGCTATCCAGGATGAAATCTCCGAGGCCATCGTCGCCGCCCTGAAGGTCAAGCTGGCGCCCGGCGAGAAGCAGGCCATCGTGAACCGCCCGACGAACAGTTCCGAGGCCTATGAACTCTACCTGCTCGTCCGCCAGTTCAGCCGCACCGGCAGCGAGCGCATGAATCCGCTCATCGTCCGGCTGTGCCAGCGAATCGTCGAACTGGATCCCGGCTTCGCGCTGGCCTGGGCGCAGATGTCCCTCGCCGAAGCGGAACTGAGCCAGCGCGGGGTCCCCGGCTCATCGGCCGCGCGCGCCATCGAGACCGCCGAACGCGCCGTGGCCCTGGCGCCGGACCTCGCGGAGGCGCACGCCGCCATGGCCGAGGCGGTGGGACGCGGACCTGACCTCGACATGGCCGCCGGCCGAGCGCACCTCGAGGCCGCCCTGCGCCTCGATCCGCAGTGCTACGAAGCGCGTCTCTTCGCCGGTTACTTGGCGATCGACGGCGCCCGCTTCGCCGAGGCGGTCGGCCATTTCGAAGCCGCCGTCGCGCTCGATCCCAAGGCCTACCGACCGGCCGGCATGGTGGTCCAGGCCTATCGGGCGCTTGGCGACGAGGAAATGACCAGGGCCGCCGCCCGCCGCGGCCTGGCGCGCTGCGAGGCGATCCTCGCCGTCGAGCCCGATCACGGCGGCGCCCTGGGCTTCCTGGTCAACGCCCTGGCCGAGCTCGGCCTCGCCGACCGGGCCCGCCAATGGACGCGCTGGGCGGTGCTGTTCGATCCGGACAATCTCCGGCTGCGCTACAATCTCGCCTGCGCCCTGGCGGGCCTGAATGACGCCGAAGGCGCCTGCGATTTGCTGGCGGGGGTGGTCGAAAAGGTCGGCACCGGGTGGCTGCGGTGGATCAGGACCGACAACAGCCTCGATCCGATCCGCGACGATCCGCGCTTCATCGCCCTGGTCGAGAACGCCTGGGCGCGGTCCGGTCTGGACCGCGGTGACCCGCCGACCGTATAGGGCCTTCAGAGCGCGCCCCTACGCCCGGTGGATGGGATCGATCCAGGCTACGGTCTGGGGCTGTTCCACGGCGGCGATATCGAGATTGACCACCACCGCCTCGCCGCCGCTGCGCACCAAGACGCACTCCAAGGACTCGTCGGCCAGGGCGTTGATCTCCTGGTGCGGCACGAACGGCGGCACGTAGATGAAATCGCCCGGCCCGGCCTCGGCGACGAACTCCAAGGCCTCGCCCCAGCGCATCCGCGCCCTTCCCTTCACCACATAGATAACGCTCTCGAGTTCGCCATGGTGGTGCGCACCCGTCTTGGCCCCGGCGTCGATGACCACCGTGCCGGCCCACAGCTTCTGGGCCCCGTTGCGCGCGAAGGTGATCGCCGCGGCGCGGCTCATGCCGGGGGTCTGCGCGGTGTTGGGGTCGAGCGCATCGCCCGGAATGACCTGCACTCCGCCCCTCTTCCAGTCGCGCGCCTGGCTCATCGGCCGATGTTAGCGGCCCGCGCGCCGCCCGTCACGTCTGCCCCCTCGCCCGCGCGGCTATTGCCCGGGCGGCTCCCGCACCCCCTGGACCTTGTCGACGATCCCCCAGGCCAAGGCTTCCTCGGCGCTCATGAAGTGGTCGCGGTCGAGGGTCTTCTCGACTTCCTCGATCGTCCGGCCGCAATGCTTCGCATACAGAGCATTTATCTTTCGTTGGGTGACGAGGACGTCCTCGGCATGGCGGGCGATATCCGAGGCCGTGCCCTGGAAGCCGCCGGAGCCCTGATGGACCATGATCCGCGCATTGGGCAGGGCGGTGCGCAGGCCGGGCTCGCCGGCCATCAGCAGGAACGAGCCCATCGAGGCGGCGAAGCCCATGCACATCGTCGCGACCGGGGCCTTCAGGTACTGCATGGTGTCGTAGATGGCGAAACCGGCCGTCACCACGCCGCCGGGCGAGTTGATGTACATCTCGATCGGCTTCTTCGGGTTCTCCGACTCCAGGAACAGCAGTTGGGCGCAGACCAGCGCCGCCATGCCGTCCTCGATCGGGCCGTTGACGAAGACGATCCGCTCCCGAAGCAGCCGCGAGAAGATGTCGAA
>DASZKO010000081.1:0-9333 GCA_035605655.1 Caulobacteraceae bacterium | reverse complement strand
GCGGCTGGTGCAGATGGGCTTTCAGGCTGTCGCCGCACCGGTGCTGAAGATCCGCCCGCTCCCGGCGACCATCGACCTGGCCGGCGTCGGCGCCCTGGCCTTCACCAGCGCCAACGCCGTGTTCGCCTTCGCCGGCGACGCACGCGACCTGCCGGTGTTCGCGGTGGGCGACGGGACGGCGCGGGCGGCGCGGGCGGCCGGATTCGCCGAGGTGGTTTCCGCCAAGGGTGATGTCGCGGCCCTGGCCCGCGCTATCGCCGACCGGGCCGGCGAGCTGAAAGGCGCGGTGTTGCATCCGGCCGCGGCGGCGCCGGCCGGCGATCTCGCCGGCGATCTCGTCCGGGCGGGGATCCCGGCTCGCTCGGTGGCGGTCTATGAGACGGTGGACGCCAATTTCCCGAGTCTCCTGCTGGACCTCATCGCCGAGTGCGATGGCGTCCTCATCCATTCGCCCAAGGCCGCCCGGCGGGTGGCCGAACTCCTGCCGATGATCCGCGCGCCCCGCCTTCGCGCCTGGTGCCTGTCGAGCGCGGTGGCGGCCCCGCTCGCCGGCTTCGACATCGGGCCGATTATCGTGGCGCCTTTGCCGACCGAAGATGCGCTGTTAAGTCTCGTAGCCGAGACAGGGCCCTGAACCAGGCGACATGACCGTCACGCCAGACACCGCCGAGCTCGCACCGACCCGCGATCCCGCGGCCTACGCCAAACGCCCCCTCTTCACCGGCGGCTTCTGGGTGATGATGGCGTTCTGCGCCCTCTGCCTGTTGGCCGCGGTGGCGGTGGTGATCCTGGGGCCGCGCCTGGCGCCGGTGAAGCACGCCGTGGCCGCCGCCGCCCCCGCCGCTCGGTCCACGCCGACCTTACCGCCCCTCGCCACACAGCTCGCCCCACCGGCCCAGTCCGCGCCGACGCCCGACGAGAGCGCCCTCGCAGGCCGGGTCCAGCGGCTCGAAACCGGCCAGAATCGTGCGCTGGCCGCCGCTGCGGCGGCCCTGGCCGCCGCTTCCCTGAGCGACGCCGCCGCCAAGCCCGCCCCCTTCGCCGCCGACCTCGCGGCGGTCAGCCGGGTCATCCCCGGATCGCCGGACGCCGCCGCCCTCGCCGCCCTGGCCGCCCAGGGGGCCCCGACCCGTCCGGCGCTGGCCGCCGAACTCACCGCACTCGCCGCCGAGGCGGCCACCGCCGCCCGCGCCCCCGGACCCAACGCCAGTTTCATGGACCGCGCGCTCTACGCCGTGGCCCGGGTGGTCAGCCTGCGGCGGATCGACGTGAAGGCTACGGGCAACGACGCCATCCTGGTCCGGGCCGAACGCCGCGCCGACGATGGCGACCTGGAAGGCGCCGTGGCGACCCTCGACACCCTCCCCGAAGCGGCCAGGGCCGGCCTCGCGCCATGGCGCGACAAGGCCGAGCGGCGCCTCGAGATCGATCGCCACGTTGCAGCCCTCAGGGCGACGGCGGTGGCCGACCTGGCGGCGGCGCAGAACGCGGCGGCCGGACCGCCGTCATGATCCGCATCGCCCTCGTCGTCCTCCTCGCCGCCGTGCTGATCGTCACGGCGATCTCCCTGCAGGGCGATCCGGGGGTGGCGAGCCTCACGTGGCTGGGCTGGCGGGTCGACACCACGGCCGCCGCCGCGGTGCTGATCATCGGCCTGATGGCCCTGATGGCGACGGTCTTCTGGCGGGCCCTGGTATGGCTGGCCGAGGCCCCTCGGCGGGCCGAGCGGGCTCGCGCCGAGAGTCGCCGCCGCCAGGGCGCCGAGGCGCTCACCCGCGGCTTCCTGGCCAGCGCGGCCGGCAACGGCGGCGAGGCGCGGCGCCTGGCCCAGCGGGCCGCCGACCTCGCCCAGGAAACCCCGCAACTGGTCCGCCTTCTCGCCGCCCAGGCCGCCGAGGCGGCCGGTGACCGCCCCGCCGCCGAAGCCGCCTACAAGGCCATGCTCGGCTTTCCGGAGATGCGCCTGGCGGCGTATCGCGGCCTGATGCAGACGGCCCTGGCGGCTGGCGACGGCCCACGGGCCCTGGCCAACGCCCAGGCGGCCTTCGAACTCGCTCACACCGCCCCATGGGCCTGGCGCGCCCTGCTACAGGCCCGCCTCGCCGAAGCGGACTGGCCGGCCGCGCTCACCCTGGTGAACGGCGCGCTCGAGCGCAAGATCGTCTCGCCGCTCGTCGCCGAGCGAGCCCGCGCGGCGGTCCAGACGGCCAGCGCCGCCGGCCTGGAGGCCCGCGGGGCGCCCGGCGAGGCTCTGGATCTCGCCCAGGCCGCGGCCAAGGCGCGGCCTGATTTCACCCCCGCCGCGGTGATCGCCGCCCGCCTGCTCGCCGCCGACGGCCGCGCCCAGCGCGCCACGCCGATCCTCGAAGCCGCCTGGGCGGCCCGATCCCATCCGGCGATCTGGTTGGCCTGGCGCGACCTGCGCGGGGACGAGACGCCCAAGGAGCGCGCTGCCCGCCTGGCCCAGCTCGCCCAGCGCGGTTCCGCCTCGCGCGAGACGACGATACTCAGGGTCGAGCAGGCCCTGATCGGCGGCGACCCGGCCGCCGCGCGGACGGCCGCCCGCGAACTCCAAGACCAGGCGGTGAGCCAGCGTGTCGCCGGGCTGATGGCCCGAGTCGCCAACGCCAACGGCGAGGCCGACGAGGCCCGCGCCTGGATCGTCCGCGGGGCCGGCGCGCCGGAGGAAGCCGACTGGTCCGACATCGCGCCCACAGGCCGAGCCTTCGCCTATGGCGAGGCGGACTGGGCCCGGGTGATCCTCGCCTACGCCGAGACCGGCGAGCTGACCCATCCCCGCCATGAGCGCGGCGAGGCGGGGATCAGCGCCCTACCCGACTTGCCGGCCGCCTATGCCGACAGCGCCGCGTTCGTCAGCGCCGCCGAGGCCGGCGATCCCTTCCCGCCGATCGTCGACGACGGCGATTTCGGCGACGCCCTTCAGCCGGCCGGCGATGGCGCGCCGCCCACCCGCCGCGGCCTGCTGGGGAGTCTGAGAGGTCGCTGAGGCGGCGAGCCTTTACCTTGGCCGAGGTGCGCCTACATCCTTGCGATGGCGCAAGCGTTCAGGCCCCCGCCCCGCGGGGCGATGCAGGCGATCGGCGGCCGGCGGCTGCACGTGGTCCGGGCCGGCGAGGCGCGCGGCGGCCGACCGCTGGTCACCCTCGAGGCTGGCGCCTTCGGTTTTTCCGCCGACTGGGCGATGGTCCAGGAGGGCCTGGCCGACCGCGGCTTCGCCTCCCTGGCCTATGATCGCGCCGGCCTGGGCCTTTCGGATCCGGGCCCCGAACCCCGCGACGGCCGGGCGATCGTGGCGGACTTCGAGGCGATCCTGACGCGCGAGGCGCCCGCCGGGCCGCTGATCCTCGCCGGCCATTCGATGGCCGGGCTGCACGTTCACCATTTCGCGGTCCGCCATCCCGGGCGGGTGGCCGGCATCGTGCTCGTCGACGCCACCACGCCCGCCTCGATGGACTCCAAGATGGTCAGCGCCGCGGTCGGCCAGTTCGCCGGCGCCGCGCGGCTGGCCGCCTGGGGCGCCGGGACCGGCCTGCTCAAGGCCCTGAGCGGCACCGGCCTTGCCGACCGGATCGGCCTCGATGGCGAGATCGGCGGCGCCAAACGCTGGGCCTTCGCCGACGCCGATCACAATCGCTGGGCGGCCGAGGAGGTGGCGAGCTGGGCCGACGCCGCCCGCCAGGCCCGCGAGAGCGGCGAACTCGATCCGGCGTGGCCGGTGGCGGTGGTCCTGGCCGGGCCACCCGATCCGCGGTCAGGCCTCAAGGCCCTGCAGGCGGCGCCGGCGCTGGCCTCGCGGCAGGGGCGGGTGGAGCATGTGGCCGGAGCGAACCACGCCTCGATCCTGGCGGGCCCGCACGCCACCGCCATCGTCCGCGGCGTCGAATACATATGGGAGGCGAGCCGGGGCTCGGTCTAGGTCCGGACGACCTTCTTGGGGGCCGGCAGGAGGCCTTCGCGCTGGGCGCGCTTGCGGGCCAGCTTGCGAGCCCGGCGGACCGCTTCGGCCTTCTGGCGGGCGCGCTTCTCGGAGGGCTTTTCGTAGTGCACGTGCCGCTTCATCTCGCGGAACGAGCCTTCGCGCTGCATCTTCTTCTTCAGCGCCTTGAGGGCCTGGTCGACGTTGTTGTCGCGGACGAATATCTGAACCAAGTGTGCTCCTGTGGGCTCGCGCCAGCCGCGCGGGTAGATGCGCCCGGACGCGAGTTCCGGAACGAAGGCGGGGCGAATAGCAGGCGGGGCTGCTTTTGTCCATCGCGCCTCACGGTGTAAAGGCTGGGCGGGTGAGCGAGGTTCCCACCCCCCCCGCCGACTGGGCCGACGACGCGCAACAGCGGCTTCTGCTGGCCGCCCTGCCGCAGGTGACGAAGCTCGGGTGGACGCGCCGGCTGATGGCGGCGGCGGCCCGCGGGGCGAATCTTTCGCTGGCCGAGGCGGAGCTTCTGGTCCCCGAGGGACCGCGCGATCTGGCCGCCCTCCTGGCCCGTCGCCACGACGCCCGCGCCCTGGCGGCGCTGGCCAGCGTCGATCCCACCGGCCTGAAGGTCCGCGAACGCATCCGCGCCGGCGTCCTGGCCCGCTGTCAGGCGGCCGCGGAGGACGGCGAGGCCACCCGCCGGTGGTGCGGTTTCCTGGCCTTGCCGGGAAATGTCCCGCTCGGCCTGCGCCTGGCCTGGGCCAGCGCCGACGCCCTCTGGCGCTGGGCCGGGGACACCGCCACCGACGAGAACCACTACTCCAAGCGCGCCCTGCTGGCTGAGATCCTGATCTCCACCCTCGCCGTTCGCCAAGCGCTCGGGGCCAACGCCGCCGCCGCCCATCTCGACAGCCGGATCGAAGCGGTGATGGCCTTCGAACGCTGGAAAGCGGGAATCAAGCCCGCGCAGCTGGCGGAGCGCGCCGCCGGCGCGATGGCGCGGGTGCGCTACGGGGCGAGCGCGCGAGGCTGAGGCTGGCGCGAGCCGCGGCGAGATGCGCGTGGCGAGGGCGGCGGGCGGAGCGTATAGGCCTATCCGAGAGGCTCGCCCCATGGCCACCAAGACGATCACCGGCGCCTACCCCGGCGGCTACTATCTGAAGCCGGCCTATACGACCCTCGACATCGCCGCCACCGCGGTGATCGGCGGGACGGGCATCCAAGCGTCGTCCTCTCAGGCCTCGACGATCGACAACGCCGGGACCATCGCTCCCACCGGCGCGGGGATCGTCCTGCTCGACGGCGGCGCGGTGACCAACGAGAACAGCGGCCGGATCGCCGGCGGGGTGGCGATCTCCGGCCAGAGCGGCGCGGTGACGAACGCCGGGGTGGTCACCGGGAATTCGTACACCCTCTCGAGTTCCGGCACGATCACCCGCCATCAGCAGGCCTCGGTGGTGCTGGCGCAGGGCGGCACGGTCACCAATGCAGCCGGCGGCGATCTGGCCGGTGGGGTTTCGATCCGCGGCGTGGCCGGCGCCGTGGCCAACTACGGAACGATCGGCGGTCCGCAGACGTCGACTGTCACCGGCGGCGGGACCGTGACCACGACCTATGCGTCGGTCGCCCTCCTGCATGGCGGATCGGTGGTCAACGGCAGCGCGACGGACGCTTCCGCCACTCTGACGCAGGGAATTTCGCTCGTTGGCGCGGGTACGATCACCAACTTCGGCGTCATCGGTTCGACCAGCGCCGGCGTGTCCGCCTATCTCTCGGGCGCCGGCGACGTTTTCATCGAAGAAGGCTCCGGGGTCATCGACGGTTCGATCCTCTGCGTCGCGACGTCATTTCCAACCGGCTTGCTGGAACTCGCCGCGGACGATGGCGCCGGGACGATCAGCGGCCTCGGTTCGAGCATCACCGGCTTCGCCAATGTCGAGGTGAAGTCCGGTGGGACGTGGACCCTGGCCGGGGCGAACACCATCGTAGCGGGCGAAACCCTGACCAACGCCGCCGATCTGGTCGACGACGGAACGCTGACCAATGGCGGGGCCGTCGTGCTGCAGGCCGCCATGCGGCTGGCGACGAACGCCGAGATCGACAACGTGGCCGGGGCCTTCATGACGCTGGTCGCAGGCGCCGGCGTCCTCGCCGCCGGCGGGGCGACCGGCCTGACCCTGGTGAACGCAGGCGTGGTCGCTTCGCCCGGCGGGAGTTCGCCGGCCGAGATCGCCGCGGACGTCGTCAATACCGGAAGTGTCCTTACCGATGGGGGCGTGCTCAACATCGACGGCGCCGTCAGCGGCGCGGGCGCCTGGCGGATCGGGGCGGACGCGACCCTCGACCTCCACAACGCCGTTGCGGCCGGCGCGACAATCGCCTTCGCGGGCGAGGATGGACTGGCGACGATCGGCGACGCCGCCGGCTTCGCCGGCACGATCGCTCATTTCGCCTCCACCGACAGTCTCGACGTCACCGGGGCGACGATCGATCTCAGCACAGTCGCCCTCAACGCCAAAACCAAGCTGTCGTGGTCCGACGAGGGGACGTACGGCGTTCTCACCGTCACCGACGGAACGCGGACCGCCCACGTCGCCTTCGCCGGCCGCTACGATACCGCCAGTTTCACGCTGAAGAGCGATGGCGGCTCGGGCCTCGACCTCGGCTTTGTCGCGACGACAACGACACTGACCGGCAAGTATTCCGGCGACTACGATCTGGCCTCGGCGTTCGACGCCGTCACGGTCACCGCGTCGGGTACGATCGTCGGCGAATTGTCGACATCGGCGCGCGGGCCTGTGTCGATCACCAACCTCGGAAACATCGGCACGGTGGCGCTTGCGGACGGCTCGGCGCTGCTGAACGAATCGCAGTGCGGCGGCGTCAGCGGCACGGGAGACGTCACCAATTACGGCTCGATAAAAGCGTCGGGCGACAACGCCGGAGTCAGCATCCAGGGCAACCTGCAAAATTTTGGGGTGATAACCGGCGGAGCCTATTCGCATACATCAGGGAATTACACCTATGAACAAAAAAGCCTTTATGGCGTTATTGTTTCTTTCGGAACTGTAGAGAACGGCTCCCTGAGCGATGAAAATGTAACCATCGTAGGAGTCGAGTTGTACCGATCCACGCTCCACAATTATGGCACGCTCGTTGGCACTGCCATCAATGGAGTCGGTTACTACGGTGACTTATACCAGAGTACAAGTTATTCTGCTGTCTTGTATGGCGGGACGATATTTAATGGGTCAAGTAGCGACAAAACCGCAACCATAGCTTCTGGCCTAGAGTTTGGTCGCTCCTCTTCTGGGACAATGTTTAACTACGGAACTATTGACGCGCGGTTCGCTAGCGAGAACGGCATTTCGGACTCTCTCTACGCCGTCTATTTCAGAGGAACTGGTACTGTCGTCAACGGTGGGCCGACCGACAAGATCGCCACAATAGCGGGCATCTACAATCGGTTTGGTTTTGCAACGGTCATTAATTTTGGCACAATAACCCCGGGCGGGTTTCAACAACGGGCCGTACACCTCTCCGATCAGAGTCGCCTTATCGAGGAAGCCTCGGGGGTACTCCAGGGTACGGTCGTTGGAAGCAACTCCGACCAGGGAGTTCTTGAACTTGGCGCGGCGGCCGGCAACGGCGCCATCGCTGGCATCGGCGACACCATAACGAATTTCGGGACGATCGACGTCGACCCGGGCGCGGAGTGGGCGTTCTCAGACGACAACCTGTCCAAGGTCAAAACACTGAGCTGCGCAGGAACGATCGCCCTCGCTTCTGGCGAAGTCGTGTCGGTCCCCAGCGTCACGCTCGCGGGAGCCGGCGCGATTGTCCGAGCGACGGGGGCGACCGGCACGAGTGTCGTCAACATCGGCACGCTCGTGCGAGCGGGGGGCGCCGGGGCGAGCAGGATCGCCACGAGTGTCGACAACGCCGGCACGGTTCTCGACGCCGGCGGCGGATTGAACATCTTTGGCGCGGTGACGGGGTCGGGCGCGTGGGACATCGGCGCCGGCGCCGAACTCTCGTTCCGCGACGGTGTCGCCGCCGGCGGAACGGTGGCGTTCGCCGGCGCGAACGGCACGCTGCAGCTGGCCGACGCGGCGGGTTTCGCGGGCGCGGTCGCCGGCTTCGGCGGCGGGGGAGAGACGGTGGACCTCAGTTCCATCGCGTTCGGCTCGGGCGTCACACTCGGCTGGTCGGGCGGCCCAAGCGGTGGGGCGCTCACGGTGACCAGCGGGACCGAGGTCGCCCGGATCGCTTTCCTCGGTCATTACGCCCCCGCCAGTTTCACGGCTTCGAGCGACGGCGGCTCGGGCACGGATATCAGCTTCGTCGCCGCCACCAAGACCATCTCCAGCGGGTATCCCAACGGCTACACCCTGGCGGCCGGACACTATCTCACGATCACCTCGATCGGCTCGATCGGCGGTCCAGGCCTCCTCGCCGAGACGCACGCGACGGTGACCAACAGCGGCCGGATCGCCGCCGCGGCCGGCGCCGACAGCTACAGCCAGGCCAGCGCCGGCGGCGTGGCCGCGACGCTCGTCGGGAGCAATGTCCTCGCCAACGACAAGCTGATCGCCGGCGGCAGGGGCGGCGCCGGCCTGTTCGAGAATGTTCAACCGGTCGGCCCCACCTACGGCGGCTCGGGGGCCGGAGGCGCGGGCCTCAAGGCGTCCAGCGGAACCGTGGTCAACTACAGCACGATCAGGGGTGGGGCCGGCGGCTATGGCCACGACGGCGGTGGAACCGGCGGGGGCGGCGTCTATCTGTCTTCCGGAGTGTTGACCAACCGCCGTTGGATCTTAGGTGGCGCGGGCGGCGTGAGCGCCAGCGTGGGCGGCGCCGGCGGCGTCGGCGCCTGGATCTCGAAAGCGACAGCGACGAACACCGGCACGATCGCCGGCGGCGCCGGCGGAAACGGCGCGGCGCAGCATTACGGTCATGGCGGTGTCGGCGTGACGCTGGCCGCGAGCGTGCTCATCAACGGCGGCTCGATCCTCGGCGGGGCGGGCGGTGGATCGTCGCCCGGACTTACCCAGGGCAATGGCGTCGACGTGCGCGGCGCGGCCTCGATCATCAATCAGGCGGGCGGGCTGATCCGCGGGTACATCGCCATCGACAATCCCGGCTACGGAGCGGTCACGGTCACCAACTATGGGACCATTTCTGGTTACACCTGCGGCGTGAATTTCCTCCAGACGGCTCACTCGGCGAGCGACAGGCTGATCGAAGAAGGCACGGGGGTGCTGTCGGGCGAGGTCTTCGGCGGCGGCGGCACGCTCGAGCTGGCGGCCGGCGCTGGAACCGGCACGATCGGCGGCCTCGGCGGGAGCATCCTCGGGTTCGGACACATCGCGGTCGACGCCGGCGCCGGCTGGCATTTG
>DASZKO010000079.1:0-66606 GCA_035605655.1 Caulobacteraceae bacterium | reverse complement strand
GATCGGCTCTACGCCAGCGCGGTGCGGGCGATCGATCAGCGGCGCTACGGCGAGGCGCTCGACGCCCTGCAAGTGGCGCGCTCGGCGCGTCCGGGCGATCCCCGGGTGCTCACCGCCATGGCCGTCATTTACGACAAGCTCGGCCGTTTCGACCTGAGCGACCGCTACTACGACCAGGCCGAGAAGGCCGATCCTGGTTCGCGGATCGTGGCGCTCGACCGTAGCTATTCGATGTTCCTGCGTGGCGCCGGCAAGGCTGGTGGCCCCGCATTGGCAGCCGCGGCCGTCGCCCCGGTCCGGGCCGACGCCCGGCCGTCCGGGACGGACCTTTACGCCCAGGCGGTGAACGCCATCGGCCGGCGCGAATACGGCATGGCCCTGGGGGTTTTGCGGGCCGCCAGGGAAGCCTCGCCCAGCGACGTGCGGGTGCTCACGGCGCTCGGCGTGACCTACGACCACCTTGGTCGCTTCGATCTGTCTTCACGCTATTACGATCTGGCCGAAAAGGCTGATCCGGGCTCGGCGATCGTTGCCCAGGATCGCCAGACCTCCCTGGCCCTGCAGCAGCACGGGGGCGTGGTGCGACCCGACGACGTCATCGTTCTGGCCGCCGCGGCGCCCAGCGGCGGGGCCAAGACCATCCGCGTCTCCCAGGCCACTTTGGCCCGGACCGCGCGGGGAGGATAGAAGCTTTTTGGTGGGGGTGAGTATGCGTAAGCTTATCGGGGGCGCGTCGCTCGCCCTCATCCTGAGCGCGGCGGCCGGTCCGTCCCTGGCGTTCAGTCCCTTCGGCCACGGCAAGCCACACACGCCGCCGCCGGCCGCGTCAGCGCAGGCGGGCGACACCGCCTCGGCCGTCCGTCAGGCCCTCGACGAGCGCCGCTACGTCGACGCCGGCGATCTGTTGGCCAAGGCCGATGTCTCCGGCGTCAAGTCGGCCCAGCTCACCTGCCTGCGCGGCGAACTGTTCCTGGCCCGGGGCGACTTCTCCAACGCCCTGGCCACGTTCCGTTCGGTGGCGGGCGATCCGGTCGAGCGGGCGCGGGCCCTCGAAGGCGAGGGCCTGGCGCTGTCGATGACCGGCAAGACCGACGACGCCCTGGCCGCGCTCAGCGGGGCGACCGCGCTGGACAAGACCCTCTGGCGGGCCTGGAACGGCGTCGGCCGGGAGTACGACCTGCGCCGCGACTGGAAGAAGTCGGCGGCCGCCTATGCTGCCGCCCTGGCCGCGCCGGGGGGCGATGCCGCTATCGTGCTCAACAACCGCGGCTATTCGTATCTGCTGCAGCGCCAGACGACCGAGGCGGCGGCCGATTTCGTCGCCGCCCTGGCCAAGGACCCGGCCCTCGCCGCCGCTCGCACCAATCTGCGGATCACCCTGGCTATCCAAGGACAGTACGCTCGCGCCTCGATGACCGGGGTTGGCGATGATCGCGCCGCGGTGCTCAACAATGTCGGTCTCGCCGCCGCCATCCGTGGCGACTACATAGAAGCCGACAAGCTGCTCGCCGAGGCGATCGACGCCAAGGGTCAGTTCTACGCCCGGGCCTCGGACAATCTGGCCCTCTCCAAGGAGCTCGAGGCGCGCGCCGGAGACATTCCGCCGACGCCCGATGTCAAGCGCCGCTGAGATCGTCCGCTGGGCGGTGGCGGCTCTCTTGACCGCCGTTCTCGCCTGGGCGGCGGTCAGCGACGTCCGGAAGCGAAGGATTCCCAACTGGACCGTTCTGGCGGTCATCGGCCTGTTTGTTCCCTGGGCCTTCACCCACCCGTGGACCTGGGACGCCTGGGCGGTCGGGGCGGGCATTCTCGCCCTGCTGGTCAGCTTCGGGCTTTATGCCGCAGGGCTGATCGGGGCCGGCGATTCCAAACTTTTCGCCGCCTGCGGGCTGATCGTGGGCTTCGGCGACCTGGGCTGGCTCGGCCTGGCTACGGCCCTCGCCGGCGGCCTCATCGGGCTCGCCAGCCTGGTGACACGGCCGAGAAGGGCGCTGGTCATGTTCAACATGCGGGGCAAGAGCGACTTTGGGCCAGGAGTCCCCTATGGCGTGGCCATCGCCGCCGCCGCCGCGGCCCTCGTCTGGTCGGCCGTGCTGAACGTTCCCGTCCCTCACCTGCTCGGCCAAGCCTAGCGAGCATCCTCGGCGATCATCCGGGCGGCCTTCTCGGCAATCATCATGGTCGGTGAATTGGTGTTGCCCGAGACGATGCGCGGCATCACCGAGGCGTCGGCGACGAAGAGGGCGTCGACGCCGCGCACCCGCAGACGCTCATCGACCACCGCCATCGCGTCGTCCGCCCGGCCCATGGCCGCCGTGCCCACCGGATGAAAGATGGTGGTCCCGAGCCGCCGGGCGTCGGCGAGCAGCGCCTCGTCAGGGGCGTCCGCGGGCCGATCTTCCATCGGCTGCAAGTCGCGCAAGGGCGGCTGAGCCATGATCCGCCTCACCAGACGCAGGGAATCGATGGCGACTCGCTCGTCTTCGGCGGTGGCCAGGTAGTTGGGCTGGATGGCCGGAGGGCGCCGCGGATCGGGGCTGGCGGCGTGAATCCAGCCGCGGCTGGTCGGGCGCAGATTGGCGACGCTGAGCGTGATGGCCCCGTAGCGGTGCAGGGGCTCGCCGAACGCGTCGAGAGACAGCGGCTGCACGTGAAACTGCAGATTGGGCGCGGCGTAGTCAGGCGATGAGCGGGCGAAAGCCCCCATCTGCGAGGGCGCCATGGACATCGGTCCACGCCGCCAAAGGGCGTATTCCAGCGCCATCAGCGGCCGTTGCCAGAGCGAGGCATAGAGGGTGTTCATGGTGGCGACGCCGGCGACGCGGAAATGTGGCCGGATCTGCAGATGGTCCTGGAGGTTCTCGCCGACGCCCGGCAAGTGGCGCAGGGTTTCGATTCCGAGCCCACTCAAACGTGTCCCTTCGCCGATGCCGGACAACTCCAGCAGCTGCGGGGTGGCCACGGCCCCGGCGGTGAGGACCACCCCGCCTCCGGCCCTGGCCTGGAAGTTTGACTCGCCACGCGTCCAGGCGACACCGGCCGCCCGACCGTCCTCGATGATCACGCCGGTCGCGTGGGCTCCCGTGACGAGTTCGAGATTGGGGCGATTCAGGGCGGGCTTGAGGAAACCGCTCGCCGCGCTCCATCGCCGCCCGGCCTTCTGGTTGACCTGGAAGTAGCCGGACCCGAGATTGTCGCCGCCATTGAAGTCGGCGGTCGGCGGGATGCCCTCCAGGGCGGCGGCGCGGGCGAAGGCGTCCAGCACCGGCCAGCGCATCCTGGGGTGCTCGATGCGCCACTCGCCGCCGGATCGATGGAGAGGACCGGGCGGGTCGATATGGTCTTCCTGGGCCATGAAGAGGGGCGCGACATCGTCCCAGCCCCAACCGGGAAGGCCGAGCTGGCGCCAGCCATCGTAGTCGGCGGCCTGGCCGCGCATGTAGATCATGGCGTTGATCGCCGAGCTGCCGCCGATCACCTTGCCGCGCGGATATTTCAGGATGCGACCGCCAAGACCCGGCACCGGCAGGGTTTCGAAGAGCCAGTCGGCGCGCGGATGGCCGATGGCGAACAAGTAGCCGACTGGGATGTGGAACCAGATCCAGTCGTCCTCGCCGCCGGCCTCGAGGATCAGGACCCGGCGCCTGGGATCGGCCGAAAGGCGGTTGGCCAGGACGCAGCCGGCCGATCCGGCCCCAACGATGATGTAATCGAAGCGCTCGCCAGGACTGACGGGCGCGACCGCCTTCAGAGTCCGGCCAGCAGCCGGGCGAAGGCCAGCGGCGTCCGGTCCTCGAGATAGGGGCCGATGATCTGCATGCCGATCGGCAGGCCGGGGCGGGTCGTCCCGATGGGCGCGGCTGTGACCGGCAGATTGGCTACGGTGGCCATGCCTGGCCACGCCAGCTGGTCGGCGAAGGGCGTCTCGACGCCGTCGATGGTCAAGGTCCGCTCCGCCCACTCGCCGGTGACATGCTCGAAGGCGACGACGCCCAAGGTGGGGGCCAGGACGACGTCGAAATCCTCGAACAGGCGCGCCCATTGCCGTCTGAGGCTTAGCTGGGCGTCGAGGGCATTCATCCAGTCGTGGGCGCTCATGACGCCCGCGGGCGGAAGGCCGTCTGGCGCGGCGCCGCGCGAAAGGGCCGTTATCAAGAGGCCCATATAGAGCTGATGGGCGCCGGCGAGGTCCGGCACAGCCTCGCTGGACCTCGCCACCCTGCCGCCGCCAGCCTCGAGACGAGCGGCGGTGGCGTGAAGGGCGCCGCGGATCTCCTCCGCCACCCGGGCCAGGGGATGGGACTCGATCAAGAGGACGCGGAAATCGGCCAGAGCCTCGTGGCGCGGGGCGGGGAGGGCGAGGCGGCAGCCCGTCGCTTCCAGGCCGGCAGGCCCGGCCAGGACGCTCAGCGCCAGCTCCAGGTCCGCGGGGTCGCGGGCCATCGGTCCGACCACCCCCAGAACCACGTCGACGCCGTCGAGACCGGGCGGAGCGTGGCCGCGCTGGGGAACCAGGCCATAGCTCGGCTTGTGTCCCCAAACCCCGCAGAATCCCGCAGGCACGCGGATCGAGCCGCCGATATCGGAGCCGAACTCCAACGGCACCATGCCCGCGGCCAAAGCGGCCGCGCCGCCGCCGGACGAGCCCCCGGGCGAGCGTGAGAGGTCGAGTGGATTGTTGGTGCGCCCGTAAACCGGATTGGCGCTCTGCCAGTCGGCGAGGAAGGGCGGCACGTTCGTTTTGCCGAGGATCACCGCTCCGGCGGCCTTGAGGCGCGCCACGCCCACCGAATCGGTGTCGGCGATGTAGCCCTTGAAGGCCTCGACGCCCCAGGTGGTGGGCAGGCCGGCGACGTTATGGGCTTCCTTCACGGTCATCGGCAGGCCGAGCAGGGGCGCCCGCTCGCCGCGGGCCAGGGCCTCGTCGGCCGCTCTCGCCGCCACCCGGGCGCGATCGAAATCGCGCACGACCACGGCATTGATCGGCGGATCGAGCCGCTCGATCTGATCGATCGCTTTTTCGCACAGCTCGGCTGAGCTGACCCTGCCTTGCGCGAGGTCGGCCACGAGGCCGTGGGCGGTCGCGGTGGCGTAGTCGTGGACTTCGTCTCGGGCCATGGCGGACTCCTCGAGGGCCGCGGGACTTCCCCTTTGACCTAGTCTCGCTCATATCCTCTGGACAATGAACTCGCTACCCTCCACCGGCGTCGCGCGCGCCATGCTGCGCGGCCTCATGGGCCGCTGCCCCAATTGCGGCGATGGCGCGATCTTCTGGCGGTACCTGAAGGTCAACCCCAACTGCCCGGCCTGTGCCCAGGATCTGGCCCGCTTTCCTTCCGACGACGGGCCGGCCTATTTCACCATCCTGATCACCGGTCATCTGGTGGTGGTTCCCCTGCTTCTCTTCCCGGCGATCTGGAAAGCCCCGCTGATCCTGGCGATTCCGGGCACGCTCGTGCCGCTGGGTGTCTTCACCCTGCTCTTCCTGCCCAGGGTCAAGGGGGCGGTTATCGGCCTGCTCTATGCCCTCGACGTACATCGCGACGAGGCTCACCTGCATACCGCCGACCGGTTCGATTAGACCTTGGTGGCGCGGGAGCCGGCGCGCGGCGATCAGATGACCGCCCTGGCGCGGACCCGGGCGATCCTCGGCGGATCGGCCGGCAATTTCGTCGAGTGGTACGACTGGTTCGCCTACGCCGCGTTCTCTCTCTATTTCGCCAAGGTTTTCTTCCCTGGCGGCGACCAGACAGCCCAGCTGCTGCAGACCGCGGCCGTGTTCGCGGTCGGCTTCCTGGCCAGGCCCGTGGGGGCCTGGGTGATGGGGGTCTATGCCGATCGGTCCGGGCGCAAGGCGGCCCTGGTCGCTTCAGTGGCGCTGATGTGCCTGGGCTCCCTGATCGTCGCCGTGGTCCCCGGCTATCGGACCATCGGGCCAGCCGCGCCGGTCATCCTCACCCTGGCGCGCCTCGTCCAGGGCCTCAGCGTCGGCGGCGAATATGGAGCCAGCGCCACCTACCTCTCCGAGATGGCCGGCCGCGGCCGCCGGGGCCTATGGTCGTCATTCCAGTTCGTCACCCTGATCGGCGGTCAGCTCGCCGCCCTGGCGGTCCTGATCGTCCTGCAGAACGTCCTCGCCCGGGGTCAACTGGAGGACTGGGGCTGGCGGATTCCGTTCGTGATCGGGGCTCTCCTGGCGGTGGTGGTCTTCTGGATCCAGAGCCGCCTTGCCGAAACCGCCTCGTTCGACGCCGTCCGGGCCACCCGGCCGGGCGGATCGATCACCTGGCGCTTGATCGCCGGCCACCCGCGCGAGTGCGCCATGATCTTCGCGTTGACCGCCGGCGGCTCGCTGTCGTTCTACTGCTTCACGACCTACATGCAGAAATTCCTCACCAACAGCGGTCACTTCAGCAAGGCGGCGGCGAGCGAGATCAGCGCCGCCTCTCTCGTCGTCTACCTCATGGCGCAGCCGGTGGGCGGCTGGCTGGGCGACAAGGTTGGTCGCCGCGCGCTCCTGGCCTGCGCCTTCGCGGCGGGGGCTTTGGCGACCTGGCCCCTGATGAGTGCGATCGCCGCCACCGATAATCCGTGGATCGCGCTGGGCCTGGTATGCGCCGCCCTCGTCATCCTCACCGGCTATTCATCGGTGAGCGCGGTGGTCAAGGCGGAGCTCTTCCCCGCCCACGTTCGTGGCCTCGGCGTCGCCTTGCCGTACGCCATGGCCAATGCCGTGTTCGGCGGCACGGCGGAGTACGTCGCCCTGGCGTTCAAGCAGGCCGGCCACGAAATGCTCTTCTATCTCTACGTCAGTCTGGTCCTGGCCGGGGCCGCGGCGGTGGCGATCGCCATGCGAGAGACGCGCACCGCGAGCCTCATTCTCGAGGATTAGAGGCCCAGTTCCCGCCGCTTGGCGCGGGTCAGTTTGGCCGCCACGAGGGCGTGGGCGCTGGCCACCCAGCCCTTCATCTCCTCGTCGTCGAGGGCGCTGAGATCATCGAAGCGCACCCACTTGGCGCGGGCGAGGTAGGGGGCCGGCCGCGCCCGCCCAGACTGGGTCAGGGCCTCGAAAGCGATGTCGCTGGCCTTGAACGACACTCCGCCGTGAACCCCGCCGACCGTAAAGATTCGCTCACCCAACTTGTAAACGTGATCATTCCCCCACTGGACGACCATGGTGACGCCGGGCAGCGCCCGGCAGGCGGCGTCGAAGGCCTTGGGCGTCAAGCCGCCACGCCAGTCCCGATCGGACAGACGATGCCGGTCCCGTCGACACCGCAGTAGCCGCCGGGATTTTTGGCCAGATACTGCTGGTGGTAATCCTCGGCGAAATAGAACGGGCCGCCCTCGGCGATCTCGGTGGTGATCCGTCCGCGCCCGGCCGCGCTCAGCGCCTTCTGATAGATCTCTAGCGAGGCGCGCGCCGCGGCGGCCTGCTCTGGCGAGGCGGTGAAGATGGCCGAGCGGTACTGGCTGCCGACGTCATTGCCTTGGCGCATGCCCTGGGTCGGGTCGTGGCCCTCCCAGAAGGCCTTGAGCAGGGCCTGGTAGCTGACCAGGGCCGGATCGAACACCACCCTCACGGTCTCGGTGTGACCGGTGCGGCCGGTGCAGGTCTCCTGATAGGTAGGGTTGGGCGTCGCCCCGCCCATGTAGCCCACCGCCGTCACCCACACGCCCGGCGTCTGCCAGAAGCGCCGCTCGACGCCCCAGAAGCAGCCCATGGCGAAATGGGCCAGCTCGAGCCCTTCCGGATAGGGCCCATGCAGGGGCCGGCCGTTGACGAACGAGGTTTCGTCCGTGGGTATCGGCTCCGGCCGGCCGGCGAGGGCCTCACCGGGGGAAAGAGCGGCGGAAATTCTGTCGAACAGCGACATGGCGGCCTCCTCTTTGATTTCCGCGACTAGATAGGCTCGCCGGCGGCCGAACGCCACATTTCCGGCGGCGACTGGCCTCGCTTGTGGCGGCCCGGCCGATGCGTATATTGCCCGCCTTCCGCTTGGGGCCACTTTACGGAGGCGCCCCGCGCCGGGGGTGAGGTGGCCGAGTGGTTGAAGGCGCACGCTTGGAAAGCGTGTTTACGGGAAACCGTAACGAGGGTTCGAATCCCTCTCTCACCGCCAACCTACTCTGTTTCTATTCGCATGGATGTTGCGCCACCTCTCTGAAGATGACCCCACGCCCCTGCCCCTGTAAGGTGGTGAAGTCCTCGCGACCAAGCCTGACCGGGGTTCGACGGAGGCCTGACGCCCGCCATGCGCTTCCTCACGAGACAGCAGCACCGGTCCTGCCGGCCGGTATCGCGACACCCTCAGGAGGCCATTCGTCATGCCATTCATCAGGACCAATGACGGCGCCGATATCTTCTACAAGGATTGGGGTTCACGCTCCTCGCAGCCCATTGTTTTCCATCACGGCTGGCCGCTCAGCGGTGACGACTGGGACAACCAGATGCTGTTCTTCCGCGGAAAAGGTTTCCGCGTCATCGCCCACGATCGCCGCGGCCACGGACGTTCCGCCCAGCCCGACACGGGCAATGACATGGATACCTACGCAGCCGATGTCGCGGAACTCGCACGAGCGCTCGACCTCAAGGACGCGATCCATGTGGGCCATTCGACGGGCGGAGGCGAGGTGGTTCGCTATGTCGCTCGCGCCGAGCCGGGTCGTGTGTCCAAGGCGATCACCATTTCCGCAATTCCACCGCTGATGGTGAAGAACGACGGCAACCCCGGCGGCACGCCGATCGAAGTCTTCGACGGTTTCCGCGCCGCGCTCGCGGCCAACCGGTCGCAGTTTTATCTCGATGTGGCGAAGGGCCCATTCTATAATTTCGATCGACCGGGCGTGGAGCCCATCGAAGCCCTGATCCGCAACTGGTGGAGACAAGGCATGATGGGAGGCGCCAATGCGGGATACGATTGCATCAAGGTGTTCTCGGAAACTGACCTTACCGAGGACCTGAAGCAGATCGATGTGCCGGTGCTGGTCATTCACAGCGAGGACGACCAGGTCGTGCCCTACGCCGACAGCGCCCCGTTGGCCGTGAAGTTGCTCAAGAACGGCACACTAAAGACCTACCGGGGGCTGCCGCACGGCTGCATGACGACGCACCCAGACATCATCAATGCGGACATACTCGCCTTCATTCGGGGAGAGTCCGTTGCCTCCCCTCCAGCGGAGAAAGCCGAACAGGCTTTGGCGTGAGGGGTGCGGGCGCCGCGAGCGGCGGCTCCCCGCCACACGGCCTCTGTCGGCGCAAACTTCACGGCCCGTTGATGGGTAGCGGGTAGCCGGACGCATGGCCGGCTCAGTCGGGGAGGACAGATTCCTGCCCCAGGCCAGGGTGGTCGCGCCGGTCTCCCAAGTCCATGTCGTGTTTTTACAACACCATCGTGCCCCCGCCGCCTGCGCTCGGCCCCGGAATACATCAGCCCTGTTGACTGTTTCGATGGGCAATCACTGGTCGCCAACCCGATCAATGTCACGGCATGACGAACCAAATTCTTTTTGTCGCGTTGTGAAATTCCGGGAGGCAGAATTATGGCCACACCTAGCTTTCCGGTGCCATATTGCGGACGGCCACCATTGCCTGCCGAACTTCTTGGGCGGTGGAATCTGGATCCGATCCTGTTGGCGGCGCTCGTCGCGATCGCGCTCGCTTATGAATTCGGTGCGCGCCGCAGCGGATACGATTCGCGCCGCATTCTGCTATTCCGCGCAGGTTGGGCCATAACAGCTGCCGCGCTCATTTCGCCGCTCTGCCCGCTATCGGTGTCGTTGTTCGCGGCGCGCATCAGTCAGCACATGATCCTCTGCCTTTTGGGCGCGCCTCTGGTGGCGCTTGGGCGACCAGCGACTGCGCTCTGGCGAGCGTTCGCGTCTACCGGATCGCCGTTCGCCGCCGGCGCCGCAGCTTCCAAAATGTCGATGGTCGCCGCCGGTTTCTTCGCCGTGCTGCTTTGGTATTGGCACGCGCCGACCCCCTACGAAATCACCTTTGGAAGTGCACTGGTTTATTGGCTGATGCATCTGACGCTTTACGGGTCCGCGCTGTGGCTCTGGAGCACGCTTCTGAGCCGCGCCACCGGCCAAGCCGCCGCGTGGACCCTCGCCGCAGGGCTCTTCTCAACCGTGCAGATGGGACTGTTGGGCGCTCTGGTCACTCTCGCCCCTTCGGCCATCTACCGTCCGCATTTCCTTACCACCTACGCCTGGGGCCTGACGCCGCTCCAGGATCAGCAGATCGGCGGGGCCATTATGTGGGTTCCCGGCTGTGTCGTCTTTCTCGTGGCGGCGCTCGCCGAGCTTGCCGTCCTGACGATTGGACCAGCAGGTCGATCCGCTTCAAGGTCGATGGCGAGATGACGAGCCAGGGGGCAGGAGAGATACTGGGCGTGGCCCTTGCGCCGCTCGTCGACGCTCGCGCGGCCGGACTGCCGATGACCTACCTGGTGGGCCATGGCGCGAGAGCCTACCCGGTCACGGCGCTCACCTGGGGACTGCTGGCGATCTCGGTGGCGGTGGTCGTCCTGATTGCGATCCTCCTGCTGTGGGGGATTGTCGCGCGGCGTAGCAAAGGCCCCTTCGGCCCGACGGAACGCGACACCTTGGGATCGGCCGAGGGCGGTCTGAGTTGGATTGTCGGCGGCGTCGCGGTCTCGTCCGTCGCGCTCGTCGCCTCCTTGATCTGGACGGTCATAGTGGTCGCCGAAGTAGCCCCGCCACGGAACCCTGCCCTGACGATCTCGGTGACCGGCAATCAGTGGTGGTGGGACGTGCGCTACGTCAATGCCGATCCGACGCAGGTATTCCGCACCGCCAATGAGATTCATATACCAACCGGAGCGCCAATTCGGATTCTGCTCACCAGCAACGATGTGATTCATAACTTCTGGGTGCCGCAGCTAACGGGCAAGACCCAGACAATACCAGGACGGACGAATCAGACTTGGCTGGAGGCCGACCGCCCAGGACGATACCGCGGCCAATGCACCCAATTCTGCGGCCTTCAGCACGCCCATATGGCGCTTTATGTCGTCGCCCAACCGCCGGCGCAGTTCGAGGCGTGGCGCAAGGCGCAGATCGAGGCCGCGCCCGCTCCGACCACGTCGGAGGCTATCGAGGGGGCGGCGATTTTTCTCGTCAAATGCGCGGCCTGCCATCAGGTACGCGGCACCGACGCCGGGGGGCAGGTAGCTCCGGATCTCACACATCTCATGAGCCGAGAGACCATCGCGGCCGGCCTCGAGCCCAATACGCCGGCGGGCCTCTCCGGCTGGATAAGCAACCCGCAAGGTCTGAAGCCGGGCACGCGCATGCCCACGCTCTATCTCTCCGGCGCAGAACTTACGTCCGTGACCGACTACCTGGAGACCTTGAAATGAGCGGTGCGCAATGACCTCCGACGGCATCAGGCGCGTCGCGGCCATAGCGACCGCCGACGATCGTCTCCGATCCAGACTCCGGGAAATATGGGAGACGGAACCAGGTCTGAAGGGCTGGATCGGGACCGTCGACCACAAGCAGATTGGCGTCCGCTACATCGTCACCGCTTTCGCCTTCCTGGCGGCGGGCGGTCTGGAAGCCCTCCTCATGCGTCTGCAGCTGATCGGTCCCGAGCAGAAACTGCTCACCCCGCAGCAGTACAATGAACTCTATTCGACACATGGCGTGACGATGATCTTCTTGTATGCGCTGCCGATTCTCTCGGGATTTTCCAACTATCTCTGGCCGCTGATCTTCGGCGCGCGGGACATGGCTTTTCCGCGCCTCAACGCCTTTTCCTACTGGGTCTACCTCGCTGCTGGAATCTTCATGTACGTCGGCGTCGGCATGGGGTTCGGCCCTAACGACGGCTGGTTCAATTATGTGCCTTACGCAAACAAGACATATGACCCGGGATTAAACGAAGATTTCTACTCGCTTGGCATGATCTTCCTCGGTATTTCGACCACCGTCGGCGCAGTCAACTTCATCGTCACCTTCTTCAAGACACGCGCCCCCGGAATGTCGATCGACCGCTTACCGATCATGGCCTGGGGAACGCTTACGGCGTCGGTGGCCAATCTGCTTGTCGTGCCGGCGGTGAGTCTAGACTTCTGTCTGCTATGGCTCGACAGGCAGGCGGGAACCCATTTTTTTGATACGCAGGCGGGCGGGCAACCGCTCCTATGGCAGCACCTTTTCTGGATGTTTGGTCATCCCTGGGTCTATGCCATCGTCCTGCCGGCGATGGGTATGGTGTCCGAGGGCCTGCCGGTATTCTGCCGGCGGCCGCTAGTCGGCTACACGCCTGTAGCGCTTTCGACCGTCGCGACCATGATCCTGGGTTTCGGGGTCTGGGTGCATCACATGTTCGCGACCGGCCTGCCGTATGTGACCATGTCCTTTTTCTCGGCGGCGTCGATCATAATCGTGATCCCGAGCGCGGTCGCCGTTTTCGCCTGGCTCGCAACGATCTGGACCGGCCGCCCAGTCATCACGACGGCATTTCTGTTTTTCGCCAGCATGATTTTGCTTTTCACGATCGGTGGCGTTTCCGGTTTCATGACCGCGGCGGTCCCCGTGGATTGGCAACTCAACGATACGTACTGGGTGGTCGCCCATATTCACTATGTACTTATCGGAATCAATGTATTTCCAGTGGTTGGCGCCATCTATTACTGGTTTCCTAAGATGAGTGGAAGAATGCTCGATGAGCGATTGGGCCGCTGGAACTTCTGGACAATGTTCGTCGGATTCAATTTGGCTTTCCTGCCGATGCACCTGACGGGACTCTTGGGCATGCCACGGCGGGTCTACACCTACTCCGCGCACATGGGCTGGACCTTGCTCAATGTCATAACATCCCTTGGCTCTTTCGTATTCGCGGCCGGAGTGGTGCTTCTGCTCGTCAACGTCGTCGCCAGCCTCAGGCGCGGCGCGCTTTCCGGCCCAAACCCCTGGGATGCCGACACGCTGGAATGGACCACCACCTCACCGCCGCCGCCTTACAACTTCGCCGTCATACCCACGGTGATCAGCCGTTATCCCCTCTGGGAGGATCGCCTCGCGACTGACGACGGGCGAACCGCCGTCGGCGAAGGGCCGGCGCTCGACCACGAGAAGGAGGCGCTGCTGACGTCCGCCGTCGACGCGGATCCGATGCTGATCGCCAAGATGCCGGACGATTCGGTGACCCCATTCGTTTTGACGCTGGGCATGACCGCCTTCTTCGCCGGCCTGCTCGTCCACTGGTGGGCTCTCTCGACCGCCGCCCTGATCCTTTGCCTCGCCTGTCTCGCGGTCTGGCTGTGGCCGCGCCGGCGGCTCGCCCAGCGGACAGGAGCGCCGTTATGACGGAAGTCGTCCTCGATCCCGGGCCGCTGCCTGTCGGCCCCTACGACAAGAAAGGACCCGGCTGGTGGGGCGTTCTTAGCCTGATCGCCACCGAGGCGGCGCTCTTCACTTACCTGTTGTTCAGCTACTATTTCTACGACCTTCAGCTACCGCACAGCTGGCGTCCGGCCGAACCGCCTAAACTGAATCTCTCAGCGCCAGACACCTTGGTGCTGCTGGTCTCCAGCGCGGCTGTCTGGTTCGCTGAACGATCGCTGAAGAAGGGGTCTCGCAGCCGCGCGGGCATCGGCATCCTTGTCGGCCTGATCCTTGGGGCGATCTTCGTAGTCGTCCAGATTTTCGAGTGGAAGAGCAAAACTTTCACGCCGCAAACCAGTGTATACGGCTCGATTTACTTCACGATAACAACTTTCCATTTGGCCCATGTCCTTGTGGGACTGCTGGCGCTCCTGTTCGTTTTGATCTGGATTGCCTTTGGCTACTTCGACAACGAGCGACATGCCGCTGTATCAAATGTCGTCATCTACTGGCACTTTGTCGACGTGGTCTGGCTGTTCATCTTCTCCACCTTCTATATTACGCCTTACTTGTGGTGATAGCCATGGTGCAGCACCTCCAGATCATGGCGGCGGACCGCCCTGAGCCCGAAGGCCCGGGACGACATCGCCTGGGTCTGCTGTTCGCGGTTCTGGGCGCGCCGCTGGCGTGGTCGGGGCAAGTCGTCTTCGGCGCCGCCTTCGCCGCCTACCCGTTCGTTCCGCAAGGAACGCTCTTCACGACTGCCCCGCTCAGTGAGAGCGCTGACCGTCTCGGCCTGTTCGCGGCCAATCTCATCGCCATCGTGGTGGCCGCGCTGGCGACATGGGTCGCGTGGCAGGCTTGGCAGGGCGCACGCGGAGATTTTCGCGGCACGGCCGCCGGCCTGCTTGCCGAACGCCTGACCCGCACTCGATATCTTGCCATGTGGGGATTGCTGAACGGCTCGATTTTCATCGCCGCCTTGCTGTTCGACACCGTGATGCTGATCGGAACGCCCGCCACATGCTGAGGCTTGCACCCCTGCTGGTTCTCGTAGGAGCGGTCGCCGCCCTGGCTGCCTGCAGCCCGCCGTCGGGTGAACCGATCACGCTCATTCCGGGAGGCGATTCCGATCGGGGGCGCGCAGCGATCGAGCGGATCGGCTGCGGGGCCTGTCACACGATCCCCGGAGTTCCAGGCGCGAGCGGTGTCGCCGGTCCGCCGCTGATCGGCATCGGTCGGCGCACGTTCATCGCGGGGACCCTGGCGAACACGCCGTCCAACATGGAGCGCTGGCTGGAGGCGCCGCAAGCCGTCCTACCGGGCAACGCCATGCCCAACATGGAGATCGACGACCATGACGCACGCGACGTGGCGGCATATCTCTACACGCTGCGCTAGCCCCGCAGCCGTCGCGCTCGCCGTCGCCTTGGGCTGCGGCGGCCTCATGGGCTGCCATCGCCAGGGCGGCATGACCGCCACGCCGCCGCCTTCCGGCGCGCCCGTCGCCGTGACGAGCGTGTCCGTCCCCGAGGACGGCCAGTGGCCGATGCCCGCCAAGAACTATGCGTCGACCCGATATTCGGGGCTGGACGAGATAAACAACGCCAACGTCGGAAACTTGAAGGTCGACGGGAGCTTCTCGCTGGGTGTCGACAAGGGAGAGGAAGCAGCGCCGATCGTGGTGAACAACACCATGTACATCGTCACCGCCTATCCCAACTACGTCTACGCGCTGGATCTAACCAAGCCAGGCATGCCTTTGAAATGGGAGTACAAGCCCAATCCGGCGCCGGCCAGCCAGGGCGTGGCCTGCTGCGATGTGGTCAACCGCGGCGGCGCATACGCCAACGGAAAATTCTTCTTCAACACCCTCGACGGGGCAAGCGTAGCGCTGGACGCCAATACCGGTCGGCAGGTCTGGCGCACTCAACTCGGCGACATCCAGAAGGGCGAAAGCATCACCATGGCGCCGCTGGTCGTCAATGATCGGGTGCTTGTGGGCGTCTCCGGGGGAGAGTTCGGAGTCCGCGGCTGGCTGCGGGGTCTTGATATCAATACAGGCAGACCTGTCTGGACGGCCTACAGCACGGGTCCGGACAAGGACGTGCTCATCGGCGCCGATTTCCACCCTTTCTACGCGATGGACCGTGGCGAGGACCTGGGCGTGAAGACTTGGCCGCCCGACGCCTGGAAGATCGGCGGAGGGACGGTCTGGGGATGGATATCCTACGATCCGCAGCTGAAGCTCATCTATTACGGCTCCGGCAACCCAGGTCCATGGAACCAGGAGCAGCGGCCCGGGGACAACAAGTGGACCGCAGGCATCTTCGCGCGCGATCCGGAAACCGGGGGCGCCAAGTGGTTCTATCAGATGAACCCGCATGATCAGCACGACTATGACGGCGTGAACGAGATCGTGTTGCTCGACGTGCCGGTCAACGGCCAGACCCGGCAGGTAATGTTGCATCCAGACCGCAACGGCTATCTCTACGAGATGGACCGCCGGACCGGACAGGTCCTTTCGGCCGATCCCTACGGCTATATCAACTCAACCAAGGGGGTCGATCTTTCGACTGGCCGGCCCATCATCAACCCCGACAAAGAAACCAAGCTCGGGGTCACCGTCAACGACATCTGTCCCACCGCCTCCGGCGCCAAGGATTGGGAGCCTTCGTCGTGGTCGCCGCGAACCAGTCTACTTTACATCCCACACGAGAACATCTGCATGGACTGGCAGGACATGCAGGCGAACTATATCGCCGGTACCCCCTACGTCGGCGCGGAGGTGGTGATGAAACCCGGCCCCGGCGGCAATCGCGGCGCTCTCACCGCGTGGGATCCCATTCACCGGCGTATCGCCTGGGAGATCAAGGAAGACCTACCGGTCTGGAGCGGCACTGCGGTCACGGCGGGCGATCTCGTCTTCTACGGAACCATGGACGGGTGGTTCAAGGCGGTGGATGCTCGGTCGGGCCGGTTACGGTGGCAGTTCAAGACCGGTTCGGGGATCATCGGGCAACCAGTTGTATACCGAGGGGCCGATGGACACGAGTACGTCGCGGTCCTTTCGGGCGTCGGTGGCTGGGCCGGCGCGATCGTCTCAGGGAACCTGAGCCCGCAGGACCACACGAGCGCGCTCGGCTTCGTCGGCGCAATGGGAGATCTGAAAACCCGCACCACGCCGGGAGGGACGCTCTATGTTTTCACATTGCCGCACTGAGCCCACCCCGAGGGGCGCTGGCTGGCGCGCTGTTTGCGTCATCGCCCTGGCGGTCGGCTGGCTGGGCGCTTGCGGGCCGAGCAACCAGCCGGCCGCATCCGCGCCTTCAGCCCAGCAGGCCCCGCAACCTGTCGTGGTCACCGGACTATATCCGGGCGGAATGACGCCGCCTCCCGAGGATCCACGAGGCCCGATCTATGATGGAAACGCTGCGTACATCGCGCAGGGAAAGCAATACTTCACCTGGTACAATTGCAACGGCTGTCATTTCAATGGCGGCGGAGGAATTGGCCCATCCTTTATGGACAAGACGTGGCGCTACGGCGGACGAATTGACCAGATCTACAACTCGATCGCCGAGGGGCGCCCGAACGGCATGCCGACTTGGCGCGCCAAGATTCCCGACGCCCAGATCTGGGAGATCGCCGCCTACGTTCGATCGTTGTCGACGCCGCAGCTCGAGATGGAGCAGCCGCCCACACTGTCGCCGCCTCCGGTCTCACCGCCAGCCAATCCGAACAATCAAGGCGGCACGACGATCACGCCTATTCCGCGCCCCAAGTGATGTCGCGCATCTTCGCGGCGCTCCTCGCCGTCGCCCTGACCGCGTGCACCCAACCGCGCGTCGCCGCCCACAAGATCTATGTCTCGGACGAGCAGGACAACGTCATCCACGTGATCGATGGGGCGACCGATCACCGTATTGCAGACATTCACGTCGATGCGCGTCCACGAGGCATGGTGGTTACGCCCGATGGTCGCCAGCTCTTGGTGGCGGCGGGGCGGGCCGATCGGATCGACGTGATCGACCTGCAGACCGATCGGATCGTGGATCGGCTGCCGTCCGGTCCGGATCCGGAGCGGTTCGCCATCAGCCCCGATGGGCATAGCCTCTATGTGGCCAATGAAAACGACAGCAAGGCATCGAAGGTGGACATCGCCAGCAAGCGGCTCGTCTGGCAGACCGATGTCGGCCCGGAGCCCGAGGGAATGGCGATCAGTCCCGACGGCCAGTGGGTTATTTGCACGTCGGAGGGCGCGAGCCTCGTCCATTTCATCAGGGCCGCGGACGGGAAGCTGGTCGATAGCGTGCTGGTTGGGACTCGCCCGCGCGCCGCCCAGTTTACGCCCGATGGCCGAAGACTGTGGGTCAGTTCCGAGGCGCGAGGCGAAATAGCGGTGTTCGACCCGGCGACGCACGCCGTGCTTCAGACGATCGATTTCCAAGCCGATCCGGTCGCGAACACCGTCCAGGCTGTCGGGATTGCGATGAAGCATGACGGCAGCCGCTTTTATGTGGCGCTAGGCCGGGGCGATCATGTCGCCGAGGTGGACGCCCGCACCCTCAAGATATTGCGCTATTTCCCCTCTGGCTCCCGCAACTGGGGCGTGGCGCTTTCGCCGGATGAGAGCCGGCTCTACGCGGCGAACGGCCTGTCCGGGGATCTCTCCGTGATAGACCTGAAATCCGGGCGCAGGGTGACCACCGTAAAACTGGGCGGTCGCCCCTGGGGCGTCGTGGTGTCGCAGTGAAGCGCCTCACGTTGCTTCTCGGGCTCATTCTGTCGGCGTGCGCCGCGCGCCAGCAGCCGTTGCGCGTCTGCGCCGACCCCAACAATCTTCCCTTCTCGAACGCCGACCGGCGGGGCTTCGAGAACGAGATCGCCAGCCTCATTTCCCGAGATCTGGACAGGCCGATCGTCTACACGTGGTGGGCGCAGCGGCGTGGCTATGTGCGAAATACGCTGACGGCCGGAACCTGCGACCTCTGGCCAGGCGTCGCCAGCGGCGTGGAAATGCTCGACACGACCCGGCCCTACTATCGATCGACCTATGTCTTCGTGACCCGGGCAGACCACAACCTCGACATCAAAAGCTTTGACGACGCTCGCCTCAGACGTCTGAAGATCGGCGTGCAGTTGGTGGGCAACGACGCGATGAACACGCCCCCGGCCCATGCGCTGGCCCGCCGCGGCATCATCGATAACGTCCGGGGATACATGCTCTACGGTGATTATAGCCGGCCAAATCCGCCGGCCGCCATTGTAGAGGCGGTGGATCGTGGGGACATCGACGTGGCGGTGGTCTGGGGTCCGTTGGCGGGCTATTTCGCCCAGCGTTCACATCATCCGCTGATCCTGAAACCGGTACGACCCTGGCTTGATAGTCCACAGTGGCCGATGGTGTTCGACATCTCGATGGGTGTCCGTAAGGACGATCCGAAGTTCAAACGGACGATCGAGACCATCCTCAACCGCGAGACGCCGCAGATCGGAAGAATCCTCAAGACATACGGAGTGCCTTTGGCGCCGGCTTCCGGTTAGAACCTAATCTGTTCGTTGCGCAGAAATCAGGCCATTCGGCTCCAGTGTCACGCTCTTCGCCTCACCGATGGTCTCGATTCCGTGCGCCCGCAGCGCTTCCGCGACGTCCTGGCGCGTGACGCCTTGCAGGCGCATCGTCCGTTCATCCAGCGCACCATTCCGACCGAGGCGTACCGGCCGACCCTCCAGGAGGCGCCCGAGCCCGGGATAGCTCACGGCAGAGATCGCCAAGGCCCGGTGGATGATTAACATGATCGTGGTCGCGGCGATCGCCGGCCAGAAAGCGATTGGACCGGTGATCGCTCTGCTCACCCTCGAGCCCATACTCACCGCTATCACGACATCCAGGGCTGACCAGCGCGCGAAAATTCTGCGACCGAAAAGCCGCACGACGATAATGTCAAAGATTAGAGCCGTGATGGCCCGCGCCGACATCTGCGCCCATGTAAGCGGTGGCGCGCCCATGGCGAGGATGTGATAGACGGTCACGCTCGGCATGCTCCCTCGGCAGGCGGTCGAGCCAGGAAACGTTAGGTCTCGGCAACCAGGTCCTGAGGCGCGACCTCTGCCAGTCGATAGAGGGGCAAACGTGATACCTGCCGCCGATCCACCGCCGGCGCCGCCGGCTATGGTCGAGACCGTTATCGTGACGGGCTCTCGACTGCATACCGCCGCTGGTGAAACAGTCTTCTCAAAGGCGCCGTTGCCGCCGGTCCTGCTGTTGCAGCAGCCGCGGCTTGATCAGGCGCTGGAACAGATTCCGGGCCTGTCTCTGTTCCGTCGATCGTCGAGTCTTTCGGCCAATCCGACGGTCGAGGGTGTTTCGCTGCGATCCATTGCGCCCACCGGAGCGGGCCGAGCCCTTGTCACCCTCGACGGCGTGCCACAGGGAGATCCGTTCGGCGGCTGGGTGATATGGAGTGACCTTCCCTCGGAGGGTCTCCAAAGCGCGGAAGTGGTGCGCGGTGCTGGAGCCGGCTCCTATGGCGCCGGCGCCCTGACTGGTTCGATTGCCCTGACGGAACTCGAGTTGGCCCCCGGCCAAATCCGAGCCGACGCCGAGGCGGGCGAAATCGGTTACGTCCGCGCAGCGGGCGCGGCCGCCGCCCAGATGGGCGCGGGCATCCTGTTCGTCGACGCCGCGGGCGAGCGCAGCGACGGCTGGATTCCCGTAATCGGCGGCCGCGGCGCGGCCGATACACGTCTGTCGCTGAAAGACTGGGAGGGTACGACCCGGTACGAGGCCGATCTCGGAGGCGGCGTGCTCGCCGCACGCGTCTCGGCTTACGCCCAGGATCAGGGCACAGGTGTCGTCGGTGGCTTCGCCCGCACCAGCGGGGTGACGGAAAGCTTGAGCTGGGCCCGGCAGCCGACAACGTCCACCCTTGGTTATGATCTACAGGTATGGGGACGCCAAACCGGCTTTTCGCAACTTTCCTTGTCCGAAGCGGTCGGTCACGCCACGGCCAAACCAGCTGATCTCCAATATGCGACGCCGGCCTTCGGCTATGGTGTCAACGGCGCCGTTCGACGGGCGACCAAGATCTGGAGCGTCGAAGCGGGCTTCGATGCGCGCACGGCCGAGGGCCAGACTCATGAGCTCTACAGCTACACCACCCTGTTTACCGATCGCCGGATCGCCGGCGGCGACGACCTGGTCGCCGGAGCCTATGCAGAGGCTTCGCTGACCGCAGGGCCGTGGTTGATCTCGGGCGGGGCGCGGATCGACTACTGGCGCGACTGGAACGGCGAACTGCAGCAGAACGTGATCGCCACCGGCCAAAGTCTCACGGATGCGCGCTACCGCGCCCGCGGAGGGACCCTGCCCACTGGGCGGCTGGGATTGAAGCGTGATCTGGGTGATGGGGACTACTTCCGCGTCGCGGGCTACGTCGGCTTCCGCGCGCCAAGTCTCAACGAGCTCTACCGTCCCTTTCGGGTGGGCAATAACTCCATCGCCGCCAATGCCGCCCTCGAGCCTGAGCGGCTCTATGGCATCGAGGGGGGTGGCGGTCGACAGTGGCGCACCGGATCCATCGACGCCGACATTTTCTATAATCGAATTGCGGATCCGATCATTAATGTGACGCTCGACCCACTCGATCCGACTGTGCTCGAGCGGGAGAACGTCCCCACGATCGATGCCCTGGGCGTGGAGGCCCAGGCTCGCCAGGATCTCATTGGCGACCGTCTGCGGATCGAAGCCGCGATCTCCTACACCGACGCGCGGGTGGCTGGTGGAACCATCGATCCGATCCTTACAGGCAAGCGGCCCGCCCAGACCCCCGGCTTGACAGTCACGGGAGGTGTCGACTGGCGGCCGATCAATCCACTCGAGGTATTCTTCTCCTGCCGCTATGAGAGCCGGCGCTTCGACGACGACCTGAACACCAATCCCTTGGGTGCGGCCACGACGGTCAATGCGCGCGCGACCTGGCACATCAGTCGGCATGCGCAAGTCTTCATCGACGCCCAGAACCTGCTGGACACGCGGGCCGCCACCGCCGTGAACACGGACAAGATCGTTCTTTATGGCGCGCCGCGGATCGTCAGCCTGGGCGTGTCGCTACAGCGGTGAGATGCCCTCTGAGCCCCGGTTTTGGGCGCTCCCTACCGTGCAGCCCCTCTAGTACTGCTGCCACAATATACCGGGGCCGGCGCCAAGGGCGGTCAAAACCGGATCCGAACTCCTCCAAAGACGCTAATCGGCGGCGCCGGGCTTTCGAATCGGTTGTCGACGCCTGGTCCGTCGGTGGCGGCGCCGTCGGGAATGCCGGGCGCTCCGACCCCCGTGGGATCTCCCAAAACGCCGAAGGTGGCGTAGCGGGAATTCAAGGCGTTCACCAAGTCGACGAACAGCTCGATGTGGGCGCCCAGTTTATAGCGCGAATGCAGATTAAGCACGGCATAGGCCGCCAGTGGCTTCATTTGGTTGGATTCGTCGCCGCGGAAATACTGGCTGCTCTCATAGAGCAGGTCCCCGCCGAACAACCAGGCCGACGAAATTTGGAAATCACCTCCGAGCTTGATCCGATGCGCTGGAATGCCGGGCAGGACGTCGCCAGGGCGGACCTGAATGTTTCCATTCTCGTCGGCATAGGGATTCTGCTCCGAGTGCAGCAGAAACGATGCCTGGAAGGTAGCCTGGATGTAGCTGTAGCTGACGTACACCGACAGGTGTCTATCCGTATAGTTGAGGCTCAATTCGGCGCCTTTGCGCCGGGTGCCGCCGATGTTCTGGAAATAGCCGGCGCTGAGTGAGGTGGCGACGCCATAGATGTCGTCATCGACGTCGGTTCGGAACAGGTCTGCGCTCCAAACGAACTGTCCCGGCGCAGCCGGCGTCTGAAAGTGGCCGCGCAAGCCGGCTTCCCAGGTGCGCGATACTACTTGGCGCAGGATCGGCGGGTCGCTTGAAAGGCTTGACGGCAGAAGGCATGGCGCGTCGGGGTTCGAGCATTCAATTTCGCCTGGCGTCGGGGTGCGTGCGCCTTCGGAATAGCCCGCGAAGGCGGTCAAATTGGTGGTCAGACGATAGCTGAAGCCAATCGCCGGATTGACGCGGTCATAGCGATTCTTACCACTGAGCGCCGTTCCCCTTTGGTCAGACAGCCCGATCTTCGCGATGTTGTACCGGGCGCTGGCGGTGACGGCGAGCGCATGCGTGAGATTGAACGTGTCGGTCCCGAAGACGCCATAGTACCGGTTGGTGGCGATTAGACGGACTGGCGTGGCGGTAAATGGGGTGTTTTCGGACGTGCTCACAAACAGATTGGAGGAGGCCACGACGAGCATGGGATTGATCGTGCCAACCTGAACGCTGGAGCTGAAAGCCGTGTTGGCCCTATCGATGCTGCCACCGACCGACAGGTAGTTTTCGTGGCCGAACAGCGCGCCGGATTCCGTCGCCTGGACGGAACCGCCGATGGTAGCCGAATGGATCGATTCATAGTCGTTCTCCCCAATGTAGACATTTCCCCCCCTCGAGATGTCCGGAATTGGCGCGCCGCTGGTATCGGTCAGCGGTGTCGTACCGTCCCGCTGACACAATTGGCCTTCGTAAGGATCGCCGCAGGCGGTGAAGTGGGTCGTGTTGCCGTTCACGACGCTTTGCTTGTAATTTCGATAGTAGACGCCGCCTTGAACCGAGAAATCGTTGCTGAATATGTAGCTGCCGCCAAGTGTAACGAAGGCCAAAAGATTTCGATTGGCCTGCGGGCTGGTGAAAATGAACGAACGATCGACCGCCAGTTCCTGAACCGGCGAGGGCGACTCGCCGGACAGCCGGTTGTCGGCGCCGGTGAGGTTCAGATCGAGCGTCAGACGGTCGGTGCGATAGCTTAGAGCGGTATAGAGCTGGCGTAGGCCGTCCGGCGACATTCGGCGCCAGCCATCTTCGTTCATGATCCGCCCGGCGACATAGACGCCGAACGGGCCCGAACTCATGCCGTATTGGCCTAAGATGCCTCGCTGGCCCCAGGAACCGCCGGTCACCTCCAGCTCGCCGCCGTGATAGGTGAAGCCGTTTTTCATCTCGATCACGACCGCGCCGCCCAGGGCGTTGAGGCCATAGACCGGATTCGAGCTGACGACGGTGACGCGGTTCACCGCGACGTCCGGAAACAGGTCCCAGTTCAGTGCATCACCGAACGCTTCATTGACGCGCACGCCGTTCTCATAGACCGCCAGGCCTTCGGGGGTTCCTAGAACCGGCGAGGCCTCAAAGCCTCGGAAGAGAATGTCCGGCTGAAAGGGGTCGTCGAGATCGTCGTTGATGCTGACATTGCTTAGCTTGGCGCTCAACGCTGTAGTCACACTGGGCGTGCCTTCCTCGCTCAGACTTGATGCAACGAGAGTCTGTATAGCGTTCGGGAGTTTGTCGATGGCCACACCGACGCCGGGGGTGGGCGTACCCGCGACGACCGTGACGGTCTGCACCACGGTCGACTGCGCGCCCGCCGCACCCTCGGCGGAAACCATCGGCGGCGCGCATAAATAAAGGCCGGCGATCACGGGGGCCAGGAGGCGGCCACACATGCTGACACGTACCCGAAAGGACATCACTCCCATCGATGTCCCAAACGATCGCGCAACCGATTCTGCCGTGCCATGTGGAAGCCGTGGCGTCGCACCGAAGGTCCACCATAACATCGGGACTGTCTGATTGGCGCGGCGAAGCAGACCTCCGAATGAAGGCTCAGCCGACCCAGCTATTCAAGCGATCGGTTGCTCCGGACCGATGCGGCGGACTTGCAATCGTCGATGAAAACATAGTCGGCGATCCCCAAAAGCCGCGCTCAGGCAGTTGAAAAACTTCGTCAATCGGCGCCAGTTCAAGCTGTCTCTTGGCCCATGCCGAGATGCGGCTTCAACGCGGATAGACCTGCGGCGCCCCTCCAGGTCGGGCGTGACAGCACCTCCCAATCCACGGCATCGAGGAACCCGGCGGGCGGCCTCTGGCGTTAGGTGATGGATGCCTCCGCCTTCCAATGAGCCCGCCGCGCTGAAGGGACCGGCGCCGGGCCACGTCGGGCTCCTCCTCGTCGATGTGGTCAATCCGCTGGATTTTCCGGGAGCCGATGCTATCGGCGAGGCGGCGTTGCGGGCCGGCGAAGCCATCCTCGCCCTGAGGCGGCGCGCCGACGCCCTTGGGGCGCCGGTGATCTACGTCAACGACAACTACGGCCACTGGGGCTCGGAGAAGGCCCAGATCGTCGAGCGGTGCCGGGCCGCCTCGCCGCGGGGCGGGAAACTGGCCGCCATGCTGGAGCCCCGGCCGGGCGACTACTTCGTGATCAAGCCCCAGGTCTCCGGCTTCTACGCCACCAATCTGCCGGTGCTGCTGCCCAAGCTGGGGGTGAGCCGCCTGGTGCTCACCGGCATCGCCGCCGACATCTGCATCCTGTTCACCGCCGCCGACGCCCACATGCGCGACTATGAGCTGTGGATTCCGCGCGACGCCGTCGCCGCCGAATCCGACCAGCGGGCCGATTGGGCGTTGGAGATCGCCCGCAAAAGCCTGGGCGCCGAGACCGCCGACACTGGCACGCTGGATCTCGCGCGGTGGATCGGGGCCGCGGACCGACGCGCCTAGAGCGGGCGTTGCCGCCCCCCACCTCTCTCGGACCATGGGTCCACTTCAATGATTGTGGATTGATTGGAATCCACAATCACCGCGATCCGACCACGCTTCAGTGACTGGTCGTCCCCTCTTTCACGGCCCGGGCCGCCGATCGGGCCGCCCGTTCCGCGCGCTCGGCCGGCTCGCCATCCCCCTGCAGCTCCGCCTTGACGCCGGTATAGGCGGCCTTGGCCACTTCCCCGGCATCCTCGAGCCTGTCGTGCGCGAGTTCGCTCGCCGTCTCGACGAGATGGTCCCGGACCGGACCGATGACCTTCTGTTCGGCCTCGCTCACCGGCAGGGCCGCGCCGATCGCCAGGCCGACCACGAGGCCGAGGCCGCCGATCAACAAGGGTTCCTTCTCGATGAGATCGCCGGCGGCGCGCTGCGCCTGCTGGCCGAGTTCGCCGGCCTTGCCGGCCGCCGTCCCGGCCACCGAGGAGAGCTTGTCGCGCGCCTGGCGTGTCGTCTGGGCCGCCCCGCTCGCCACGCCAGCCACGGATTCGCGCGCCGCGGCCGCCGCGCCGGCCGCCTTGTCGGTGGTCGCCTGCATCGCGGCCGCGGCCTTGTCGGCGACCGCCTCGGCCGCCCAGGAGGTCCGTTCACCCGTCGGCTCTCCCGCCGCGGCTCCATCGGCTCCGTCGCGGGTGTCCGCCTTCCCGGAGCCGCTCATCAGCCACACCAGGCTCGCCCCCATGACCGCCAGCGGCATCGGGTTCTCCTTGGCCTGCTCAATGAACTTGGCGAGGATCTGGTCGCCGGCCCCGCCGAGGACCCGGCGCGCCTCCCCGGCCAGGCCGCTGGGGGCCATCTTCTGCTTGAATGCCGCCACCGTGCGGTCGAGTTCGCTCCGGGAGACCTCCACGTCGCGTTCGGCTTGCGCCAGGTCTTGGGTCATTGCACCTGTTCCTTCATGTAGCCGACATCCCCGCGCCCGACGCGGATGTCCTTCTTGATCTGCCGGGCGCTGCGATCGGGGACGAGCGCGGCCGGCTGTATGGATTTGAGCGCGGCGTGGATGAGAAGATATCCGGCCACGCCCACGGCGACCCCGACGAGAATCGAGGCCCACAGGGGGTCCATCACCTTGCCAAGGGCGAGCACCAGGGCCTGCAACAGGACCAGGAAGGCTCCCAGCAACAGGGCCGCGCCGGCGGCCAGCCAGGCACCCGCCCGGAGGGTCTGGCCGAGCTTTTCCGAAACCTCCGCCCTGACCAGGGAAGACTCCTTGCGAACGAGGTCGGAAAGATCGTTCACGAGCAGGGAGAAGAGCTCGGGGAGCGTTCGGGTCTCGGTCATTTTCATGGCGCCGTCTCCATGTCGGCCGGGGAGGCGGGGGGGGCCTGCTCCGGGCCCGTCGCCGAATCCGGCTGGGTGGGTTGGGCGGTGGTACGCACCAGGCGACCGATGGCCAGGCCGGCGACCACCGATCCGGCGGCGAAGGCGACCGGATTGGCGCGGCCGAACTCGCGGACCGCGTCGATGATCTCCTCCAGCGGCTTTTCGCCCAGGGAGCGGGCCAGGTCGTCGACGCTGTCGGCGGCCCGCCGGACGACCTTGCCGACGCTGGCCTGATTCTTGCCGTCCAGGGACTCCCCGGCTTGGCGGATCACATCGGCGAAGTCGCCGACCGCCCGCGCCGCCACCCCCTTCTGGCGATCGACGCGCGCCTTGGCGCTGTCCTGGGCGGCCGCCGCCAGGCCGGCGGCGTCCCTCTGCACCGCATCACCGGTGGCGTCGGCCATCTGTTTGGCGGTCGCGGCGAGGTTGGTCTGGGCGGCGCTCTGGCTCGCCGTCCGGTCCACCCCATCGCCCGAATCGGAGCCGGCCGCGCTGTACTTGGCTGTCATGGTTTCCTCCGTTGCAACTTGGCGCCCGAGACGGCGTCGAACCGGCCACCCTCAGCCGGCGGACGGCCCTCGTCCTTCAGGCGCTGCTCACGTTTCTTTTCGATCTCCTGGATGCCGCGATCGCGCTCGGTGGCCGCTCGTCTGTGCGGCTGTCCTCGACGCCGACTTCGGTGCGGCGCAGCTGCTCGTCGACCTTTTCCAGTGGTGTCGCCCTCCTGGAGGATTGCAGGCCGTTCATTGACGGACCTATTGCGACCATTCGCCTCTATGCTGCCTTCGACAGATGAAACTTCGGGCGCTGTTCGTAATGATCGCCTACCGGTTGTGATTTTCACCCGGGCACGGCCAGTTTCGACTTTGCTCGGCTTGATGATCAACTCGTCACGCGCGAGGGGAAGCGTTGCCATTACCGAGATCCTTGCGCGGGTGGGTCGAGTAAGCTGCTCAACTCCGTGGAATCGGCCAGGTTCCTACGGTCCGGCTTCTCGCGTCTCCCTGCCCTAGTCACGATTTCGTAAACGACACCGCGGGGCGCCTTGGCTCGGGTCTATTCGCGGCCGACGGCTTTTCGAAAGCGCTTTCGCGCCGACGTCACCGCCGCGACCGCCGCCTTGCGGCGTTGGACATAGCGTTGCTGGGCGGCGCTCTTCTCCGCGTCGAGGGCGTCCTGGCGCTTGGCCAGGACCGCCTCCTCGGCAATTCTGGCGCTCTCGAGGTCGCGAAGGACGGCCTCGGCGGCGTTCAGCGCCGCATGATCGGCAGCCGGCTTGGCGGCCGAGGCGGGCGGCTTGCGGCCGATGGCGGCGCTCTTTCGTCGCGGGGCGGGCGGCGGCTCCGGGAGCGTGGTCGGATCGATCTCAAAGCGGCCTCGCCCCCCGGCGGGTCGTTTCAGCACCTTTCCGGGGTGGGCCTCGGCCGCCGCCACGGCGGTCCTGTCGTCGGCGATCCGGGCCTGACCGTCGGCGAAGAGGTTCTGGTGGACGCCCCAGGCGCGCAAGGCGGCGGCTTGGCTCGGGACGGCGACCACCGTGTCGTAGAACCCCAGCCGGGCTTGGAAGACCTTGAGCCGCCTCGCCTTGGCCACGGCTATTTGCGGTGGTGGTCGCCGCGATCGCCCTGGTCGGGGACCGCGTCGCGCCTGGCCTTATGGCGCCGGTCGGCGGCCAGCGACTTGCCGACATCGATCTCCTTGCCGAATGGCTCGTGGTTCTCGCCGAGGACGTAGCGCTTGTCGCCCTTGTGCGGCACGATCGGGTCGCGCTTGGACATGCCAACATCTCCTGAAATGATGAATCCGCCTCCCGCCGGCCGGTTCCAGCCTGGATCCCTCACCTTCGCCTGGCCGCCCGCCGTGCTTTCCTGGAACTCACCCGGCCAAGCTGGCGTTTGGGGTTCGCCCGCGCCTTGGCGCCCCACTTCAGGAGGCGAATGTGTTTCGAACCTTTGTTCTTCCCGCCGCGATCGCTGTGCTCGCCGCAACGGCGCCGGCCGCCTTTACGGCCATGGCCGCGCCGGCCGCGCTGGCAACGCCGGATTTCATCACCGCGGCCGCGCAGACCGACGAATACGAGCGCCAGGCTGGCCGCCTCGCCTCCCGGAAGGGCCACGCCCCCAAGGTGCGATCCTTCGGCGAGATGATGGTGCGCGATCACACCGCGACGACCGCCGCTCTCAAGGCCGCCATCCGGCGCGGCGGCCTTCCCCAGCCGCCGCCGCCGTCGCTGAGCGCGGACCAGCAACAGATGGTCAACCAGCTCACCTCGGCCAAAGCCGACTTCGACGCCAGCTATGCAGCCCAGCAGGTCCAGGCTCATCAGAAGGCCCTAGCCGTCATGCGGGCCTATGCGGCGGGGGGATCCAACGCGAGCCTGCGGGCCGCAGCCGCCAAGACCGCGCCGCTCGTCGAGCATCACCTGATGCTCGCCCGGGCGCTGCCGACACGACCCTAGACGGCGCCCCGCCGACCGGCTCTGCGTGAAGCTGGTGGAATTTGGCCGAAATTCAGACTGCCGGTCCGTTTAGCGCGGTTCGGCGAAGGCTTCGATCATTGACGAACAGAAGGCCGGCAGGTCGTCCGGTTTGCGCGATGTGACCAGCCCGCCATCCACGACAACCTCTTCGTCCACCCATTTGGCGCCGGCATTGCGAAGATCGACCTCCAGGGAGGGCCAGGACGTCATCGTCCGACCTTTGACCGCCTCCGCGTTGATCAGCGTCCAGGGCCCGTGGCAGATGGCGGCGATCGGCTTGTGAGACAGAGCGAAGGAGCGAACAAAATCGACCGCCCGCGGCTCAGTTCGCAGCTTATCGGGGTTGCTCACCCCGCCGGGCAGCACGATGGCGTCATAGTCGGCGGCGTCGACGGATGACAGCGTCCGGTCGACAGCCACCATTCGGCCCTTCTCATTGTGTTCCATCCCCTGGATCTGGCCGCTCTCTGGCGAGATCACATCCACTTCGGCGCCCGCCGCCTTCAGGGCTTCGACCGGCTGTTCAAGCTCGGATTGCTCGAACCCGTCCGTCGCCAACACCGCCACCTTGCGGCCCTTCAAACTCTGGTTCGCCATGTCAGTTCTCCTGTCGAGGGTGAGATCGAAACGACAAGCGGCCGCCGCCGGTTTCAGGCTTTGCCAAAGAAGGACCGCGGAGGTCGGCCTACTCAGGAGCCACCGCGCCCGTGTTCGCGGCCAGGGCATGCGCCCACTCCAGATCTCTTACGAACGCCACGAAAGCTTCCGCCCTGGCCGCCCCGTCGGGCTGGCGCAACAGTGACGAAGGATGGACGGTTATGAAGCCCCGCCACAGGGCAAACCTGTCGGTCGGGCCGCGGTTCTTCATCACAGGGATGGCCTTGCCAGCCAAGGCTTCGGTTGCGGTCGAACCCAAGGTCACGACCAGAAGCGGGTGAACAAACTCCAGCTCTCGCTCGAGCCACCAACGATAGTGCCTGATCTCGCCGGTGGTGGGCTTCTGATGGATGCGTCGCTTGCCTTCGCGCCTGTATTTGAAGTTCTTGACCGCATTGGTGACGTAGGCTTCGCCGCGCGCAATACCCGCCTCGGCCAAGGCCCTGTCCAGCAACCGCCCCGACGCGCCGACGAAGGGACGTCCGGCAAGGTCCTCCTGGTCGCCCGGCTGCTCGCCCACCAGGGCCATGGCCGCACCGATCGGTCCTTCACCCAAAACCGCGCGGCGCGAGAAAGATGGCGGTGGCTCGCTCTCCTGGATCTGAAGGTTGAGGACGTTCAGGGATTTCGGCGGGGCCATCGCGGCCATGGTCTTGGGCATCGGGACTCCTGATGATCAGGCGGACCGCTCGTCGGCGTTTGTGGCGCCCCTCAACGGGCTCAACTTGCGAGGCGCGGATTGGCTCCAGAGGCCTGGGTGGGATGTCGCCTGTCGCCTTTGCAAACCCCCTCCAGGATGACAGATCGCGAAAAGGCGACTCCACCCGTCGACACGCGCGCTATCCCCCGCACGACTCGCGAATGATGAGATCGGTGGACAACAGACCCTGCAGATCGCTATCGCCATCGAGGATGCTCGACACGAGCAAGGATCCGGCCCGCCGGGTGTCCTGGCGGATGGTGGAAAGCGTCGGCACGCTCAGTTGGCCGATCAATATGTCGTCATAGCCGACGACCGACACGTCGCCGGGCGCCGCGAGACCGGCGCGGCGTATGGCGCGGATGGCGCCCAGCGCGATCAGATCGCTGGCCGCGACCACGCCATCGAATGAGACACCGCGGTTGAGCAGGCGGGTCACCGCCGACTCGGCCGCATCCAGTTCGAAGTGAACGTCGGCGACCAGTTCGGGGTCATGCTGGATTCCATGCTCGCGAAGCGCTTCGAGGTAGCCTCGACGGCGCTGTTGCGATTCGAGGTCGACGCCGCCGACGAACAGGATTCGTCGTCGTCCAAGGCGACAGAGGTGGGCGGTGGCGCGGCGCCCCCCGACAAGGTTGTCCGAACCGATGGTGCGATAGCGCTGCCCTGAAACCTGGGCGCCCCAGACCACGAAGCGCGCGCCCGTCTCGGTCAGCTTGTTGAATGCCTCGTGGAGCGTGCTTTGACCCAGAAAGATGACGCCGTCGGCGCGGCCAGCACTCGCGGCGATCACGAGGTCGTCGAAACTCACCGGCGTGACATGGCTCACGGTGAAGTCGCAGTCTCGCGCGCGGGCCGCCTCGCCGATGTTGGCGATCAACTCGAGCAGAAACGGGTGCCACAGGGGCAAGGGTCGCCCCTGAAGATGAGGCGTGACAATCGCGATCGATCTCGCCGAACCCCCGACGGCGCTCTGCAGGGGAGTCCGAACCGGGTAGTTGTGGCTCTGGGCGAGGGCCCAGATGCGCTGTTTTGTTTGTATGCTGATCGCCGGCTGGTTGTTGAGTGCGCGCGACACGGTCGAGATCGACACGCCGGCCAGCTTCGCCAGATCCTCGAGTGTCGTTTTCATGGTGCGCTCGCCGATCCTTGTGTTCGAGCCGAACGGGTGAAATGTCTGCGCGAGATGTCTGGCGGTCGTGCGATGGGGCCTGATCCGAAATGAGTGGCGCCGTTCTCAAAGCCGGCGCCGCCCGTCACGGTCCTGTCGGCGGCTCGTTCGGCGCCATGCTGAAAATGTGTTCCGGCATGTTCGGCGTGCAGATCGCCTGGAGTCTGCAGAACGCCAATACCAGCCGCATCTTCCAGACCCTCGGCGCCGACGTGGCAAGCCTGCCCATTCTTTGGATCGCCGGCCCGATCACCGGCCTCGTCGTTCAGCCGATCATTGGCTACCTCAGCGATCGTACATGGACGCCGATCGGCCGTCGCCGCCCTTACATTCTGGCCGGGGGGTGCGCCGGCGCCATCTTCCTGGTCGCGATGGCCGAAGCGCGGACGGTGTGGGAGGCGGCGCTGGCGCTGTGGTTCCTGACGGCCGGTCTCAATCTCGCGTCGGAGCCGTTCCGGGCCCTCATTGCCGATAATGTCACCGATGAGCGCCGGACATCCGCATTCGCGATTCAGGGCGCCGTCATCGGGGCGGGCGCCGTTTTCGCCTCGGCCCTGCCGTGGTTGCTGTCGTTCCTTTACGGCGAAGGCTCGACGGCGCGGGGCGGTTTGCCCACGACGGTTCGCGTCGCCCTGGCCATCTGCGCGGCGGGCCTGCTGGCCGGCGTCGCCGCCACGGTCTTCACGACGCGCGAGCTCCCGCCCGATCCGGCCCGCGGCCGGCCCGCGATCCGCCTGCTCGACATATTCGACGAACTGGTGAGGCTGCCCAAGGCGATGCGCCGATTGGGAGCGGTACAGTTCTTCGCCTGGTTCGGGCTGTTCATCTTGTGGGTCTACGCCGCGCCGGCCGTGGCGGCGAACAGCGGCGTCGCCAATCTGGTTTCGAGCCATGGCTACAACGCCGTCGCCGATTGGGTGGGCGTCATGTTCGCGCTGTACAATGGGGTCGCGGTCGTCGTCGCGCCCCTCTTGTCGCGATTGGCGGCGAAGATTGGTCGCCGCGAGACCCACGCGGTCTGCCTGGGGCTGGGCGCCGCGGGGCTGTTGGGTTTCGGTTTCATCCATGATCCGCGATGGCTGTGGGCGCCGGCGGTCGGCATCGGATGCGCATGGGCGTCGATCCTTTCCATTCCCTATGCGATGGTGGCGACATCGGCGGGCCCGGATCGCATGGGTCTGTACATGGGACTCCAGAACATCTTCATCGTCTTGCCGCAGCTTGCCGCGTCCTTTCTGCTTGGATGGATCGTTTCGGCGCTGTTCGGCGATCGCCCCGGAGTCGCCTTTCTGCTGGCGGCCGGCGCTTTTGTGTTGGCCGCCGTGGTGGCGCTAACCATACCCGATGGCCCGGGGAATGGCGCTCGCGAGACGTAGTTTCGTCCCCGGCGCCGCGGGGCCCGCCTACAACTCATCATTGGTCGATTCCCTGGCCGCAGCCGTTACGCAAAAGTTTGCACAACATCCCACATAAAGGCAATCGGTTAGTGCAATAGTCGCCGCAAATTTGCGCTCATGGCGGCAGAATTTGCGGTGATGCCGGGCTATCATCATGAATTTACGTGGGAAAAAATTTTCCGATCGCCTATTGCTTTTTCCGGGAGGTGGCGCAAATTTGCGCGAATAAGGCGTGCATTGCGCGTCAGCAACAAGACGAACCGCTTCGGCGGATTCGGATGGGGAGGCTCATGAAGGGCAGGATCACGGTGCGCGGTAGCAGGCTCTGCGCAGGGGTTTCGGTTGTCGCGCTCACTACCGCGGCGCTGTGCGGCCCGGCTTTCGCCGCCGACCAGACCCCGGTGGCGACGAGTACCGCGGTCGGCGAAATCGTGGTCACCGGCGTGCGCCAGGCGCTGGTGACGGCCCAGCAGGTCAAGAAGCATGCCGATACGGTGGTCGATTCGGTGAGCGCCACCGACATCGGCGCCTTCCCGGACAAATCGGCTTCCGAAGCCCTTCAGCGGGTTGTCGGCATCACCGTCGGCCGGCTGCAGTCCTCCGACGACAGCACCCACCCGTCAGGCGAGCCGGTCAACGTCCTGATCCGTGGCCTGCCGCAGGTTCGCACCGAGTTGAACGGCCGAGACAGTTTCTCGGCCGACTCCGGACGCGGGCTCAATTTCAACGACGTTTCCCCCGAGTTGCTGTCGCGCATCGACGCGTACAAGAACCAGACCGCCGACATGATCGAAGGCGGCATCGCCGGCACCGTCGATCTGCGCACGCGCGTTCCGTTCGACCAGAATGGATTGCTGGTCACCGGCAGCTTCAAGGAGAACTACGGCGACCGCTCCAAGGAGTGGACCCCCGAAGGCTCGGTGCTGATCAGCGATACCTGGGACACCGAAATCGGCAAGTTCGGGCTGCTCGGCGAATACGCCTACAGCCATGTCATCACGCAGACCGACAGCGTGATCATGGACAAGATCGACACCTACTGCTCGTCGGGCGCCGTCGACGCCAACGGCAATGCGATCATTCAGAACGGCGCCGTGCAGTGCGACAGCAACCCGTTCGGCGGAAAAGGCTGGGCCTTCGCCCCGGACGGGATCCGTTATTCGCAGGTCGATTACGACCGGACGCGGACCGGCTACGCTTTCGCCGCCGAGTACGAGAACAAGGCGGGCACCGTGCACGCCACGGTGCAGTATACTGACAATCAGTACCACAACGCCTGGATCGAGCGGGCCAGTCACGCCATCCTCGACGGCACCTATTTCGGCACCCCGGCCTTCGATCCGCGCGCCTCGTCGATCCTGCGGCCGGCCAGCGGCGCCTCGCCTTTGGTGTTCGGTTCGAACGGAATGCTCGAGTCGGGCGACCTCACGCAGCCCTACGGCAGCTGGCGGGGCTCCTTCTCCTCCGAACAGGACATGATCAACACCGGCTCGGCTGTGCCCGGGATGCCATTCGTGAACTACTGCCCGGCCGGCTCCGAAGGCGGTCCGTGCACTAACGATGGCCTGTACTTCCAGAACGAGACGCGTGACTTCGACCACCACGAAGGCTCCAAGGATGTCTCGGCCCACCTGCGGTGGGACATCACGCCTCGCCTGCACGCCGATTTCGACGGCCAGTATACCAAGGCCACGGTCTACAATAACGACATCCTCGTCGCCACGGGCTCGATGGCGAACTATCAGTACAGCCTGAACGGTGACGGCACGCCGCAGGTCGGACTGCTTCCCGGCTCCAACGTCAACTATGCTTCCGGAGGCTTGGCCAATCCCACAAACTACTGGATTCCATTCATCCAGGGGCACGTCGAGAAAGATGACGGCGACGAATATGCCCTCCGCGCCGATGTGAGTTACGACTTCGGCCGCGGGGGCTGGTCGAACGGCTGGCTGGGTTCGCTGGCAGTCGGCGTTCGCTATTCGAATCGCAACCAGACCGAAGGCTATTCGACCTTCAACTGGACGCCCATCGCGGCCAGCTGGAACTGCAACGGCCCCGGATTCAGCTCGAACAGCACCTCTCCGGCGCCGTATGGAGCCTGCGGGTCGGGGACCTTCAAGGGCTACGGCTCGGGCATCTTCGGACCCTACGCCTTCGGCAACCTCTACAATGGCCAGGTCTATTCCAACGGCTCTCTGGTTTTCGTCAATCAGGACGTGTTGACCGACTTCAACCGCCTGATGCAGGGCCTCTCGGGAGCGACGACCAACTCGCCGATCGGCGGGGGGTATGTGCCGATCTGCGACCGCTCGGGAGCGGTGAACTGCTTCCTGCCGTCGGAGCTCGAGCAGCTCAGGGAAGAGACCCTCGCCGGCTACGCGATGTTGCGGTTCGGTGGTCCGGACAAGACGATCTTCGGCGGCGTGACCGTCGACGGTAACGTCGGCGTTCGCGTCATCGAGACCAAAGAGCATGGCGTGGGCGCGGTGGAGTTCCCCAGCGAATCGCAGGCGTTCGGTAATCTGCAGCCGTGCGGCTCCGCGCTTGGGCCGAACCAGGTCGTCAATCCCAGTTGCTACCTGACCAGCGACGTCACGAACTTCGCCAATGGCGGCGGCTTGCCCAATAGCTACAGCAGCAGCTTTTGGAACGTGCTACCGAGCTTCAATGTGCGCTTCGGCATCGATTCGAAGGACATCATCCGTTTCGCGTTCTCGGAGGCGATGTCGCGGCCCGATATAGGCCTCCTCCGCAACTTCGTTCAGGTGAACGGCCCCTTCATCAACACCTCGCCGGACTCACCTTACGTGGTCTACAGTTCGCCTTCAGCGGCCCACACGGCCGCCAATGTGGTGGGCTACAACTGGGTGTTCCCGGCTAGCGCCGGCAACGCCGCCCTCAGGCCGACGACCGCCGACCAGATCGACCTCTCGTTCGAGCGGTACATGGGGCCCGCCTCGATGTTCTCGATCGACGGGTTCTGGAAGGAATTGCACGACACCTTCGCCTACGGGCAGTTCAACCGCAGCATCACCAACAACGGCTCGACCCAGACGGTCCAGATCGACGGTCCGGTGAACGTCGGCAAGGGGGGAACCCTGACCGGGTTCGAGGCGAACTTCCAGACGTTCTTCACCTTCCTGCCCGGTCTGTGGAGCGGCTTCGGGACCCAGCTCAACTACACCTATGTCCATCAGTCCGGGATCAACAACTCGAACCTTGTCACCTCCGTCTCGGGCGCCGATGTGGGCGCCGTCGGGGTCGGCGTGGCCGCCAACAATGGCTCCGGCGACGTCATCGACTCACACCAGCTGGCGGGCATTTCCACCCACACCTTCAACGTGGTCGGACTGTACGAGAAGGGGCCGCTGGGCATTCGTCTCGCCTATAACTGGCGCTCCCGCTACCTCACTCAGAACCTCGACTGCTGCATCGGCCTGCCGGTGTTCCAGAAGGCGGCCGGGTTCCTCGACGGTTCGGTCAGGTACTCGATCAACCCGCACATCGAACTGGCGGTGGATGTCACGAACATCCTGGGCACCACGCTGGTCTATCAGCAGGAGATCTTCGGAGACTCGCCGCAGACGCCTGGCGCGAAACCCGTCTACATGGACTCGGCCTGGAGCCGCGCAGATCGCCGCTTCCAGTTTGGCATCCGGGCCAAGTTCTGATCTGCCCATTTGCCGCGCCGCTGTAGACTTTATGGCGGCGCGGTCGTGGATGACGGCCGAAATTGAGGCGCGACCGCGAAATGTCAGACGGCCCTGTCCGTATCGTCATCGTCGGGGGCGGGACGGCCGGCTGGATGACCGCGGCCTTGATGTCCCGGCGGTTGCCCGCCGCCGACTATAGCGTCACCCTCGTCGAGTCGGACGAGATCGGCATTGTCGGTGTCGGCGAAGCGACGCTGCCACACGTCAAGATCTTCAACGATCTCCTGGGCCTGGATGAGGCCGAGTTCATGCGCGCCACCCGCGCCACGTTCAAACTCGGCATCGAGTTCCGCGACTGGAATCGGCCGGGCGACCGGTACATCCACCCGTTCGGGGCGTTCGGCGAGCCGTGGGGCGGGCTGGAATTTCAGCATCACTGGCTGCGGGTCAAGAGGGCGGGACGGCCGGTCGCGCCCCTCTGGGATTATTCCTATTCGGTGAAGGCCGCCTGGGCCAACGCCTTCGAGTTTCCCGACACCGACCCCGCCTCCGTTCGCTCGACCTACTCCTACGCCTATCACTTCGACGCCGGACTTTATGCCGAGTTCCTCCGCGGCTGGACGACGGCGCGCGGCGTGAAGCGCGTCGAGGGCAAGGTGGTCGAGATCGGCCGCGATGTCGCGTCCGGCCTCCTTCAATCGATCACCCTGCAGTCCGGCGCTCGGATCGCCGGGGATCTCTTCGTCGATTGCACGGGGTTCCGCTCCCTGCTGCTCGCCGGGCAATTCGGCGCCCAGTGGGAGGACTGGACGAACTGGCTACCCTGCGATCGGGCCCTGGCGGCGCCCTGCGCCAACAGAGGCGATTTTTCTCCCTACACGCGAAGCACGGCGCGGCCCGCGGGCTGGCAGTGGCGCATCCCCCTCCAGCACAGGGTGGGCAACGGCTACGTTTTTTCGAGCCAGTTCATTTCGGAGGAAAGGGCGCGCGAAACCCTTCTGGCGAACCTCGAGAGTGAGGCTCAGGCCGAGCCGCGGCTGCTTCGATTCGCGCCGGGCCGGCGAGTCCAGACCTGGGTCGGCAACTGCGCGGCCATCGGCCTGGCGAGCGGATTTCTCGAACCGCTGGAGTCGACGAGTATCTTCCTGATCCAGGCCGCGGCGATCGATCTCGTCGACCTGATGCCGACGCCCGGCATGGTGAAGAACGGAATAGATCCCGCGCTCTCCGCCGAATTCAATCGGCTCTCGGCCATGCAATATGAGCGCATTCGCGACTTCCTGATCCTCCACTACGTCGCCAACAGCCGCGAGGGTGAACCCTTCTGGGACTACCTGCGCCACATGGAGATCCCGGAAAGTCTCGCCCAAAAGATGTCGCTGTTCCGGTCGCGAGCGTCGCTGTCGCTCTATCAATACGGACTTTTCGCCCGCGATAGCTGGCTGGCGGTCCTGATGGGGCAGGGGATCATCCCGGAAGGCTATGACCGCGCGGCCGACGCATTCGACCTGGCGATGGTCGGAGACAAGCTTGACGCCTTCGCCGATCGCATCGCGCGCAACGTCGCCTCGATGCCCTCGCACGCCCGGTTCATCGCCGACTATTGCAAGGCGCCGCAGTGAGCAAAGCTCCATTGCATGTCGTCGTGGTCGGTCGCGATATCGCCTTGTGGCTTACGGCGGTCTCGCTGCAGCGCGCGCTCGGCACGACGGGCGTATCGGTGACCGCGGTCGAGTTGCCGGCCAGTCTCCATCCAGGCGACGTGATCCGAAGTCTTCCGGCCCTCGAAGCCCTCCACAATCGGCTCGGGATCAACGAAGCCGATCTCATCAGGGCGACCCGCGGAAGCTACACCCTGGGCTGGAACATCGCGCCGCCCGCGCCCGCAACGCCATTCTTTCTCGCTCACGGCGGTTACGGCACGCCGATAGATGGCGGTGAATTCTTCCACTATTGGGCCAAGGCCCGCCATTACGGGCTCGACCTCGATTTCGAGACGTTCAGCCCGACCGCCGTGGCGGCGCGGCAAGGCCGCGTGCTGCTGCCCGACGCCGACATCGAGAAGTTCGGTCGCGCCGACTATGGCTATCACTTGCCGGCGATCGAATATGCCGGCTTCCTCAAGGGGCTGGCGCATCGCGCCGGGCTGACGAGCCATCGCTCGCACAGGGTTGTGGTCGAGCGGGACGAGGTGGCCGGCGCCATCGCGGCGGTCAGGCTTGATCAGGGGCGGAGGATCGAGGGCGATCTTTTCGTCGACGCCTCCGGCGTCGAGGCCGTTCTCATTGGCGGCGGGCTCGGCCGCGCCTTCGAGGTCTGCGCCGCCGGATCGCCCGTCGATCGGATCCTTGTCGCCAGCGCGCCGCGGTTCGCGTCGGTTCCGGTCTACAGCGAGGTGCGGATTCGCGAGGGCGGTTGGCTGGAGCTTCTGGCCTCCCAGACCACGAGCCAGGTCAGATTCGCGTATTCCTCCATAGGATGTAGCGATGAAGAGGCGCTGGCCGCGGCGCGGACGGCCGCCCAGCTGCCTCTCCAGCAGGCCAGGGTCAGGACCGTCCAATCGGGTGGTCGTTCCGACCCGTGGACGGCCAACTGCATCGCCGTCGGCGCCGCGGCGCATCAGGTCGATCCGCTGTTCGATCTGGATCTGCACATTGTCCAGCTTGGGATCGTGCACCTCATCTCGCTCTTTCCGGCCCATGCCCGGTTCGACGCCGAGCGGGACGAGTACAATCGGGTGCTGGCGTCGAATTTGGCCCGGCTGCGCGATCTGCCGCGCGCGTTCTATGGACTCAATCCGTTCCACGCCGCCGGATTCTGGGATGCCGCGCAACGCCGGCCGATGGCGAAGTCCGCGCGGCACAAGATCGAGGCGTTCCGCGCCCGCGGTCAGATCCCCCCCATGGAGGACGAGACCTTCGCCCCGGACTTCTGGCGGGCCCTGCTCGTTGGCCTGGGCGAAATGCCGCTGACTTGGCCGCCGCCGATCGATCTCACCCCGCCTGATGCGCTCAGGGACGCGCTCGAGCGCATGCTCGATTTCATCAAGGACAAGGTGCTCGAGCAACCCACCCACGACGCCTATCTCCAGCGGCTCGCCCAGGGCGAGCTCGTATGAGCGTGGCCTTCGCACCGGGCAGCGCCGGCGACTGGCTCGAATCCCTGACGCCTGTCGCGAGCGCAAGGGTCGCCTCGAGGGGGGACGTCGAGAAGCTGCTCGCTTCCGGAGAGCCGGTCGTGATCCCCGGTCTCGTCGCGGGCTGGCCGATTGTCGCGGCGGCGCGGCGCGGTCCGGACGGGCTGGCCGCCTATCTGCTCGCCCGCGACGGCGGCGCGCCAGTTCCTGTGATGGAGACATCGCCTGCCTTCGGCGGCCGCTTCTCCTATGCGGCGGGGCTCGCCGACTACAGCTTCACCAAGCGCTACCGGCCACTGGGTGAAACCCTCGATCGTATTTCCCGCACGATCGATCAGCCCGACGGTGCGGTGATCGCCATCCAGATGATGTCGCTCGCCGACCACGCCCCGGCGGTGGTCCGCGACAATCCGGCGCCGCTCGTCGCCGGCGATCTCCGTCCCAACCTGTGGCTGGGCGGCAAGGTCAAAACGCAGATCCATCACGATCCCGATCACAATCTCGCCTGTGTGGTCGCCGGTCGGCGCCGCTTCGTCCTTTTTCCGCCCGAACAAGTCGGCGCCCTCTATATCGGGCCGCCCGATCGCGCCCCGCCGCTCAGTCTCGTCGACCCGGAAGACCCCGATCTGGCCCGGTTTCCGCGCTTCGCGGAGGCCACGCGCGTCGCGCGGGTCGCCCATCTGGGCCCCGGCGATGCTCTGCTCATGCCGCGCTGGTGGTGGCACCACGTGACATCGCTCGATCCCTTCAATGCGATGGTCAACTACTGGTGGGGCGCCGCGAAAGGCGGCCTCGACAATCCGCGAGACGTGTTCCTCGCCGCGCTCCTGTCGATCAGGCGGCTTCCGGCCCACGAGCGTGACTATTGGCGGGCCATGTTCAACGCCCATGCGTTTGATGACCCCGGCGCCGCCGTCGCCCATCTGCCGCCGGGGCTTCGGGGACATCTGGGGGATCTCAGCCCCAAGGAGCAGGCGGACCTGCGGCGCGTGCTCCAGTCCGCGTTCCGGAAGTCCGGTGAATGACGCCCGTCCGCTTCGCCCTGCTGTCTCTGTCTATCCTGTGGCTGGCGCCGCTCGCCGCGTGGGCGCAGTCTCCTCCGCCCTCGGTGTCGTTCTCGCGACTTCCCGACGGCGTCGAGGCCTCCCGGGCCGGGGTCTCCATACGGGTGACCGCGCTTACCGACAGTATCCTGCGCGTCCGCATCGCGCGGGACGGTCGATGGCCCGAGGACGCCAGCTGGGCCGTTCCGGCGGTGGCGCGAGCGCAGGCGATAGCGGTGCGCCGCACGCCGGGCGGCTTCTCGACCAGGGCCCTTTCCGTGGCGATCGGCGAGAGTCTGGCGCTGACCGTCACCGACGCGGCGGGGCGCACGGTCATCGCCGACGATCGAGATCCCCTGCGGCTCTCGGCCACGGGCTTCACTCTGCGCAAGGCCCTCCCGGCCAGCGAACATATCTTCGGACTGGGCGACAAGACTGGCGAGCTCGATCGACGCGGAGGGTCCTTTGTCGACTGGAACACCGACGCCTACGGCTTCTCCAGCTCGACGGACCCGATCTACAAATCTATCCCGTTCTACCTGGGCGTGGGCGGAGCGGGAGGGGCCTACGGGATTCTTTTCGACAACACCTGGCGGGCGTGGTTCGACTTCGGTCACCAGGAGGCGGGAGTCACGGCGTTCGGCGCGCCCGACGGTCCCATCGACTACTATGTGATCGCTGGGCCGGGCGTCGGTGACGTGGTCCGGCGCTACACTGGCCTGACCGGCCATGCCCCTTTGCCGCCCCTGTGGTCGTTCGGCTACCAGCAGTCGCGTTACAGCTACATGACCGCCAAGGAGGCCGTCTCGGTGGTCGATCGGCTCCGCCAGGATGCGATTCCCACCGACGTTCTGTGGCTCGATATCGACTACCAGGATCGGAATCGTCCGTTTACGGTCAATTCCGTCACGTTCCCCGACATGAAGGGCCTGGCCGCGGAACTCGACAAGCGTGGCGTCCGTGTGATCACCATCGCGGATCCGCATGTGGCGGCGGCGCCCGGCCAGGGATATGCGCCTTACGAGACCGGTCTCGCCGCCAACGATTTCGTCCACAATCCCGACGGATCGCTGTTCGTTGGAACCGTTTGGCCCGGCCCGTCCGTATTTCCCGATTTCACCGACCGTCGCGTCCGCAAGTGGTGGGGGCGGCAGTACCAGACCCTGGTCGGCGACAATGTCGCCGGCTTCTGGGACGACATGAATGAGCCGTCGGTCTTCCAAAGCGCGAACCTCACGATGCCGCTGGACACCGTCCACCGGATCGACAGCGACGACTTCGCCGCCCGGACCGCGACCCATGCCGAGATCCACAACGTCTACGGCATGGAGAATTCCCGGGCGACCTTCGAGGGCCTGCAGGCGCTGAGGCCTGACGAGCGGCCGTTCGTCATGACCCGCGCCACCTACGCCGGAGGGCAGAGATACGCCGTGACCTGGACTGGCGACGACGGCGCCACCTGGGACCATCTGAAGCTGATGGTCCACCAGCTCACCAATCTGGGGCTTTCCGGCTTTTCCTACGCCGGCGCCGATGTCGGCGGGTTCACCGGAGGGGCCAGCCCGGAACTCATGACCCGCTGGTTCGAGATCGGCGCCTTCACGCCGATCTTCCGCGATCACTCGGCCAAGGGCGCCCCGAGGGCCGAGCCATGGGTCGATGGCCCCGAACAACTCGCGATCCGCCGCCGCTTCGTCGATGAACGCTATCGGCTGATGCCCTACCTCTACAGTCTTGCCGACGAGAGTTCGCGCGTGGGCGATCCGCTGATGCGGCCGGTTTTCTATGACTATCCGCAGGCATTGACCGCCGCGTGCGATCAGTCGATGGCTTTCACTCTGGGGCCATCCATTCTTGTGGCGCCACCGCCGAAACCGGAATCCCCCGAGGCCTACGACGTTTGCCTCCCTGCCGGCGGATGGTTCGATCTGTGGACGGGACTGAGTGTGACTCCCGCCGGTCAGCCTGAAGGCGCCATTGACACGCTCGCCGAGCAGCCGCGTCTCGATCGGCTTCCGGTGTTCGTCCGGGCCGGAACCATCCTGCCCAGCCAGCCTCTGGTGCAGAGCACGGCCGAGACCCCTGACGGCCCCCTGGGCCTGGACATCTACATGGGCCCGGACTGCCACGGGTCCATCTATCTCGATGACGGCCACAGCATGGAATATCGCGGCGGCCACTTCCTTCGCCAGCAGGTCCGCTGCATTCGCGACAGATCTGGCGCCTTGCGCGTGGAGTTCCAGCCCCGGGAGGGAGACTTCCATCCCTGGTGGCGATCAATTTCACTCACCTTACACGGGTGGGAGGGCGGCGCGTCGGCGAGCTTTGGCGGTCATGACGTGCCGGTGGCGCGTGACGCCGATCGCCGGGTCCTGCGGCTCGATCTGCCCGACATTCGAAGCGGCGCTGTGGATATAATCCCTGCCGTGGTGGCGAAGTCATGAGCGCCGGGGTGCTGAGAGAACGTCGTGCGCCCTGGGCCTTCGCGGTCGGCGTGCTCGGTGTCGTGGCCGGCGTCCTCCTGCACCTGCCGATGTTCTGGATGGGCCGGATGAACGGCTTCATGCTGGCTGGCATGCCGATGGACCCGGGGATGATCTTCGGCATGTTCCTGATTGTCGGCGGCGTCTTCGTCGCGGCCTATGGTCTGCTGCCCACAGACATCATCGGCCAGGCGCGCGCCGCCGAGCGGATCGCCGTCCTGGCCCCCGAAGACGCGCCGCTCCGGTCCGCCCACTGGGCCCTGATGATCGTTCTCGTGGTGGCGCTGACCATCGACGTCATGAAGCCGGCCTCGCTCGGCTTTGTCATGCCCGGCATGACCAGGGAATACGCCGTGCCCAAAGCCCAGGCCTCGCTTGTGCCCTTCTTCGCCCTCGTGGGCACGGTGGTCGGCTCGCTGGTCTGGGGCGTGATCGCCGACATCTATGGTCGCAAGGCGTCGATCCTGCTTTCGGCGGTGGTGTTCGTCGGCACCTCGATATGCGGGGCGATGCCGTCGCTCACCTGGAACATCGGCATGTGCTTCCTGATGGGGGCCGGGGCGGGCGGCATGTTGCCGGTCACCTACGCCCTGCTGGCCGAGACCATGCCCACGCGCCATCGCGGCTGGGTGCTCGTGCTGGTGGGCGGCCTGGGGTCGGTTCTCGGCTACTTCGCCGCCAGCGGCGCGTCGGCGCTGCTCGTACCCATCTTCAGCTGGCGCATCCTGTGGCTGTTGAACCTGCCCACCGGACTGGCCCTGGTTCTGATGGGCGGCCTGATCCCGGAGTCCGCCAAGTTCCTGCTGGCGCGTGGCCGGGACACCGAGGCGCACAAGGTCATGGCGCGGTTCGGCGGGGTAAGTCGCCGGCTCGGCAAGCACGAGGAGGATCCGACCGAGGTGATCGGCCACGGCCATCCCCTCGAGTCCGGCCGGCGCGGCTGGCTGTGGATGCCCGGTTTGATCGGTCGGACGGCGGCGCTGTCGATCGCCGCCGTCGTCTGGGGCCTCGTCAACTTCGGCCTTCTGTTGTGGCTGCCCACCGACCTCGTCGCAAAGGGCTACAGCATCGGCGCCTCGTCGCGCCTGCTGGCCCAGTCGGCGCTCATCGCCTTTCCCACCGTCTTCGCCTGCACGGCTCTCTACAGCCGCTGGAGCACCAAGTGGTCGCTGGTCCTGACGCTCGCCCTGACCCTGGGCGGCCTGGTCTGGGTGTGTCTGCTCGACGCCCATACCGGCGGCGATCCGCTGGCGCCGGTGGCGCTGCTGATCGTCGGCAGCAACGGGCTGCTCGCGATCCTGCTGCCTTACGCCTCGGAATCCTACCCGTTGCGCATCCGCGGCCGGACCACCGGCCTTGTGGCGGCCTGCACCAAGGCCGGCGGAGTCTGTGCTCAGGCCCTCAGCATCGCGGCGCTGGCGCCGCCGCTGGGGGTCGCGGCCGTGGCGATCATGGCGCCGGCCCTCTTGGCGCTGGGTCTCGTCACCCGCTTCGGTCTCGAAACCCGCGCTCTCGATCTGCGAAGTCTCGAATTTGGCGACCGGGGACGGCGCCCAGCACCCTCAAGGATGGCGGCATGACTGGAACCGATATCGTCGGCGATACCGGCCTGGAGCGGAAGGCCAACATGGTCTTCGTCTCGGCGATCGTCGCGGTGGCGACCATCGGCGGATTCATGTTCGGCTACGACAGCGGGGTCATCAACGGCACCCAGAAGGGCCTGAGCGAGGCCTTTCACCTGAGCGACTTGATGCTGGGGGTGAATGTCGGGGCGGTGCTGCTCGGCTGTGCGGCCGGCGCCTTCACGGCCGGACGCGCCTCGGACGTCTTCGGCCGCCGCAATGTGATGATCGTCGCCGCGGCCCTGTTCATCGTCAGCGCCCTGGCGGCCGGAGCGGCCGCCACCTCGGCGGAATTCATCCTGGCGCGTCTGATCGGCGGCCTGGGCGTGGGCGCCGCCAGCGTGCTTTCGCCGGTCTACATCAGCGAGGTGGCGCCGGCCGCGGTGCGCGGACGTCTCACCACCGTCCAGCAGATCATGATCATCATCGGCCTGACCGGTTCGTTTGTGGTCAACTGGCTGATCGCCCAGTGGGCCGGCGGCTCGACCAGCGTCATCATGGGTCACCCGGCGTGGCGATGGATGTTCTGGGCCCAGGTAATCCCCGCCGGCGTGTTCCTGGTCAGCCTGCTGTTTATACCTGAAAGCCCACGCTTCCTGGTCGCCCGCGGACGGCTGGCCAAGGCCGAGGCGGTGCTCGCGCGCCTGTTCGGGGCCGACGTGGCCAAGGCCAAGGCGGCGGAAATAAGCGCCACTCTGGCCGCCGATCACCATCGGCCGCGGCTATCCGACCTTCTCGACAAGGGTCGGGTGCGTCCCATCGTCTGGGCGGGAATCGGCCTCGCCGTCTTCCAGCAGCTCGTCGGCATCAACGTCGTTTTCTATTACGGCGCGGTGTTGTGGCAGTCGGTGGGCTTCAGCGAGGCCGATTCCCTGAAGATCAACATCCTCTCCGGCTCGCTCTCGATCGTCTCGTGCCTCATTTCCATGGGCTTCGTCGACAAGGTCGGGCGCAAGCCGATCCTGCTCTTCGGCTCGATCGGCATGACGGTGAGCCTCGCGGCCGTGGCCGTCGCCTTTTCCACCGCCACTCTGGTGAACGGCCAGGCCCATCTGCCCGAATGGGCCGGGCTCACCGCCCTGATCGCCGCCAACCTCTATGTCGTATTCTTCAACGGCACCTGGGGCCCGGTGATGTGGGTGATGCTCGGCGAGATGTTCCCCAACCAGATCCGCGGCTCGGGGCTGGCGGTGTCGGGTTTCGCCCAGTGGACGGCCAACTTCGCCATTTCCCTGAGCTTTCCCATCGCGGCAACCGCCGTGGGCCTCGTGCCGACCTATGGTTTCTATGCTCTCAGCGCCTTCGTTTCCTTCTTCTTCGTCCGCGCCATGGTTCACGAGACCCGCGGCCGTGAGCTCGAGCAGATGACCGGCTGACGAAGCGGCGCCCTGTTCTAAGCGCCCCTGGCGATCGCCGCCTCCGCTTCGCGGACGAACCGCGACGCGCCCTGCCGTCGGGCGACGTCGAGCGCGGCGGCGAGCGCCGCCCGTGCGTCACTCGGATCGGAATTGGGAAACTTGGCGAGGATTTCGGCCCGCAGCCGGTGCGACGGAGAGAGCCAGTAGGCCTCGCCGATGCCCTCGGCCATCTGGATCGAGGCGGCCACGGTGGCGAGCGCGCCCTCCGCGTCGCCGGCGAGAAGTTCGAGATCCGCCAGCTGGCTGAGGTAGGCCGCGCGCGGATGCTTCTGCCGCAGGCGGTCGAGCTCGGCCAGCGCTTCTCTCGCCTGCCGCAAGCCGACCTCCGCCTCGCCCAGGTGCGCGATGGAGAAGGCTCGGTTCATGGCCGCGCTGGGGCGGAAAGCCGGGTATTCGAATTCGTCGCACAGGCCGATCACCTCCTCGGCCGCCTCGATGGCGAGGTCGAAATCGCCGTTGATGAAGAAGAACAGCGAGCGCCAGAGCTGGGCGGTGACCAGGCCGAAGCTGCCGCCCACCGCCCTGGCGTGGTCGATCAGCCGCTTCTGAATCTTGGAAGCGCCGGCGTCGTCGTCCATGGCGAACAGCACCATGAGCAGAGGGCCGAACGCCTGGATCAGGGCGTCGTTGGGCAGCAGCTGCGGCATGCTCGCGCCGTCGTTCTCCTCATAGAGGGTGACGGCGCGCTCCAGATGCGTCCGGGCCGGCGCCATGTCGCCCCGGGTGAACAGCACATAGCCCAGAGCGCTCTCGCTCTGCAGGAGGTGCTCGACGCGCCCCGAGGCGTCGGCGATCTCGACGCAGCGCCGGGCGAAGTCCTCCGCGCCGTCCAGATCGCCACCCATGACCGAGAAGGCGTTCAGGGCCCGAAACACCATGAACAGCTGCTCGGTGTTGCCGAGCGCATCGCAGATCGCCCGCGCCTCGGCGAGCACGGAGCCGGTCTGGGCATCGTGATAGCCGCGCGCCGCGCCCAGGCTGACCGCCAGGCCGATCAGCAGCTGGAGCTCGACGCCGACGCTGGCCGGATCGCGCGGGGCGGCGCGCAACAGATCCAGCGCCGTGCGCAGATAGCCGGCCGCCTCCTTGTGCGCCGCGCGGGCGGCGGCCTGCTGGCCGGCCATGGCCCAGATGGGGATCGCTTCGGCCGGAGCGCCGCCGCGGGTGAGGTGGTCGGCGAGCACGGCCGGGTGGACGTCTCCCAGAGTCTGCTCACGCATCGCCCGGGCGATCTTCGCGTGCAGGGCTTCGCGCTGCGTCCTGGGGAGGGACTCATAGGCGGCGTCGCAGATCAGGGCGTGCGCGAACACATAGGTGCTGGTCGGCGGCAGGCCCGTGCAATCCACGAGGCCCGAGCGCACCAGGTCACGCAGCGACTGGCGAAGTTCGCTCGCGCCCTGGCCGCCCACGGCCGCGATGAGTTCGTAGGTGAAGGTCCGGCCGATCGCCGCGCCCATGCGGGCCACGTGCCGGGCCGGTCCCAGGCGATCGAGCCTGGCGACGAGGGAATCCTGCAGGGTTTCGGGGATGGCGAGGCGGGCCGCCGGTTCGGTGTCGCCGGCGGCGGCCACCGCCTCCACCATGGAGCGGGTGAGCTCCTCGAGGAAGAGCGGCACGCCGTCGGCGCGCGCGACGATGCGGCGCACGAGCTCGGGCGGCAGGACGCCGACGGCGTCGACCTGGGCGCAGACCCGTTCGGCGTCGGCCCGCTGGAGGCGGCCGAGTTCGACATGAGCGACGTCGGCCTGATCGAACCAGTCGCACTCGTAGTCGGGTCGCGCCGTGGCGAGGATCAGCCAGGGGTGGTCGGCGGCGCCGCGCACCGCGGTGGCGAGGAGCTCGAGCGTGGTGGGATCGGCCCAGTGCAGGTCCTCGACGACGTAGAGGGCCGGGCCGTCCTGGGACAGGCGATCCATGACGGTGAGGATCAGGTCGAGCGTGGCCGAGCGACGTCGGTCCGGCGTCATGGCTTCGGTGGCGGACCCAGTCGCGGGCGGCAATCCGACCAGGTCGGACAGCAGCGCCAGGGCCTCCGGATCGTCGATCCCGAGGCGCCCCAGGAGCGCCTGCAGCCTGGCGCCGCGAGTCTCCGTGGAGTCACCCCGGACAAAGCCCGCCGCGCGCTGGAAACCCTCGGAAAACGGGTGCAGGGCGCTGGCGGTGAACTTGGGACCGCAGAACCACGTCGTCTGGGTGGTCTCCGTTTGGTCGATGGCGTGGCGGAAGGCGTCCACCAGCCGCGACTTGCCGATGCCGCCTTCGCCCTGGACGAGCGCGACCTGGCCGTGACCGTCGCCGGCGTGCTTCCAGAGTTCGCGCAGGAGCTCGAGCTGGTCGTCGCGGCCGAACAGCGAGACGGTGCTCGCCCATCGCCTGGCGTGGGAGCGGCTGGCGACCTTGGTGATCCCCACCGCCTCGAAAGCGGCGATTGCGGCGTCGTATCCGTCCGGGCTGACGGGCTCCATCTCACGGTATTCGAACATGCCTTCGGTGATGCGCAGCGTCGCCTCGGAGACCACGACTCCGCCGGCGGGCGCGACGGCGGCGAGTTGGCTGGCGAGATTGAGGGCCTCGCCGGTGATCCTCGCCTCTCCCGCACCGTCGGCCTGGATGAGCACCAGGCCGGTGGCGACACCGGCATGGGCCCGCACGGCCTCCTTGTGGGGCGTTTGAACGGCGCCGACACCTTCGCACACGGCCATGCCGGCGAGAACGGCGTTGGCCCCGTCCTCCTCGTGGGCCCTGGGATAGCCGAAATAGGCGAGCATGCCGTGATCGGCTCGGCTGGCGACCGCCCCTCCGTGCTGGGCGACGACGTCGTCGACGGTCATCTGAAAGGCGTCGACGATCTCGATGAGGTCCTCCGGATCGAGCCGGGCGGAGAGCGCCGCCCATTCCAAAAGACCGAGGGAGAGGACGGTGACCTGGCGCCGCTCCATGGCCGCGCGCCTGGCGCCGGCCTCGCCGCCCACCGGCCGCGTCTTGGGGCCCACGACTGCCTCGAGGCTCGCGGCGAGGGAGCGCCATGCCGGGGCGTCGCGATGCTTGGGCCACGTTGAAAGGTCGATGCAGTGGATCTGGTCGAACGGCATCGGCAGGGCGACCTTTTCGAGCCGCACCTGCACGAGCTTGCCCGCGTCGCGCCCCCGGCTCGCCTCGGAGCGCACCCAGTCGGATTTGGCCGCCTCGGCCGACCAGATCACCACCACCGCGTCGCAGGCCTTGAGCTGTTCCTCGATGGTGTCGGAAAACGAGCGATGGGCGAGGAGCTGGTCGTCGATCCACACCTCGTGGCCTTGCTCGCGCAGCAGATCGGCGATCTGGCGCGCCCGGGCCGCCGTCGAGCGGGCGTATGAGATGAACAGCCTGGCCATCGTCCCGCCGCGGCCTCAGAGCCGCCCGGGCGCCGCGCGGCGGCCAGCGTCCATCTTCAGCTGGCCCGCCAGACTTCGCGAGCCGCGCCGATGGTGAAGTTCATGTCGGCGACGATGCCGTGGCCGACATCCTGGACGCCGGGAGCGATACCGAATTCCTCCAGGATGGGATGGCTGGCGTAGTTGTTGATCTCGATGGTGTAGGGCGTCTGGGTCATCTTCAGTGACCGGGTCGCCGTGACCTCGATGTCGGTCTCGATGATGCCCTGATAGCAGGCGAGGCGCGCATCGACAGCGTCGGGAAACTGCTTGAGGAAGGCCAGGGTGCTCTGGCCGACCCCGAGCGCCTGGGTGGCGGCGGACATCAGGGCGAGATCGGCGTCGACGACCACCTGCTCCAACTGCTCGATGGCGTGGCGGGCGAAGGCCTTGAGATCGCTCCACACCGATCCGGCCCCAGGCTCCGGCGCCGCAGCGCTGGGCTTGATCGAAATCATCGGCGCCCACACGCATTCGGTCTCCGGCGTGAACACCGGCGAGACGAAGGCGACGGTTTCGAAGCTGCGCGGCTCGCTGTTCCTCGGCGTGAAAGCGAAGCGGCCGATCTGCTTGGGAAAGCCGTAGACCTCGCGACCGGTGGCCATGCCAACGGAGTTGTCCACGAACAGCCACAGGGGAATGAACCGCAGGGAGAGGCCGAGCCGCGCTATGGCCCACACCGCGACGTCGATCTCGGTCATCCAGCCGCGGTGGGAGTCCAGGGGATCGGTGGAGAAGATCCGGCCGATCTCGGCGACGGAGACGAACAGCTTGGATCCGACCGCCTCGTATCTGACCCTGCCGCCGGACGGTGCGTCGAAGCGGGCGTCGAGCGCCTTCTGGATCGTCGCCTGGTCGCCCTGGATGCAGAAATTGTGCATCAGGGTGTCGTCCTGGACCCCGGGCGGGAAGCCGGTCATCCGGTCGGGGGTGAGGACGAGGGGCGGCGGCATCAGGAGATCACCGGCTCGCCGGAAGCCGGCGCGGCGGGCTGCGTGGGTCCTGCCTGTGTCGGCGGCGGTTTGGCGGGGGTGAGGGCCGCGGGCATGGGCCCGCTGGAGACGTCCACCTCGCCGTAAATCGGCTCGAACTCGCCGGCCACGGCCCGCGCGCAAATCACGCCGCTCATCACCGCCGCCTCGGCGGCTCCGGCGTTGAGACCGTTCTTCGTCCAGTCCCCGCACAGAAAGAGATTGTCGAAGCCCGACTCGTTGGCCCGCAGCCGGGCCCCGACGCTGTTGGGCACGGACTGGACGTACATCTCCGATGGCGTGGCGTTGACCTTCCAGAACTGGCTGTCGAAGCGGGCGTCGCCCGCTCGGTTCTCCGGATCGTAGAGCAGTTCCGGATTCACCCCATAGGCGCTCTCCGGATACGCCGCGCGCGGCCATTGCGAGGCGGCGTCGGCGTGGAACCAGTCGCGGACCGCGGCCGAGGTCTGCGCTTCCAGCTCGGCGGCCTCCTCGGCGCTGGTCAGAGCCCCGCCTGGGAACTGGCCGCAGAGATAGGTGATCGATTGGGGCCGCTCGCGCGCGGTCCACGCCTCGCGCGACAACAGGTGGGTCATGTCGGCCCACACGCTCAAGGGCTGGGCGTAGCCGGCCAGGGCCCGTCCCGGCTCACTCGTGCCGAGATCCGCCAGGGTGCGCCGCGACCACAGCTGGGTGGCGATGGTGCGCGTGGTAGCGACCTTGTCGAACATCTCGCCCCACCGGGGGTTCCTGGCCGGCAGATCGGCGCAGATGCGCTTCAGCTCGCCGATCGGAATGCCGAGGACGATGCGGTCGAAATCGGACCCGCGCGCCAGGGTCCGGGTCGAGAGCGCCGGGCTCCACGGCGTCTCGAAATCAATCCCCGAGGCCTTGAGCTCCTCGCCGTTCGCGAGCTGGCCCCACAGGGGTTCGGATGGCCAACACGGCAGGGGGAAGTCGGGTGACCACCCCGCCAGGGGCACATGGATCAGGGGCGAGTAGGGCTTGCCGGTCGTCTCGGCCTGGGTGGACATCTCGACGGCGTCGATCCCGGTCTCGCCGGGGACGAGCTTTTCCACGCGCTGGAAGAAGGCGAACTTCACGCCCCGCTTCACCAGCAGTTCGTAGAGAGGGGCGATGACCACATCGCCCATGCCGCCGCGCATGGTGTAGAAGAGGTGGCCCTTGTAGCCGAGGGTGAAGCGCAACATCCCGCGCAGCGTGGTCCCGGCCCCCTGGCCGCGCTTGCCGGGCACGCCGTCGGCATAGCCGAACACATAGTCATAGCCTGAATGGATGACCGGCGATTCGATGAGGGCCTTGGCGGCCTCCGCCGGGTCGCGGACGTCGAGCTTGTCGAGGCGGGCCACCTCGACGGCGTGATGGTAGATCCAGTCCGAAAACTCCCATTTGTCGAGGGGATCGAAGCCGTCGGTGAGCACATTGTCGACGATGATGCCGCGCACCACCGAACGGACAAGGAAGCTGAGCATCATCAGCCGGTCGACCGACAGCTTGTTGAGAAAGGGGATGCCGTTCAGGTCGGGATCAAGGTTGTGCTGTTCGAGATCGGTGATGATCTTGTGCAGAACGAAGTTGCCGGTGTCGATCGCCAGATCCTCGAGGGTCCACTTGACGTCGTTCAGGAAGCGCTGGAAGGCGCCCGAAATACCGCGGTTCTCGTCGCGCCGAAGCGTGGCGCGCACGGCCGGGTCCCAGCTGCCCATGAGCTTGATCAGGGCGACCATCAGATCGGTGATCGCCGGCGGCTCGACGGAATCCCCCGGGGCGCCCGGCAGAGGCGAGAAATCGATGGCCCAGGCCCTGAAGCGTTCGGTCCCGTCGGGATCGCGCGCCTTGTCCATCAGGGTGACCTGATCAAGGCCGATGAAGGCGTCCCAGACCCGCTGGTTCGGATGGCCGTCGGGGCGGTCGAGCTCGACGTAGCAATCGCCGAGCATCTTGAAACTGTAGTTGTAGAAGCCGGCGAAGAGGTGCAGCCCGTGCTCGAGGATTCGGTAGCCGTAGCCGTCGCGCATGTCGCGGCCGCTGGCGCATTTGCCGCCGGGCCGCCAGCCCATCTGGTAGATCGTGATGTCGTATTTGTCCTGCCAGCCCGGCTCGCTGGTCATGTGGAAGACCGTGGACAACGATCCCAATCCGCCGCCCAGCACGGCGATTCGTTCAGCCATCTCAGTTAACGCGCCCCCCGGCCACACCTGCCGTCAAACCACTATAGGCACATAACAAACCCTGTCGATTGGCCCACTCCATCCAAAGGCGCCATAGACATGGCCCGTGCGGAGGGGGCGCGGCCGTCATGAGCAGACTGAAGATCGCCGTGCTCGGCGGCGGGATGTCGGGCCTCGCCGCCGCCTTCGAGCTGACGAAGACCGAAGCGCTGCGCGCCCGCCACGAGGTGAGCGTCTATCAGATGGGCTGGCGGCTGGGCGGCAAGCTCGCCAGCAGCCGCGACGAGGCGGCGCGCAATCTCGAACACGGCCTGCACGTCTGGTTCGGGTTCTACGAGAACGCCTTTCGCCTGCTGCAGGAGGTCTATGCGGTGACGCCGCCGCCGCCGGAGAGCGGCATCCACGCCTGGACCGACGCTTTCAAGCCGACGTCGCTGGGGGGCGCCGGGGTGAGCGTGGACGGGAAATGGAGCTTCGTGCCGGTGACCTGGCCGGTTCAGGGCGGCTATCCCGGCGACGGGACGGACATCCATCTCGTCTGGGACGCCCTGACTCACATGTTGGGTTGGCTTGGCGAGGCGCTGACCGAGCTGACCCATGGGACGAAGACCCCCACGGTCGCTTCGCCCGATCCGGCGCTGCTGCGAGAGGCCCTCGCCCCCGGCCAGGACGGTGGAGGGATCGGTGATCCGCATTCGGACCGTCTGGCCGGGTCGTCGCATTTCTCGATCGCCGACGCGTTTCACGCCGCCCACCTGTGGGCCGGCTCGCTCGGCGGAGGCTCGGTCACCCGGCATCATGAAGCGATCGTCGAGCTGGTCGGCGAGGCGGATCGTCAGGTCCGGGCCCGACCTTCCGGCTCGGACCCGCGCTGGATTCTGATAGGCGAGGCGATCCACCTGTGCGCGGCGGTGACCCGCGGCGTGCTGGCCGACCTGCTGCTGAAGAACCAGCCCCTGGAATCGATCGACGACCAGGATTTCCGCGCCTGGATCATCGGCCACGGGGCCGATCCGAAACTCGCCGCCGAGTCGAGCCTGCTGCGGGTGCTCTACGACACCGTGTTCCAGTACCGCGACGGGGATTTCGCGTTCCCCAGCTACAGCGCCGGCTCGGCGCTGGGCATGATGCTGCGCATGAGCGTGACCTACAAAGGCGCGATCATGTACCTGCTCCAGACCGGCTTCGGCGAAGGCGTCATCTCGCCGGTCTACAATGCCCTCCTGGAGGCGGGGGTCGCGGTCCGCTTCTTCCACAAGGTGACCGGCCTGGAGCTATCGGCGGATGGGGCGCGGATCGAGCGCCTGCGTATCGACCGCCAGGCCCTGATCAAGGACGGCGATTACCGCCCGACGGTGCGGATCGGCGGCCTCGACTGCTGGCCGACGCAGCCGTTCTGGGACCAGCTCGAGGGCGGCGAGGCGCTGAAGGCCGCCGGTGTGAACTTCGAAAGCGCCTGGTGCGTCCAGCCGCCGGCGCAGCGGCTATGCCTGCAGGCGGGCCGCGACTTCGACGCCGTCGTCCTGGCCCTGCCGCCGGGCGCCTACAAGCCCAGGGACGGCGATCCAGGACCATGCGCGGAGCTGATCGCCCAGGGCGGCGCCTTCGCCGATTACATCAACGCCATCGCCCTGACGCCGACCTTGGCCGTGCAGCTGTGGAGCGATCGCACCTTGGAGCAGCTGGGCTGGACCCTGGGGCCGATCGCCACCGCCGCCGGTGTCCACCCGCTCGACGCGTGGGCGGACATGAGCCAGGTGATCCGCCTGGAAAAGCCCCGGGCCGATGGTCCGGTCTCCCTCTACTACCTGTGCGGGACCATGGCTTCGACCCTGTACCGTCAGCCCCCCGACGATGCGGGTGCGCCGGCGCGGGGCGAGGAAGAGGCCAGACGCCTGGCCGTGGAGTGGCTCAATGACGCGGCTCGCGACATCTGGCCCAACGCGGCGACGGAAACCGGCTTTCGCTGGGAAGTGCTCAGCGACCCCGGGGGCCGGGTCGGAGAGGCCAGGCTCGACGCGCAATACATCCGCGCCAACGTCGATCCGTGCGAATGCTGTTCGATCTCCCTCGCCGGTGACTCTCGATACCGCCTCTATCCCGACCAGACGGGCTTCACGAACCTGTTCCTCGCCGGCGAGGGCGCGCGGCAGGGCTTCAACGCCTCGGCGGTGGAGGCGGCGGTGATGTCCGGAATGGCCGCCTCGCGGGCCATCTGCGGCGAGCCGACGAAGATCATCGGCTACGATTTCCTGACCGGGAAGCCGTTCTAGGCGCGTTCCTCGTCCGACTCATTGTTCTTCTAACGCAACGATCTGTGCCGAGTTGGCCGTCTACTCACACCTTTGTTCCGCATCTATCTCTGGCTCCGCATTCAACCCCTGGAGCCTCGAGCCATGAAAATCCTCCACATCGACAGCAGCATCAATGCTCAGAACAGCGTCACCCGCGACATCAGCCGCACCGTCGTCGAACGCCTCACCACGCTGGATCCCTCGGCCCATGTGATCTATCGCGATCTGGGCGCCTGGCCGCTGCCGCACTTCACGCTGGACGCCTTCGCCGACACCTCGATCGTCGACGAGTTCCTCGACGCCGATGTCGTGGTCATCGGCGCCCCGATGTACAATTTCGGCGTTCCCTCGCAGCTGAAGGCGTGGCTCGATCGCATCGCCATCGTCGGCAAGACCTTCCGCTACACCGAAAAGGGCCCCGAAGGCCTGGCCGGCGGCCGCCGCGTCATCGTCGCCTCCTCGCGCGGTGGCTACTATGGGGCCGGCACGCCCACCGCCGCCTTCGAGCATCAGGAGAGCCATCTGCGCGCCTTCTTCGGCCTGCTCGGACTGGCCGATCTCGAGTTCGTCCACGCCGAGGGCGTGAATATCGGGCCCGAAGTGCGCGGCAAGGCTATCGAAGCCGCCCGCGGCGAGGCGCTCAAGCTCGCCGCCTGATCCTATTCCCCCCGGGTCTTCCTCACCGCCGGCGCCGCCATGCGCCGGCGGCTTTCTTTTGGTCAGATCATCGACTCCCAGACAGACGAGCGAAAATGAAGCGTCTCGGCGATGAGGTCGATCACCGCCCGCACCCCCGGCAGAAGGCCGCGCCGGGAGGTGAACACGACGTGCAGGATGCCCTCGGTCCGCGCCCAATCGGGCAGGACGCGCACCAGCTGGCCGGTCTTGAGCATCTCGCGGCCGAGGTACTCGGGCAGCAGCGCCAGCCCCAGGCCCTCGACGGCGGACTGGCGGATGAGGCTCCAGTCGGTGGCCGACACCCTGGGTTCGTGCGTCACCTCCACCCGCTCGCCGGCGGCGCTCACGAACGTCCACCGATCGAGCCCGGGGCGATCGGTGTGGCTGATGGTCGGAAAGTTCGGCGTCTCCTGGGGGGTCTGAGGCGCGCCGTGCTCGGCCACGAAGGCGGCGCTGGCCACAAGCTCGGCGCCGGTGCGCCCGATGATCCTCACCTGCAGGTCGGCGTCGCTGTCGAGCTGTTCGCGGATCCGGATCGCCACATCCACCCCTTCCTCGATGATGTCGACCCGGCGGTTGGTGACCAGCACCTGGACGCGCAGCTTCGGATGGCGGCGGAGGAAATCGGGCAGCACCGCGCCCAGGACGCGGTCGACGCCCAGGGGGCAGCTCACCCGGACGAGGCCCTGGGGCTCGGCCCGCAGCCTGGACACCACCTCGTCGACCGCCTCGGCCTCCGACATCGCCGCCCGCGCGTGGCGATAGACGTCCTGGCCGACCTCGGTGACCTTGAACCGGCGGGTCGAGCGCTCGACGAGGCGCACCCCCAGTTGCTGTTCCAGGTTCGCCACCCGCCGGCTGACCCGGGATTTCGGCGTCCCCAGCGCCCGCGCCGCGGCCGAAAAGCCGCCATTGGAGACCACGGCCGCGAACAGGCTGAGGTCGTTGAGATCGCGCATGGTTTGTTCCTCATTCGCAACGAACCGTCGCGAATTCGCCATCTACCCGCCGTTTTGTCTCGTGACTAGATGCAGTCACGTCAGATAAGCGGAACCACGGTCATGAGCAGCCTTTCCCTCGAGAGCGTCCGGCGCGGTGATGGGACGGTGTCGAGCGTGCGCCTCTACGCGCTCAGACGGCGCCTGAGCCTCGGCCGTTCGATCAGGCAGGCGAGCCTTATCCTGGTCGTCTTCGCCCTGGGAGCTTTCGCCCAGCTGATGAAGTGGGCCGCGGTGCTCGTCCCGTAGCCGCCGCGCCGCTCATGGATTAGGCCATGTGCTAGGACGCGACCTTCAGCTTGCACTTGCCCGGGCCGCGGTTGCAGCCTTGGCCGGCCGCAAGCCTCGCCGTAGACTTCCGCGCCTGATCCAAGGGGGAACGCCATGCTTCGCGTCTGGGCCGCTGGGGTGGCGCTCCTCGCCCTGGCCTTCGTCGCCTCGCCGGCCCGGGCCAGCGGCGATTTCACCTGCGCGCCCGCCTGGACCCTCGTCCATACCCAGTACACCGGCTGCGATAGCGTGGCCCTCCTGGGGCCGGGCAACGACACCCGGGTCAATCTCCATTTGCTTCTCATCGACCTTCACGGCGGCAGGCCCGCGGCGCCATCGCCGGTGATCGGCGGCGCCGCTCCCTTCAGCTGGGAGAACTTCGAGGACGCGCTTTCCGGAAAGCCTGGGAAGACAGAGGACTACACCTCAGAGGATGTGCAGCCCCAGTCTTCGGAGTTCGCCACCGGCGAGGGCACGCGCTGCGTCAGCAACGCCGGCGGGGCGGCCGGCTTCGAAACCGCCCTGGCCGCCGCCCGGCGACTGCCGCCGGACGAGCGCGTCCGCCTCTCCGACGCCCGCAAGGCGATGCAGCCCAGTTGCGAGGCCAGCAGCGGGGCCGTCCTGCCGGCGGTGACCGTGGCTGTCGGGCCGGTGAAATCCTCCGCCGGCCGCGCCTTCGCCGCCTACCTGCAAGGGGCCGCCGCCTTCTATGACGGCGACTTCGACACCGCCGCCGCCCGCTTCGCCGGCCTGCGCAAGGCCGAGTCCGACTGGCTGCGGCAAAGCGCCCGCTACATGCAGGGCCGGGTCGAACTCAACAGCGCCCAGGTGAACGCTTTCGACGAGTACGGCGCCATCGTCCCGGCCAAGGTGGACGCCGCCGCTCTCGCCGCCGCCGAGAGCGACTTCAAGGCCTATCTGCGCGACGACCCAGGCGGCCTCTACGCCGCCTCGGCCCGCGGCCTGCTGCGCCGAGTCTATTGGCTGGGGGGAAACCAGGACAAGCTGGCGGCGGAATACGTCTGGCAGTTCACCCAGATCGATCCCCACGCCCGCAACCTCTCCGACGGCGACCTGGCCCAGGAGATCGACGCCAAGTTGCTCGGGGCCTCGGAGGCGGCCCGCGTCGCCGATCCGACCCTCCTGGCCGTGATCGACCTCGAGAAAATGCGCCACGACAACGCCAAGGACGCCGCGGCCGCCCTTTCCCTGGCCGACCTCGAGGCCCAGCGTCCGCGCTTCGCCGCCGATCCGGCCCTGTTCGACTATCTTCTCGCCGCCCACGCTCTTTTCGTCGACGGCCGGCCGGCCGAGGTGGTTCGCCTGATCGCCGCCGAGCCGCCGGGCGAGCGCCTCGGCTACCTGAGCTTCAGCCGCCAGCTGTTGCGGGCCCTGGCCCTGGACAGGGTGGGCGACGGCGGCGCGCGCGAGTCGCTGATGCGGCTCTTCCCCGTCGCCACCGCCCCCTTTCAGCGCGGCGCTCTCGAGCTGGCGCTGGCCATGCACGACGAACGGCGCGGCGATGTCGAGCGGGTGTTCGCCGCCGGCTCGCCGGTCGCGGACGAAGCCGTGCGGGGCATCCTCCTGCGCCACGCCGCCGGCCCCGCCCTGCTGCGCCAGCGGGCCGCCGCCGCCGACGGCCCTCGTCTCGAGGCGCGCTGGGCTGTCTACATCCTTCTCTACAAGGAGCTCACCCGCGGCGACTACGCCGCCTTCTCGCGCGACCTCGCTCTCCTGCCCACGCAGGCGCCGCCCGCCGCCCCCGCCGTCGACGTCAGCCGGGCCCCCGCCGAACCCGACCTCACCGTATTCGCCTGGTCCAATCCCGCCGGACGTTATCCCTGCCCGGATCTGCGCGACATCGCCGCCCGGCTGGCTCGTGATCCCCGGGCCGTGGAGCCGCGTCTGTGCGTGGGCGAGTTCACCCGCCTGGAAGGCTTCGACAACAGTCCGCTGGACAGTCCGCCGCCGGCCGACGAGCTGGGCGGCGCGCCATCGCGTTTCCCAGGCGGCGAATTCGCCCGGATGGCGATCTACAAGTCGATCATCGCCGACCCGGCGGCTCCGGCGGCGGACAAGGCCTACGCCCTCTATCGCGCCATTTACTGCTATGCGCCGTCGGGCCACAGCGACTGCGGCGGCCCCGAATCGCCGGTCTCCGAGCGCAAGGCGTGGTTCGAGACGCTGAAGCATCGCTACGCCTCCTTGCCGTGGGCGGCCCAGACGACGGTCTATTGGTAGCCGTGCGCTCCCGCGCCCTGGCCCTCGCCGCGGCGACATGGCTGGGAACGTCCGGCGCGGGCTTCGCAGCGACGGTCGATGCCCGCGACTATGACGCCTTCTGGCTGTGGGCGGGCGTTCGCCCCCAGCCGGAGATGGCCAAGGCCAAGGTTCTCTACGTACTCCAGGGCGAGGTCGTCGCCTCCTCGCCGCCACGCCTGGTAGCTCAGGGCGGCGCCACCCCGGCCCTGCGGCGCGGCGAGCTGTGGCTGGTCTATCGCGTCCAGACCCTGGCCTGGACGCCGCTGATCTACGCCCAGGTGGCGGCTCATCTGCGCCGCTGGCGCGCCGCCGGCAATCCCGTGGTCGGGGTGCAGATCGACTTCGACGCCCGCACCCGGCGCCTGGGCGCCTACGCCGCCTTCCTGGCGGACCTGAAATCCCGGCTGCCGCCGGACTGCAAGCTGGGCGTCACCGGCCTCCTGGACTGGAGCAGCCAGGGCGACCCCGCCGGGCTGAAGGCCCTGACCGGCGTCGTCGACGAGCTGGTCCTCCAGACCTATCAGGGCCGCCGCACCATCCCGGGCTACGGCGCCTGGCTCGCCCGCCTCGATCGCCTGGGCGCGCCTTTCCGCATCGGCCTCGTTCAAGGCGGCGAGTGGACCCCGCCGGAGAGTCTGGCCCGCGACCCTGATTTCCGCGGCTACGTGGTCTTCCTGCGCAACCCCACCGGACCGACGGAGCAGACGCCGTGAATTAAGTCGATTGCGTTCCTGACATGCGTCAGCTATTCCTGACAGATGCAACCGCATGTCGACACCAAAACACAAGGCGACCGGCTCCTGGCGACCCTGGCCGCCTTGGCCAATCCGCACCGCCTGCGCATCGTCGCGGCGCTGTCCGGCGGCGGTCGCAACTATGTCAGCCGGCTGGCTCGCGAGATCGGCATCAGCCGGCCGCTGCTGCATCTGCATCTGCAGAAGCTGGAGGCCGCCGGCTTGGTGACCAGCCGGCTGGAGCTGTCCCGCGACGGCAAGGCGCTCAACTATTTCGAGGTCACCGACTTCGCCTTTCACCTCACGCCGGCGGCCGTCGCCGACGCCGCCGAGACACTCACCGCCAAACCCCAGACCTAGAGGATCCCCATGACCGCAATCTTCTACCTGTTGACCCTGGTGCTGCCGTTGGCGACGGTCCTGATCGTCTTCGCCATGCGCTATTATGCGATCGTCCAGCAGGCGCGGGCGCGGCTGGCCAACGACGACGCCTATCGCCAGCTGGCGCAAAGCGCTTCGGCGACTCAGTCCCAGATCGCGACCAGCCTGGCCGCCATGGAGTCCGGCATGTCGGACGTGCGCAGCCGCATGGCCGCCGTCGAGATCATCCTGAAGGCGGTCGAATAGCGGCAGCCCCCGCGAGGCCCCCGCGCCGGTACCATGAAGCGGGTCTCGCAGGGCTTGCTGGTGCGCCAGGCGTCGCCGTGAAACTTCGCGCTCGAGGACGACGACGCCTGGCAAACGCGCGCGCCACGGCCTCGGCCGCCATCCCCCTACACATGCGCGCCAAGAAATGTCACAACCCGCGACGTCGTTCGGGGGGCGACGCCGTTCGAAGCGTCGGGAGCCGTATTTCAAGTGTTCATCGGGGATATCCTGGTCGCCCTCGAGCTGGTGACGAAGGAAGACGTCACCGCCGCCCTCAGGAACCATGGCGGCAAGCGCGGCGGCGTCGGCCGCTATCTCATCGAGGCCGGCGCGATCAGCCCTGAGGATCTCGACGAGGTGATCGCCGGCGCGCCGGCCTGTCCGGCTCACCTGCGCGACACCGGCATTTCCTTCAGCTCCATGCTCAACCTGCTGGTCAAGGTGGTCTATTCGGCCGCCGTCGAGACCCCTTCGGAAATCGCCGAGATCGTGCAGCTGCCCCTCCAGATCGTCCTGGAGATCGTCGAGGCCGCCGAGGAGCGCCAGCTCATCACCAGCATGGGCTCCTCGGTGCGCGCCGACATCGGCTCGGAGCGCCGCTACACCCTGACCAGGGCCGGCGCGGATTGGGCTCACGCGGCCATGCGGCGCAGCGAATATGTCGGCCCCGCGCCCGTCCCGCTGTCGGATTATCAGGCTCAGATCCGCCGCCAGCGCCTGGTCAACGCCCGCATCGACCAGGCTGCCATCGATGGGGCCCTGGCCGACATGGTGACGGCCGACGAGCTGAGGCTGAAGCTCGGGCCGGCGATCAATTCCAGCCGCTCGATGCTGCTCTACGGCCCGCCGGGCAACGGCAAGACCTCGATCGCCGAGCGCATCGGCTCCCTGTTCAAGGGCATCGTCTATCTGCCCTACTGCTTCGAGGTCGACGGCCAGATAGTCAAGGTGTTCGACGCCGGGGTGCACGAGCCGATCCCGATCGAGTTCCCGACCGAACGCGCCGACCCCCTGGCCATGCATCGCGAGCGGTTCGATCCGCGCTGGGTAGCCTGCCGGCGGCCCTTCATCAGCGTCGGCGGCGAGCTCACCATCGAGATGCTCGATCTCGGCTACAACCTCGAGACCAAGTTCTACGAGGCGCCGCTGCACATCAAGGCCCTCGGCGGCGTGTGCCTGATCGACGATTTCGGCCGTCAGCTGGTCACCCCCAAGGCCCTGCTCAACCGCTGGATCGTGCCCCTCGAGGGCGGCCACGACCGCCTGAAGCTGCATTCGGGCAAGACGTTCGTGGTGCCCTTCGACGAGCTGGTGATCTTCGCCAGCAACCTCGCTCCCAAGGACCTGATGGACGCCGCCTTCCTGCGCCGCATTCCCTACAAGGTCGAGGCCCCGGCCCCGACCGTGGCTGTGTTCCGGGAGATTTTCCGCCGCGCGGCGAAAACGGCCGGCGTCAAGCTCGATGACAAGGTCGTCGACGAAGTGATCGCCGAGATCACCGAGCGCAACAAGTTCCCCCTGTCCAACTACCAGCCCAAGTTCATCCTCGATCAGATCTGCGCGGCCGGCCGTTTTCTGGGCAAGCCGCCGAATTTCGACCCGAAGTACGTCGCGATGGCGCTCTCCAACATGCACACCAAGGACACCCCCGGCTACGGCGAGGGCCCCAAGGCCGTCCGCCGCCAACAGGCGGCCCAGGCCTGAGAGGGGACCGGTCCTGCCCTGGGCGCCCGCCCCAAGACCTCAGGCGCTCTCGACCAGCACCACCTCGGCGTCCTCGATCGCCGAGATCTCCACCTCGGCCAGGTCGGTGATCGCCGCCCCGTCGCGGGCCCCGATGCGCACGCCGCCGACCTCCAGCGCGCCAGTGGCCGGCACGAGATAGGCGTGGCGCTGGGGATCGAGGGCCACGGTCACCCGCTCGCCGGCCTTGAGGCTGGCCCCCATGACCCGGGCCTGCGCCCGGATCGGCAGGGCCCCCTCTTCGCCGAACCCGCTGGCCAGCGTCACGAACCGTCCCGAGCGGTCGTCCTTGGGAAACGGCCGCGCCCCCCACGAGGGCGGGCCCCCGCGCCGCGTCGGCTGGACCCAGATCTGGAACAATCGGGTCGCGTCGTCCTCGAGATTGTATTCCGAATGGGTGACCCCGGCCCCGGCCGACATCACCTGCACGTCGCCCGCCCCCGTGCGCCCGAGGTTGCCCAGGGAATCGCGGTGGGTGATCGCCCCTTCGCGGACATAGGTGATGATCTCCATATCGGCGTGGGAATGGGGCGGGAAGCCGCTCTTGGGCGCGATCTCGTCGTCGTTCCAGACCCGCAGCGCGCCCCAGCCCATCCGCTGGGGATCGTGATAGCCGGCGAAGGAAAAGTGATGCTTTGCCTTCAGCCAGCCGTGGTCGGCGCCGCCCAGGGTGGCGAACGGCCTTTTCTCGATCATGTCTTGGGCTCCTCGGTTCAGCTGGACCTGACGGGTCCGCCATTCGGGGAGCTAGATGGGGTCGGGCTCGCGCTGTTGCGAGGCGCCCTCAGCCGCAGGAGCACGCAGCCATCGCCGCGCCTGGCGAGGCTGAAATCGTAAGCCCCCCGCAGCCACGCCAGGGCCGCCGGGCTGCAGGTGATCGCCGAGGAGGGGGTGGCGAGGCGCCAGCCGATCTGGGCCTGGCCGATGGGCCAATCGGCGCGATAGAGCGTGGCATAGAAATCGATGATCTGGCTGTAGCGCCGGCCGGGCGGGCCGCCATAGGGAAGGAGCCACAGCTCGTCGTCCACGACCGTGACCGGCGCTCTCTCGCCGGCCTTGTGCAGCGCCGCCAGGAAGGCCCCGTCGCGCATGCGAAAGGGCATCGGGCTGTAGAAGGTCAGGCTGAGAAGGATCGTCCGCGCCAGGCCCGCGGCGCAAAGTACGGCCACCCCGCCGAGGACGATTCGGGCCCGGGCCGGATGGGCCGCCAGGCGGCGCGCCGCATCCGCCACGCCGATCGCGGCCGCCACGGCGAGCAGCGGAATCGCCGGGATGACATAGTGGAAGAGCTTGGTCTGGGCGATGCTGAGCACCAGGATGAGGCAGCCGCCGCCGGCCAGCGAGATCAGCGCCAGATCGCGCCGCCGCGCCTCGCCATGGAAGACGGAGACCGCCGCCAGCGGCAACAGGAGGAGGCCCGGCAGGAACCCCCGGAAGAGCACGCCGAGATAAAAGAACGGCCCCTCACCGTGGCCCTCGTTCACCGCCAGCAAGCGGCTCCCCAGCTCGTTGGCGAACACCGCCTTCAGATAGCCGGGATCGTACGCCTCGCGGCTGAGATAGTAGCCGGCGATGAGGCCGATGGTGGCCGCCCCGGCCAGCCAGGTTCGCCAGTCGCCCGCCAGGGCGGCGAAGCGCCGCCGATCGGCCAGCATGAACACCGCGCAGCCGGGCAGGGGGATGAGCCCGGCCACCCCCTTGATCATCGCCGCCGCGACGATGCACCCCCCCGCCGCGAAGAGCCAGCCCGGCCGGGCCGGATCGTCCGCCGCCTTCCACAGGCACAGCACATAGGCCAGGATGAGGGCGCTTTCCGGAACCTCGTAATCGCCGGTGCGCGCCCCGTGCAGGCCCACGAAAACGTTTGCGCTCAGCACCAGGGCCACGGCCACGGCGCCGGCCAGGCGATCTTTCAGGTCGATCCTCAACGCCCCCCAGACGAGGCCGAGCGTGGCCAGCGCCGCGACGATGCTGGGCGCCCGCACCGCCCACAGGGGGGCGAAGCCGGCCTTCATGAAAGCCGCCATCGCCCATGGCAGCAGCGGCGGCTTGGTTTCCCACCGATCGACCCAGCCGTGATCGGTGGGGACCAGCCAGTGGCCGGCCATGGCCGCTTCGAGAGCGTTGTTGGCGATGCGGCTTTCATCCCAATACTGCAGGGGCAGGGCATCCGATCGCCAGATGAAGAGCACGAACGCCACCAGGATGAAGCCAGCGAGGGTGAGCCCGTCGAGCCATCGGGCGCTCAGGCGCATCAGCGGCAGTTTCTCACTGGCCTGGGCTGGACGTCGAAGGCGTAAAGATACGTTTGCCACTCCCATCCCCCGCCGATCGGAAACGAGGCCAGCAACCGTCCCTCGGCCAATCTGATTTCGGAGATCACATAGCGGGTCCCGTCGGCCCGGATGTGTTCAAGCGGATCGGCCACGAACTCGTGCGGGTAATCCCACCTCAGGAAGGTGTTGAGACAGTCCTTCTCGAGGTTGATCGTCGGGCGGCCGAATTCTGTGGAGATCATCGTCCCCTCCCGCCCTGGCCAGGCGCCCCAGGTCTGGTTCCGCAGTCCGTGGGCCGTGATCCACTGTGCGATAATCCGGCTGTGCGTGAACGGCCTGGCCGAGCTGGTGGCCGCGAACGGGAGGCCGCAGACGGCCAGCCACGCCAGCCACGTCCATGACCAAGCTGCGAGCCGCTCGCCTTCGTCGAGCGCAATCCACAGGCTGCCGAGCAGGAGGAGGAACATCACCCCGGCGTCCCGGGCCAGCACCTCATGGATCGCCATCGCGAAGAGCAGGAAGATTACGTAGAGCCCGGCGAATCCCCACCTGAAAGCGCGCTGCCGTGCGATCATCAGCCCAAACGGCAGGGCGAGCGCGCCGGCGGCCACGCCCCACCACCCCGGGACCGTGTTGCGCCACTGGTAGGGAAACGTGGGAACGGCGGGAACCACGAGGTTCGACATCATCTGTTCGCCGCGAAGAAAGCGCACCAGCCAAGATCCGGTCGTGTTACCGGCCGTCGGGTGGAGATCCGGCGCGATCGGAAAGACCGTGAGCGCGGCGGCCAATACGCCGGCCATGACGATCAAAGGTCCGACCAGCCTCGGTCGCCGGAAGAACAGTACGACGGCGAGCACGCCGGCGCCTGCTGTGTCGTAGACGGAGGTGTTGGCCGCCAGGGCCAGAGCAATCCACCCGAGCAGGCTTTCCCGTTCCGCGATGGCGTAGAGAATCAAAAATGCGCCGAGGCTGTATTCCCGGGAAATCACTCCGTACTCGAAGATGAAGAAGTAGTTCAGCGACAGCAGGACGCGCGCCGGCCACGTGAACGGCGATCGGAACCAGATCAGATACAAGAGGCCGATCGAGATCGGCAGTTGCGCAATCGGCAACGACCATGCCGTTCCGCCCGCGAGGCGGTCGACCATGCCGAGCCACAGATACCAGAGCGCGCCGTGGCCCTCGTATTTGAGATTGAAGAACAGCTGATCCAGCGGCGCCCTGGCGATCAGCAGCGCCTGGCCCTCGTCGATCCACGGCGGGTGCGAGAAGATCAGCCACACCTGAATGGCGACGAAGAGGCAGAACGCGGAGATGTCAGACGCCGGCAGACGCCTGACGCCGACGCTAGGAATCGCTGCCACCCCCGAACTCATCCCGCCCGAAATGGCATAGCCCTCGCCCCTTGTCACCGCGAGGAGTGGGGTCGGCAGATGGTCCGACCCTAATAGATCTCCTCCCTCCTCTTCATGGGGCCTCCTGGAGAGGGGGAACGGGAAGCGGTGGAGGGGCCGCCCCGCCTTTAAGGATCAAGTGACGAGACGTCGTCGGGCTCGAATCGCATCCGCTCGCCCCCAGCCAGGGTCAAATTCCGCTTCCAGACGATGATCCGGTGTCGAACCACGCCCACCTTGTGATAGCCGCTGAGGACCCGGGCGAGCTGGGGATCGGCGTTTGCCCAGGCCCACCAGTCGAAGTGGGTGTCGTCGAATAATCGGTCGTCGGTCAGGATGAGGTCGGGTCGGCCTCTTACAATGTCCGCCAGCAGGCGATGGCGATCGCCGGCGATGATCTGATCGAGCTTGGCCTTGGTGGCCGGGTCAAGTCCGCCGAACCGTTCCCGCTGTATGGCGCTGGCGGCCATGATCTGCGCCGACGAGGTTCCCACCCATTCACCATGCAGTTCCCGCACGAGCGGATGGCCGACGGTGATTTGGTAGGTGATCGTGATGATCTTCGGATGCGGCGGGGCCACGCTCGCCACCGGCTTGATCAGG
>DASZKO010000065.1:0-1932 GCA_035605655.1 Caulobacteraceae bacterium | reverse complement strand
CAGGAGGTGGTGGTGGTCGGGGGCGGCAACTCGGCCGGCCAGGCGGCGATGTTCATGGCCTCGCGCGCCGCCTGCGTGCGCCTCGTCCACCGCGGCCGCGATCTGGCGGATTCCATGTCCAGCTACCTGGTCGAGCGGTTGCGGCACGCCGAGAACGTGCGAATCGAGACCCGATCCCAGATCGTCGAGCTGAAGGGGGACGAGCGCCTGAGGACGGTGGCGATCCGCGACGGCGACGGCGGCGTGGCCGAGCGCTCGGTGGGCGGTCTTTTCGCCATGATCGGCGCCGCCCCCTGCACCGGATGGCTCGAGGGCGTGGTGGGTCTGGACGACCGTGGCTTCGTCGTCACCGGCGAGGCGTGCGGCGCGGCCGCGCCACAACCCTTCAACATCTTCCAGACGACGCGGCCGGGCGTCTTCGCCGTCGGCGACGTGCGCTCGGGCTCGGTGAAGCGGGTCGCCTCGGCGGTCGGCGAAGGGTCGGTCGTCGTCCAGGCGATCCACGCCCGTCTGGCGGCCCTGCGCGAGGCCGAAGGGCGACAACCCGTCACCCAGTGAAGGGCTGACGGCCGCCCGGATATGCTGAAACACACGGAGCGGAGCGCGGCGCATGACTCCCGGCGAAATCAGACTGACCAGCACGCTCACCTGCCCTCGGTGCGGGCATCGGGAAACCGAGACCATGCCCACCGACGCCTGCCAGTACTTCTACGACTGCAAAGGGTGCGCCGCCCTGCTCAAGCCCAAGGCCGGAGACTGCTGCGTGTTCTGCTCCTACGGCGATGTTCCCTGCCCGCCGATCCAGGCGGGTAGCCGCGCTACAGGCGAGGCCTGCTGTTCCTGATTTGCCGCCTCTCCACGGCGCCTCTATCGAGCGGGCCTCTCCTTCAGGAGCCAGCCGAAGACAAGGCTGGCGACGATGGCGCCGGCCAGTTCGGCGGCGATGAACGCCGGCGCCGAGGTCGGGGCGATGCCCGCGAAAGTGTTGGAGAGCGCGCGGGCGATCGTCACCGCCGGATTGGCGAACGAGGTCGAGGCGGTGAACCAATAGGCCGCGGTGATGTAGAGCCCGACGATCATCGGCGTGGCGTCTGGGCGAAAGCGGATTGTCGCCAGAATCGAGGCGATCAGGCCGATAGTGGCGACGAATTCGGCGAGCGCCTGGGCGGGTCCGTCGCGGAGCTTGGCCGACACCTGCCAGAGCGGCTCGGCGAACATGGCATGGGCGAGCCAGACCCCGAGGACGCCGCCAAAGAGCTGGACGGCCACGTAGGCCGCGGCCAGGCCCCAACCGATCTCGCGGCGCAGGGCGAAGACCAGGGTCACGGCCGGGTTGAAATGGGCGCCCGAGAGCGGGCCGAAGAGCGTGATCAGAACCACCAGGCCGGCGCCGGTCGCCAGGGCGTTGGCCAGCAGCGCGATGGCGAGGTTGCCGCCGCAGAGGCGCTCGCCCATGATCCCGGAACCGATGACGATGGCGAGCAGCAGGCCCGTCCCGAGCCCCTCGCCCACCAGCCTGCGGGACGTGGAGAATGGATGGAGCGGCGGCTCGAGGCTGGCATCCGTAGACCGCACCCCGTCGGCCACGATCAGCGCGCCGGCGCCGGCTGGCCCCGGGTCTTGCCGATCTCCTCGAGCCGCCTTTGCAGCGACAGGCGATCGAGGCTGGCGATCGGCAGATTGACCATCAGGCCGATGCGGTTGCTGAGCATCCGCCAGGTGTCTGCGAAGGCCAGGCCGATCTCCGCGGCGCCGCCAGCGGCCGCCGCCGGATCCGGAAGTCCCCAGTGAGCGGTCATGGGCTGCCCCGGCCAGATGGGGCAGACCTCGCTGGCGGCGTTGTCGCAGACGGTGAAGACGAAATCGAGTTTTGGCGCGTCAGACCCGGAGAACTCTTCCCAGCCCTTGGAGCGGAAGGCCTCAGGCAGGAAG
>DASZKO010000056.1:0-25793 GCA_035605655.1 Caulobacteraceae bacterium | reverse complement strand
GCCCTCGGCGAACTGATCGACCGCGGGATCAGCCTCTTCGAGGACGGGGTGAACCATCTGTGGGGCGTGGGGGCCTACGCCTCCCTGGCCGCCTCGGTCGATCATGACGATCCGGCCTGGGCCCGTTTCGAGGCCGATATCCGCGCCCGGGGGGCCAGGATCGACGCCCTGACCCTGTTTTTTACCCTCGAACTCAATCAACTCGAGGATGGCGAGCTCGGCGCCGCCCTTGCCGCCCATCCGCCCGCCGCCCGCTGGGCGCCCTGGCTGCGCCGAGTGCGCCTGGCCCGGCCGCACGAGCTCAGCTCCGATCTCGAACGTCTGCTGGTCGACCGCGCCCCGGCCGTCGCCAACTGGAGCCGGCTCTACGACGACACCCTCGCCCGCCTCACCGCCCGGATCGGACGGGACCGCCTGACCCTCTCCGAAGCCCTCAACCGCCTGAGCGATCCCGCCCCTTCCCGCCGCCGCGCCGCCGCCGCGGGCCTCGCCGGGGCCCTGGCCGAGCGCGAGGAGACCCTGGCGCTCTGCTACAACACTTTGGTCGCCGAGAAGGAGGTCGAGGACCGCTGGCGCCGCTATCCCGCCCCCGCCGCCTCCCGCCACCTCGCCAACGAGGTCGATCCCGAGGCGGTCGCCGCCCTTGAAGACGCCGTGGTCGAGGCCTATCCGCGCCTAAGCCACCGCTACTACCGGCTCAAGGCCAAGGTGCTCGGCAAGCGGGTGCTCGACCACTGGGACCGCAACGCCCCGCTCACCCAAAGCCCGCCGCGCCTCTACGAATGGAGCGCCGCCAAGGCCCTGGTGCTGGAGTCCTTCGAGGCGCTGAGCCCGCGCTTCGCCGCCATCGCCGGCGATTTCCTGAGCCGGCCGTGGATCGACGCCGAGGCGCGCCCTGGCAAGCAGTCCGGGGCCTACTCCCATCCGGTGACCGCCGATCGCCACCCTTACGTCTTCCTCAACTACATGGGCGAGCGGCGCGATGTCTTGACCCTCGCCCACGAGCTCGGCCACGCCGTGCACCAGACCCTGGCCGCGCCCCACGGGACCCTCCTGGCCGACACGCCCCTGACGCTCGCCGAGACGGCGTCGATCTTCGGCGAGGGGCTGGTCTTCGAGCGGCTGCTGGCCGACGCTTCGGGGGCCGAGCGCCGCGACCTGCTGGCCGGGCGGATCGAGGACGCCCTCAATTCGGTGGTCCGCCAGATCGCCTTCCACCGCTTCGAGACCCGCTTTCACGCCGCCCGGGCCGGCGCCGAGGTTTCGCCCGAGGCGATCGGAGGGCTGTGGCTGGAGGCGATGGGCGAGAGCCTGGGTCCCGCCGTGCGCCTCAACCCCGGCTACGAACACTACTGGGCCTATGTCAGCCATTTCGTGCACAGCCCCTTCTATGTCTACGCCTACGCCTTCGGGAATCTGCTGGTGGAGGCCCTGATGGAGGCGCGGCGGGCCGACCCGACCGGCTTCGCCCCCCGCTACGAACAGTTGCTGGCCGCCGGCGGCACGCGCACCTGCGTCGAGGCCCTCGGCCCGTTCGGCCTCGATCCGCGCCAGCGGCGCTTCTGGGCCGCCGGCTGCGCCGGCCTCGAACGCCTGGTCGACGAATTCGAGACCCTGTTGTGAGCATGGAGCGCGATCCGGAGCGCGACCGGCTGGCCGGCCGGGTCATCCGCCTGGCCAAGGTAGGGGCCGGCCTCTCCGGGGCGGCGGCCAGCTTCGGGGCCAACGCCCTCTTCGCGGGTGGCGACGCCGAAGCCCGCAACGCCCGAGCGCTCAAGGAGGCCCTCGGCCGGCTCAAGGGGCCGATGATGAAGGTGGCCCAGATGGTCGCCACCATTCCCGACCTCCTGCCGCCGCAATTCGCCGCCGAGCTCGCCGAGCTGCAGACCAACGCGCCGGCCATGGGGCCGGCCTTCGTCCGTCGGCGGATGGCCGCCGAACTGGGGCCGGACTGGCGCGAACGGTTCGGCGAATTCGATCTCGTTCCGGCCGCCGCCGCTTCGCTCGGCCAGGTCCACAGGGCCCGCGACCTCACCGGCGCCGACCTCGCCGTCAAGCTGCAGTACCCGGAGATGCAAAGCGCTATCGAGAGCGACCTCGGCCAGCTCAAGGCCATCCTCGCCCTGGCCCGCCAGGTCTCCAGCGCCATCGACACCCGCGAGGTGGTCACCGAGATCGGCGCCCGTCTGCGGGAGGAGCTGGACTACGTCCACGAGGCGCGGGCGATGAGCCTCTACGGCGCCTTCTTCGCCCGCCACGACGAGATCGCCGTCCCCGCCCCCCGCCCGGCCCTTTCCACCGGCCGGCTCCTGGCCATGGATTGGCTGGATGGGGCCGGCCTCTTCGCCTTCAAGGCCGCCGATCTGGACACCCGCAACCGCGTCGCCCGCCTGCTCTTCGAGGCCTGGTGGACGCCCTTCACCCGGATCGGGGTGATCCACGGCGATCCGCACCTGGGCAACTACAGCTTCACGGCCGGGGCCGGGCGCTTGAACCTGCTCGACTTCGGGTGCATCCGCGTCTTCCCCCCGGCCTTCGTCGGCGGGGTGGTCCAGCTCTTCCACGCCATCGGGGCCGGCGACCGCGCCGCCGAGCGCGAGGCCTATCGTATCTGGGGCTTCGAGAACCTAAGCGACGAGCTGATGGAGGCGATGGGGGTGTGGGCGCGCTTCATCTACGGCCCCCTCCTCGACGACCGGGTGCGCACGGTGGCCGACGGGGTCAGCCCCGGGGCCTATGGCCGCCGCGAGGCCTTCCAGGTCAAGCGGGCTCTGATGGACAAGGGGCCGGTGACCATTCCGCGCGAGTTCGTGTTCATGGACCGCGCCGCCATCGGCCTGGGCGCGGCTTTCCTGCACCTGGGCGCCGAGCTCAACTGGCGGCGGATCTTCGAAGCCGCCCTGGAGGGCTTTTCGGAGTCTGCCCTGGCGGAGCGTCAGGCCGCCGCGCTCGCTGAGGCGGGGCTGGCCTGAACCGGCCGTCGGTGGCGGCGGTCAACGAGGTTTCGAACGGCCGACCTTCTTCGCTTGCACCCACAATTGGGCAATCTGCGTGACGGAAATCCTGCCAAGCTCATCGCCGGCCGCGTCGCTGGCGACTTTGCTGCCGGTTCCCTCGCCGTTGATGCTTAAGGCGCCTCCTTGTGGAGAGATCAGAAAATAGAACGGACTGGCGGGATTATGCTCGTCGGTGATCACCACGACGCTCTTCCCGTCGTCACAGGCATAGACGAGCCACGGAGCGCCCGCGAACGTCCTCACCACCGGCCCATAGACACACTGCATGGCCGGCGGCTGGCAAAGCGCGGCTGACGATGCCAGAGACAGGATTGCGGCGATTGCCACGATCCTCGTCGACTTCATCGGCAAACCCATCGCACGCATCTGCCCCTCAGCGACCACGCCGCCGCACGTTAGGGTAGCGGGTTCCTTGTCTAAACATAGGGCGCGTCGTAACGGTCATGATGTCTCCCGGTCGATGCGGCCGGCGCCGGTTCCGAGCCCCGCGCTTTCGCGGACGCGCCGTTCGATGAGGTGGTCGACGGGGCGGCTTTCCGAAACCCTGCGCGGCCAGATTACCTATTATTCATGATCAGCTACCTTGCGTCGCCGGCTACCTGGCGATAGATAGCACCATCGAAATGGAAACGAGGGCAAGGTGGTCGAAGCGGTCCAGGTGCAGCTGAAGAAGGGGGTGCTCGAGCTCTGCGTGCTCGCCCTGCTCTCCAGCGCCGACGCCTACGGCTATGAGATCGCCAGCCGTCTCGCCAAGGGGATCGGGATGGGAGAAGGCACCGTCTATCCGCTGATGCGCCGGATGCAGGCCGATGGTCTCGTGGAGACCTATCTGGTGGAAAGCTCCGCCGGGCCGCCGCGCAAATACTACAAGCTGACCGCCGCGGGCCGCGCGAGCTTCACCGCCCAGAAGGCCGAATGGTCGCAGTTTTCCTTGGCGGTGAACGAGATCCTCGGAGGCTCGCAATGAACCGCCAGACGTTCATGAACCGGTTCCGCAATGGCCTCGCCGGCCTGGCGCCCAAGGCGGCGGACGAACTGGCCGCCGACTACGAGGCCCACTTCGCCGACGGCGCGGCGGCCGGACGCAGCGAGACCGAGGTCGCCGACGCCCTGGGCGATCCCGACCGCCTGGCCCGCGAACTGCGCGCCGAGACCGGCCTCAAGCGCTGGGAGGCGGAGCGCAATCCCTCCGCGGCCTTCAGCGCGGTGATCGCGGTCCTCGGCCTGGGAGCCATCGACATCCTGGTCCTGCTGCCGATCCTGCTGGGCATCGCCGGGGCCTTGTTCGGCTTTCTCATCACCGCCCTGGCGTGTTTGGCGGCCGGCGCGGTGCTGCTGGTCGCCGGGCCATTCTGGGTGATCGGCGCGCCGACCGCGGCCATAGTCCTGGCCGGATTGGGGCTGATGTTCGCCGCCAGCTGCGTCGGACTGGTGACCGCCATCGTCTCGATCGGCTTCGTCAACGCCCTGGTCTGGTATGGCCGCCTGCATCTGACCCTTCTCAAACCAGCTCTCGAACCTCAGGGGTCCGCCACATGATCCGCGCCCTCGCCATCGCCGCCGCGATCAGCTTCGTCATCGCGGTGTGCTGCTTCGCCGCCGCCTTCGCGATCATCGGCGGGCCCTTCTACATCGACGACAGCGGCCGCTTTCACCGCGAGGACTGGCGCGACGTGAGCTACGTCCACCGCCTTCCCGCCCCTCTGGTCACGCACTGCGTCTGACGGTCGCTGCGTCTGCCGGCTTGCCATTTTTCAAACGCTTGTTAGTCATCGGGCCGCGCCTCTGGTTCCTGGCGCGAGCAGGATGGCGCCATGGCCGACGATCAACTCCGCGAGGCCAGTCCTCTGCAGCGCATCGACGAGGACGAGCCGTTCCGGCTCACCCCGGACATGCCGCCGGAGATCGCCTCGCCCCTGGCCGCCTTCAAGGGCGCGCCACCGGCCAGCCCGGCCTGGTTCGACGAGGCCATAGCCAAGGCGCCGGAGCGCTCCTTCGTCACCGTCGGCGGAGTCAGGATCGAGCTCTTGACCTGGGGCGAGCGAGGCAAGCCCGGCCTTATCTTCGTTCACGGCAACAGCGCCCACGCCGACTGGTGGAGCTTCATCGCCCCGTTCTTCGCCGCCGACTATCGCGTCGCGGCCCTGTCCCTCTCGGGCATGGGGGCCTCGGACTGGCGCGAGACCTACAGCTTCGACATCTTCGCCGAGGAGATCTTCGCCTGCGCCACGGCCGCCGGGCTCTACGAGGCGGCGGCGAAGCCGGTCTACATCGGCCACTCCTTCGGCGGCGCCCAGGTGCTCAATTCGGCCATCCGCCACCCCGAGCGGATGAGCGCCTGTATCCTCGTGGACACCGGCTTCGGCGGCCCGCCGACGCCCGAGGAATTCGAGGCCATGCGCAAGGAGGCCGAGGCAAAGGGCGAGGATCTCGGCCGCTGGCAGAGGCTGTCGCAGCGCAGCGGCCGCAACCGCATCTATCCCACCCTCGAGGCGGCGCTGACGCGCTTCCGCTTCATGCCCCCGCAGGTTCCGGGCAACCTCTACATCGCCGACTTCATCGCCCGCCGCTCGCTCAAGCGCGCCCCTCTGGAAGGCGAGGGCGGCGGCGAAGGCTGGACCTGGCGCTTCGATCCGGGCGTGTGGGCCAAGCTCGACCGCTCGGGCATGGGCTCGCTGCAGGTGGGGCCCGACACCGCGCCCCTCGTCCACATCTACGGCGACCACTCGGAGATCATCCGCCGGCACAGCTTCCAGGGAAAGGACGGCAGCCGGATCCCGGCCGCCGTGCCGACCATCGTCATCCCCGACAGCGAGCACCACATCATGGTCGACCAGCCCTTGGCCCTCGTCGCCGCCCTGCGCGCCCTGCTGGCGACCTGGGCGCCGCGAGGCGCGGCCGCTTGAGACAGACGTGGCCCTGGTGTAGCACGCCAGTCATCCGCGCCGACCCGAGGAGCAACCGCCGTCCATGGCCGACACCCAGTCCGAATATCACCACGGCCAGATGAACGCCGCGACGCAGGTCGCCGACTACAAGGTGTTCCTGAACTTCACCAAGTGGTTCGCCCTGCACCTGGGCGTGCTGATCCTGATGCTGGTCCTGTGGTTCTGCGTCGGCGCCGGCTTCCTGGGCGGCCTCATTCCCGGTCTGATCGTCCTGGCGCTCGGCATCTGGCTCATGCGCGCCAAGCCGGCCCAGCTCCACTAGTCCGCTAGCTACAAACTCAAGGAGCCTTGATGGCCCGCCTCGCCGTGACCCGCGAGCGCAAAGCCGGCGAGACCCGGGTCGCGCTCACTCCCGATGCGGTGAAGAAACTCGTCAGCCAGGGGCTGGCGGTCGCGGTCGAAAGTGGGGCGGGCGTCGCCGCCTCGGCTCCAGACGATGACTATCGCGCCGCCGGCGCCGAGATCGCGCCGGACCTCGCCACCACCCTGGCCGACGCCGACATCCTCGCCAAGGTCCGCGCGCCCAGCGGCGAGGAGATCGCCGCCCTCAAGCGCGGGGCGATCGTCGTGGGCCTGCTCGACCCGCACCGCGAATCCGAGGCGATACACGCCCTCGCCCAGGCCGGGGCCAACGCCTTCGCCATGGAATTCGTGCCGCGCATCACCCGCGCCCAGGTCATGGACGCCCTCTCCAGCCAGGCCAACCTCGCCGGCTACCGGGCGGTGATCGAGGCCGCCGAGGCCTACGGCCGGGCCTTGCCGATGATGATGACCGCCGCCGGGACCATCGCGCCGGCCAAGGTGTTCATAATGGGAGCCGGAGTCGCCGGGCTGCAAGCAGTCGCCACCGCCCGTCGCCTGGGCGCCGTCGTCACCGCCACCGACGTGCGCCCCGCCGCCAAGGAACAGGTCGAATCTCTGGGAGCCAAGTTCGTCGCCGTCGAGGACGAGGAGTTCAAGGCGGCCGAGACCGCCGCCGGCTACGCCAAGGAGATGAGCGCCGATTACCAGGCCAGGCAGGCTGCCCTCATCTCCGACCACATCCGCCGCCAGGACATCGTGATCACCACCGCCCTCATCCCCGGGCGGTCGGCCCCGCGGCTTGTGACCGCCGCCCAGGTCGCCTCCATGCGTCCCGGTTCGGTGCTTCTCGACCTCGCCGTCGAGCAGGGCGGCAATATCGAGGGAGCCCGCGCCGAGGAGGTGGTCGAGGCCGGCGGAGTGAAGATCATCGGCATCGCCAACATGGCCGCGCGCATCGCCGCCGACGCTTCGGCCCTCTACGCGCGCAACCTCTCCGCGTTCATCGGCCTGATGTTCGACAAACAGGGAGGGATCGGCGCCGAGGACGAGATCCTGACGGCCTCCCTCGTCACCGGCGGCGGCGCCGTCGTCCACCCGGCCTTGAAGTAGGAGCAAGAGGCGTGGAAGCCATCGACCCGACCGTCTTCCGCCTGGCGATCTTCGTTTTGGCGATCTTCGTCGGCTACTACGTGGTGTGGTCAGTCACCCCGGCCCTCCACACACCTCTGATGAGCGTCACCAACGCCATCTCCTCGGTGATCGTCGTCGGCGCCCTGCTGGCCGCCGCCGCCCACTTCGCCCCGGGCGGCCACAGCGGCCACGTGTGGGTCTCGAAGGCCGCCGGGGCCCTGGCCGCGGCGCTCGCCTCGGTGAACATCTTCGGCGGCTTTCTCGTCACCCAGCGGATGCTGGCCATGTACCGCAAGAAGGACCGCTGAAGCGTGTCGCCCAGCCTCGCCGCCATCGCCTATCTCGTCTCGGGGGTCCTCTTCATCCTCGCCCTGCGCGGCTTGTCGAGTCCGGTCACCAGCCGGCGCGGAGCCCAGATGGGGATGGTCGGCATGGCGCTGGCCGTCGCCGTGACCCTGGCCATCCTCGTGCGCACAGGAGCGCTCGACCCCCTGACTCTCCTGCTGATCGCGCTAGGTGTGGCGGCCGGCGGCGCGGTGGGGGCCGTCATCGCCCGGCGCGTGGCGATGACCGCGATGCCCCAGCTCGTCGCCGCCTTCCATTCCCTGGTCGGCCTGGCCGCCTGCCTTGTGGCGGTCGCCGCGATCTACACCCCGGCCGCCTATCACATAGACGACGCAACGGGCGTGAAGCTGGAGAGCGTGATCGAGCTTTCGGTCGGGCTGGCGATCGGGGCGATCACCTTCACCGGCTCTCTGATCGCCTTCGCCAAGCTGAACGGCAACATGTCGGGCGCCCCGATCCTGCTGCCGGCCCGCCACCTCATGAACCTCGCCATAGGCGTGGCGATCGTCGTCCTGATTGTCCTCCTTGTCCTCTCGCACGGAAACGCCCTCCCTGCTTTCTGGGCGATCTTCCTCCTGGCCCTCGTGGGCGGGGTCACCCTGATCATTCCCATCGGCGGGGCCGACATGCCGGTGGTGATCTCGATGCTGAACAGCTACTCGGGCTGGGCGGCGGCGGCGCTCGGCTTCACCCTCGGCAACATCACCCTGATCATCACCGGGGCCCTGGTCGGCTCCTCCGGCGCCATCCTCAGCTACATCATGTGCAAGGGGATGAACCGCTCGTTCGTGTCGGTAATCCTCGGGGGCTTCGGGGGCGAAGATCCCGCCGCCGGCGGCGGGGTGGTCGAAACCCGGCCGGTCAAGCAGGGCTCGGCCGAGGACGCCGCCTTCATCCTCAAGAACGCGTCGAAGGTGATCATCGTCCCCGGCTACGGCATGGCCGTGGCCCAGGCCCAGCACGCCCTGCGCGAGATGGCCGATCGCCTCAAGGCCGAGGGGGTGGAGGTCAAATACGCCATCCATCCGGTCGCCGGCCGCATGCCCGGCCACATGAATGTCCTCCTGGCCGAGGCCAACGTGCCTTACGACGAGGTGTTCGAGCTCGACGACATCAATTCGGAATTCGCCACCGCCGACGTGGCCTTCGTCATCGGGGCCAACGACGTCACCAATCCGGCCGCCAAGACCGACCCCAAGAGCCCGATCTACGGCATGCCGATCCTCGACGTCGAGAAAGCCCGCACGGTCCTCTTCGTCAAGCGCGGCATGGGCTCGGGCTACGCCGGGGTGGAGAACGAACTCTTCTTCCGCGACAACACCATGATGCTGTTTTCCGACGCCAAGAAGATGGTCGAGGGGATCGTCAAGGCGCTGTAGGCGGACCCGCCGCGGCGGCGTCGAGCGCGGCCCGGCGACGCTGGCGATGGCGACCGTACAGCACGGTCCAGCCGATCAGCACGCCCAGAAAGCCGTAGCCCTCGATAGGGTGGATCAACAGGTACTGCCGGCTCGTCAGCGTGAACACCAGGACGCAGGCGATCGCAGTCTGAGCGAGCAGGCCAAATCCCCAGACCAGGGTCATGACCGTCATGGAGCGGCGGAACCCTGGTTGATCGCGGCGCGCCGCGAACGCCGCCGCCTCCTCGGCCGAGCGGCGCAGCATGCTGGCGTGGGCGAACTGGTAGATCAGCGGCTTGCCGATCGCCGCCGAGCCAAGGAACAGGGCGCCGACCAGCCCGCCGACCAGATTCTCGCGCAGCAGCAGCAGCTTGGCCGAGCCGCCGCCGATGAAGGCCAGAAGGGAGAGCGCGATCCCCAGGATCACGAAGATCGAGACCGCGTCCACCCGCCGCCGGCGGATGAACTCGATCACACTCCAGGCGATCGGCGGGGCCGCGGCGGCCATCAAGGCGTGAACCTCGCCCAGCCGGTGGCGGCTGAAGTCATAGACCAGCAGGGGGGCCAGGAAATTGATCAGCACCTCGCGGGCGATGCCGGGGCCCTGGCGGCGCAAAAACTCCAGGGCCTTGGTCAGTCGTGGGTTCATGGGCGCCTCGCCTGCGGTCGGCGCGTTCTCATGCGGGCGCCCGGCGGTCAAGGCCGCCCCGATTGCGCGGTGAGCCGGCAGAGGCTACACACCCCCGGCTTTTCAAAAGGCCGCCTTAGCTCAGCCGGTAGAGCGGCGCATTCGTAATGCGTAGGTCGGGTGTTCGAGTCACCCAGGCGGCGCCATTTCCCGAGAAGAGACTTGAACGATACCGGCCTGACCCCATCGTCGAGCAAGCCGGCGACGGTCGACGTCTCCTTCGTCGTCCCCTGCCTCGACGAGATCCTCTCGCTGAAGGTGTGCATCGCCGCCATCCGCGAGGCGCAGGCGGCGATCGGGCGGACCTGGAACCTCGCCTGCGAGATCGTCATCGCCGACAACGGCAGCACCGACGGCAGCCAGGGCCTGGCCGCGGAGCTCGGGGCCCGCGTGGTGAACGTCGCCGAGAAGGGCTATGGCGCGGCCCTGAGCGGTGGCTTCGCGGCCACCTCCGGCCGTTACCTGGTGATGGGCGATGCCGACGGCAGCTACGATTTCCGCGAGGCGACAGCCATGGTCGGAGCCCTCATCGACGGGGCAGACCTGTGCATGGGCTCGCGCTTCAAGGGCGCGATCCGGCCGGGCGCCATGCCGTGGAAGAACCGCTATATCGGCAACCCCCTCCTCACCGGTCTTCTCAACCTGCTCTTCGGGGCCAGGATCAGCGACGCCCATTGCGGTCTTCGGGCCCTGACCCGGGCCTGCTACGAACGGCTGAATCTGGCCGGCTCCGGCATGGAGTTCGCCAGCGAGATGGTGATCAAGGCGGCGCTGCTGGGCGAGACCATCGTCGAGCGGCCGGCCACCCTGGCTCCGGACCTTCGCGACCGGCCGCCCCATCTGCGGCCCTGGCGCGACGGCTGGCGCCACCTGCGCTACCTCTTCATGCTCAGCCCTGCCTGGCTCTTCGCCATCCCGGGCGCGGCGCTGGGCGGCGCGGGGGTCACGATCCTCGCCTTCGCCATCTGGCACGCCGCCTTCGACTCTGCCGACACGTTCTTCTTCGGCAACTATTGGGTGGTGCTGGCCGGGGTGCTGATCGCGCTCGGCCACATCGCCGGAATCCTGGCTGGGGCCAGCCACCTGCAGGGCGTGCGCGCCGGCTACCGCCGCGAGCGGCCGTGGATGACCCAGATGGCCCGCTGGGTCACCCTGGAGAGCATGATCATCACCGGGGTGGCCCTCGTGGCGGCGGGCCTGGGAGTCCTCGCCTGGCTGCTGGCCGCCCACGCCGCCGGCTCGCCGGCCTTTGGCGATTCAGTCCTGCCGGTGGTTATCGGCGCCCTGCTGATGAGCCTAGGAGCCCAGAACATCCTGGGTGGCTTTCTCCTGGCCATCATAGGCGGCAACGAGGCCCGCTTTCTCGAGCGGCCGGAGGCCTAGGCGCCCACTCCGCCGACTGGCTGGCGCGGAACGCCGCAGGCGCGCAGCACGGCCAGGCGTTGCGGCACCCGCTCGTCATCCTCGCTGTCGGGATCGGGGCCGATGCCGAATCGGTGGGCGTCCGCGGGTCCAAAGAGGGCGACGGTGTAGCGCGAACAGAGGTCGCGCACCTGGGCGAGGCTGATGAAGCGCATGGCCAAGACGTGCGGCGCGCTGGCGAGATAGGGATCGTTGCGGGTGAGATCGATGGTGAAGGCGGCCCGGGTGTCATCGATCAGGACCACCTGCGCCGACGAACGTCGGATCGCCGCCTCGGCCAAGGCGTAGGGATGCACGAACTTGTGGGCCTGCCAGGCGCGCAGCGGAAAGAGCCCGAAAAGGCTCACCGCGGTCAGCGCCGCCAGGCCGGCGTGGGCGGCCGGTTTCCGCGCCTGCGGAAGACCACCGGTCAACCGGCTCCAGGCGAAGGCGGCGAGCAACGCGGCCGACCCCAACAGGCCGTGCCAGTAACGATAGCCCCAGCCGTGGCCCTGGTAGGGCATCACGACGGCGATGGCCGCGCCGGTGACGACGAATCCGAGGGCCAGGGAGCGCAGGGTTCCTTTCGCCTTGAACGCCGCCACTCCGCCGATCAGGGCGAGTGGCGGGACGAGGAGGTTCTGCCAGGTCACGAAACGGATCAGGTTGGCGATCATCAGGCGCGGAGCGGCGGCGTCGAGCGAGCGGACCAGCACCCAGGCCCAGTCGCCCATGCGCGCGGCGCCGGCCCCGACCTCATGAACGGTGGGCGCCCCCGAGCTCATCGTCGCGAAGGCGAGCGGCCAGTAGGCCAGCCAGAAGGCGCAGATCGCGGCGTAGGCGAGGATGTAGAGGGCGGCCGCGCTCCACCGCCGCTCGAGGAGGAGCTGGAGCACGAAGGGGGCGACGAAGAGGGGATGGAAAACGAACTGGTGGAGGCCGCTGGCCAGGAAGCCCACGGCGATCGCCCCGGCGTGGCCGGCCCTGCCGCCGCGCAGGAAGAGCCACAGCCAGATCATGTTGAAGGCCAGGTGCGCGGTCATGGCGTAGGCCGTCATGGCGGTGACGAGAACCTGACTCGAGGTCGCCAGGAGCACGGCGGCCAGCAGGGCGAGATCCGGACGTGCCGGCCACAAACGGCGCCCAACGGCGAATGTGGCGAGGACCGACACGGCGGCGAGGAACGGGCTCACCGCCGAGCGCGCGGCGACAAGCCCACCGAGCGCCCGCAACGCCGCGTTGACCGGCAGGTAGGCCGAGCTCCACGCCGTCTTGTCCGCCGTCATGAAGACGAACATCGGCTGCAGGCCGTGGGCGAAGGGCCGCCACGCCTCCGGCAGGCGGGCCATCAGGGTTCCGTGGGCGAGGAACACGGCGTCGAAATTGGCCATGAACTCGTCCATCGAGAGGGCGTAGTCGTCGTAGACGAGCCAGGTCCCGGCCCACGTCAGGAGAAAGCAGGCGATCGCGAGGCCCGCGGCGATCGCCCTTGGCCGCGCGCGGAGCTTTGGTAGGGCGATCCCTGTCGCGAGGGCGGCGGCGGGTCCCCTGAAGACCAGCCAGAGCCCCGATGTCACACAGATGGTGATCAGCACCAGCCAGTCCTGCGTCGTCAACAGGCGCTCGGTCAGCCTCTTCCACGGCTGGCCGGCCAGCCACTGGGGCGCGAGGGCGGCGCCCGCCAGCATGCCGGCGATGAGGGCGCCGGCGAGGACGAACCACACGCCGGCGATCTTGCCGAACGGCGCGCCGACGGGCCTCGCCGGCCCCTCGGCCGTCATTGGCCGGCGCCGCCGATCAAACGGCGCGTTCCGGCACCAGGCGGACGCTGGAGAGGGCCTCCTGGGCCCCCGATACCCCCGCTTCGCCGTATTCGGCGTCCTCGTTGACCTCCCACACGTCGTAGAGCGTCTGGCCGGCCAGGATGTTCATGGCCGTGAGCATGCCGGTCATCATCGCGTGGTCCTGGTTGTTGTACTTGTGCATGCCGTTGCGCCCCACCAGGTGCAGGGTCGGGTAGTTGGCCTCCAGGTCGACGCGCACGGCAGCCACGTTGCCGCGGTAGTGGGCGTCATAGACCGGATAGGCCTTGGCCTGGCGCACCACGCAGCCGTCGACCACGTCCTCGCCGCGCATCAGGCCGATCTTGTCGATCTCGTTGCGGGCGAGCGCGATCAGCGCCTCGTCGGCCGCCGCCCACACGCCGTCGCCCTCGAAACAGAAGTACTCCAGGCCCAGGCACATGGAGACCGGATCGGGGATCATCTCCGGCGACCAGGAACGGAAGTTCTGCACGCGCCCGACCTTGACCGCCGGATCGTGGATGTAGACCCAGTTGTCGGGGATCTCGATCGACGCCTTGCCGATCAGGACGACGGTGAGGAAGTCGCGATAGTTCAGGTCCTTGGCCCTCGCCAGGCTCAGGGGGCGCGGCGAGATCGATTCCATCAGCTCGCGCACCGGGGCCGAGGAGATGACGTTGCGGGCGGTAAAGGTCTCGATCCCGCCGTCGGCGCGAGCGGCGGTCACGGTCCACAGGCGAAGCTCGGCGTCCCAGGCCAGGGCGGTGACCTTCACGCCCTTGCGAACTTCCCCGCCCAGGGCGGCGATCTTGGCGGCGCACGCCTCCCACATCATCCCGGGGCCCCGCCTCGGATAGCGGAAGGATTCGATCAGGGTCTTGGGGCCGGCTCCGGCGCGCCTGCGCACGCCCAGGGAGCGCTTGACCCCATCGTAGACGGCGGCCAGGAGGTCGAGACCCTTGATCCGCTGGGCGGCGAAATCGGCGCTGATCTCGTCGCACGACATTCCCCAGACCTTCTCGGTGTAGGTCTTGAAGAAGATGCCGAACAGGCGCTCGCCGAACTGGTTGCGGACCCACTGGTGGAAGGTGGCCGGGTTCTTCACCGGGAAGGCCTTGGCCCAGGCGAAAGAGGCCATGCACACGGCGCTCTCGACGGGCCCCAGGTTGATCAGGGCCTCGAAGGCCTTCAGCGGATAGGCGTAGAACTTGCCCCCGTAATAGATCCGCGACAGGCGCGGACGCTCGATGAAATCGTCGGGCAGGATCTCGTTCCACAGGTCGACGACCTCCTTCGACTTGGAGAAGAAGCGGTGCCCGCCGATGTCGAAAAGAAATCCCTTGTAGTGGGCGGTGCGGCTGATCCCCCCGACATAGGTCGGATCCTGCTCCAGAACGAGCACATGGGCCCCTCGCTTCGCCAGCGTATAGGCGGTGGTCAGCCCGGCCGGGCCGGCCCCGATAATCAGATTATCGATGGCGGTATTGTCGGACATGCTTGACGCGGCCTTTCCCGCCGTTGAAACACCCAGGCTTTCCCGCCCGAACGAATCTCAAGCGCGGCCACCTTCCAATCGTAGAGCACCTGGACAGTTTGGTTAAGGCCCCGCCTCCAGCGGCGGAAGGTCGCGCGCCGCGCGGCGGCCTGTGGGCGAAGCTGTCGCCGACGCCGGACTGGAGCGGGACAGGCCCCCTCCTCCTGGTGGCGCTGGGCTGCTGGGCGGCAATCGCCCTGGTGTTCACCATCCAGTCGTGGAACGCCATTCCGATCCACGACACCGACGACGCCACTCGCCTGGTCATGGTCCGCGACCTGCTCGCCGGGCGCGGCTGGTACGACCAGGCGATCCTCAGGTTCAATCCGCCGCAAGGGGTGTGGATGCATTGGTCGCGCCTTCTGGACGGCGGGATCGCGGCGATGGTCATCGCCCTGCGCCAGTTCGCCAGCCCGGCGGCGGCCGAATACTGGACGCGGTTCATCTGGCCTATGCTGTGGATCGGGCCAGGCGTTGTCGCGGCCCTCGTCATCGCACGCAATCTCGGGGGGCGCTCGGCGGTGTTCCTGACCGGCGCCCTGTTGCTCTTCCAGCCCCAGCTCTATCGGCAATTCGTTCCCGGCCGCATCGATCACCACAACATCCAGATCGTCATGACGGTCATCGCCATGGCCTGCGCCACCGCCGGCCGCGACCGCGGCCGTTGGGCCCTCCTCGGCGGGGCGGCGGCGGCCGTCGGCCTGGCCATCGGGCTGGAGGCCCTCGCCGTCCAGGCCCTGATCGGCGCGAGCTATGGCATCGCGCTCATCCGCGACCGCAAGTGCGCGCCTGGGGCCGTAGCCTACGGCGTGGCCCTGGCCGGTTCGTCGGCGGCGCTGTTCGCCATCGCCACGCCGCCCTGGCGATGGTCGATGTCGTTCTGCGACGTCATGGCGGTCAATCTCGTCGCCGCCCTGGCGGTGGCCGGACTGGGTCTGGCCCTCGTCGCCGCCGCGTCGTCGCGGCTTCCGGCCTGGGGCAGGGCCGCGCTGCTGGCGGTCGCGGCGGCCGGCGCGGCCGGCGTCTACCTGGTCCTCGGGCCGCAATGCATCCACGGACCCTTCGCGGCCATGGATCCGGCGGTGAGGCCGATCTGGTTCGACCACATCCAGGAGGTCCAGCCCCTGCCCAAGATGATGCGCCTGGCCCGCCCGGCGGCGATCGTGGCGGCCGTCATGCTGGTGACGTCCACCGCCGCGGCCCTCTTCCTCCTCGCCAGGCAGGACCGGGCCCCGGCCACCCGGGTGGTTCTGATCGCCGCGGCGATCATCGTCTCGGCGATCACCGCGTGGTTCGCCTGGCGGATGCAGGATTATGTGTTCTGGCTCGGCGCGCCGGCCATGGGGGCCGCCGCCAGCTTCCTGGCCGCCCGCCGCCTGGGCGACCTGATGGTGCCGAGCTTCCTCGTCCTCCTCGCCCTCGCCCCGACGGTCGACGGCCTGGCCATCGAAACCGCCCTGAAGGCCGCCGCCCGCCCGGCCCCGAAACTGATCAATTCCGGCCCCCGGTGCTTCGGCCAGAAGGCCTACGGGCCGCTGGCCGCCCTGCCACCCGGCCTCGTCCTGGCCCCGCAGGATCTGGGTCCGTTCATCGTCGCCTTCACCCACCACTCGGTCATCGCCGCGCCGTATCATCGGATGGCGGCGCAGATTCTGGCCGTCCACCGTTTCTGGAACGCCGCCGATCCGGCCACAGCCGACGCCGCCCTGCGGGCCGTGCATCCCGACTATGTCGTCGACTGCCCGCCCTATCCCCTGACGGCCGGGCCGAAGAGCTTCTCGGCGGCCCTGCGCCACGGCGTCACACCCCCCTGGCTTCGCCGGATTTCGCCCCCTAACTTCAGGCTGCAGGTTTACCGGGTGCTCCCCCCCGCGGCGTAATGTCGCGGCCAGCAACCTCCTGCGTTTTGCGGAATTTCTCGTCTCGAGCGCATGACTTTTGAACCGATCTCACGACGCATCGCCCCCTACACCCTCGACGAGGGCGGAGCGGCGGCCAGCGAATACGCCTTGATGCTGACCATCCTGGCCGGCTGCGGGGTGATCCTGATGCATCATCTGGGACACAGGATCGGCGCGGTCTTCACCCGAATAGCCGCCCAACTCCCCCACTGACCTCGACCCTCGGGGCGCGGGAGACCCTTGCGTCGGCCGCCCGCCCATGATGGATTCAAACGCCCGTTTGGATGAAGGGACTTCCATGGCTCACGACGGCGAAGCGGCTACCGGACTCGGCTTCGATCCCGAGGCCCTGCGCGAAAAATACCGCGCCGAGCGCGACAAGCGCCTGCGGGCCGACGGCAATGAGCAATACGTCAAGATCGACGGCCAGTTCGCTCACTATCTCGACGATCCCTATGTCGAGCCGGGCTTTTCCCGTGATCCGCTCACCGACGAGGTCGACGTGATCATCGTCGGCGGCGGGTTCGGCGGCCTCCTGGCGGGGGCCCGCCTGCGCGAAGCCGGGGTCAAGGACATCCGGATCATCGAGAAGGGCGGCGACTTCGGCGGCACCTGGTACTGGAACCGCTACCCGGGCGCGGCCTGCGACGTGGAATCCTACATCTACCTGCCCCTGCTCGAAGAGCTCGGCTACGTGCCGGTGGAGAAGTATTCCCGGGCCCCGGAGATCCTCGCCCACAGCCGGGCCATCGGCCGCCATTTCGACCTCTATGACAACGCCTGCTTCCAGACCGAGGTCACCCGGATGGACTGGGACGAGGCGGCTTCGCGATGGGTGATCTCGACCAACCGCGGCGACGCCATGCGGGCCCGTTTCGTGATCATGGCCAACGGGCCCCTTCACCGGCCCAAGCTGCCCGGCATCCCGGGCGTGGAGACCTTCAAGGGCCATTCCTTCCACACCAGCCGCTGGGACTACGGCTACACCGGCGGCGATTCCACCGGCGGCCTGACGGGCCTGAAAGACAAGCGGGTGGGGATCATCGGCACAGGGGCCACCGCGGTCCAGTGCGTGCCGCACCTGGCGGCCGGAGCCAGGTCGCTGACCGTCTTCCAGCGCACGCCCTCGTCGATCGACGTGCGCGCGAACCGGCCCACCGACCCGGCCTGGCGGGCCGGCCTCGAGCCCGGCTGGCAGCAGCGGCGGATGGACAACTTCAACATCCTCGTCTCCGGCGGCTTCCAGGACGAGGACCTCGTCAACGACGGCTGGACCGAGATCATCCGCAACCTGCTGATCCTCGCCCGCCGCAACGAGCGGGCCGGCGACACGGCGCCCGCCGAGGCCGGCGAGATGCTGGAGATCGCCGATTTCCAGAAGATGGAGCAGATCCGCGCCCGGGTGGACGCGCTGGTCCACGACCCGGCCACCGCCGAGGCGCTCAAGCCCTACTACCGCCAGTTCTGCAAACGGCCGTGCTTCCACGACGAGTATCTGGACGCCTTCAACCGGCCCAACGTGACGCTGGTCGACACCCATGGCCGGGGCGTCGAGAAGATCACCGAGCATGCGGTGTGGGCGAACGGCCGCGAATACGAAATCGACTGCCTGATCTACGCCACCGGCTTCGAGGTGGGGACCGAATACACCCGCCGCTCGGGTTACGAGCTCTACGGCCGCGGCGGGGTGAGCCTGACCGAAAAATGGGCCGACGGGGTGCGCACCCTGCACGGCTTCCACACCCGCGATTTTCCCAACTGCTTCATCGTCACCCAGACCCAGTCGGGCTTCAGCGTCAATTTCCCCCACATGCTCAACGAGCAGTCCAGGCACGTGGCCTACATCGTGAGCCACTGCCTCGGTAGCCAGGTGCGGGCCATCGAGGTCAGCGAGGCGGCCGAACAGGGCTGGGTCGACACCATAAAGTCCTTGGCGGTGATGCGGGAGAAGTTCCAGGCCGAATGCACGCCCGGCTACTACAACAACGAGGGCAAGCCCAATCCCAAGGCGGTGCAGAACGGCTTCTACGGGGCCGGGCCGATCCGCTTCGTCGAGGTGCTGGAAGCCTGGCGCTCCGCCGGCCAGTTCGAGGGCCTGGAGCTCACTCGGGCCTGACGCGGCTTCAGGACGCCACCCACACGATCGGAAAGAGCGGATGGTCCATGGGCGCGCCGGGGGCGAGTTCGTCGGCGAGGCCGGGAAAGTCCGGCGAGGTGGTCCAGGGCCTGGGCGCGTGGCGCATGTCGTCGCCGATGAAGCGCGCGGAGAACACCCGCCGACGGCGATCCGAGCCGGCCGCCGCGTGCAGGGTGAGCATGTGGAAGGCGACGGCGTCGCCCGGCTCCAGGGCCCAGCCGAGGAGGGGAAAGGCGGCGCGATCGGCCTCGATGTCCGGCAGGTCGGCGAGGGCGCCTTCCGGGAACCAGCGGGCCTCGCGGTCGGCGAATCCGCGCGGCATCAGCCAGGGCCCAAGGTGCGAGCCGGCCAGGAACTCCAAGGTCGCCTCCCGGCCCACGGGATCCAAGGGAATCCAGAAGCTCACGCTCTGGGCGCCGTCGATATTGTAGTAGGGCTGGTCCTGGTGCCAGGGGGTGGGGGTGCGCGTGCCGCCCTCCTTGACGAGCACATGATCGTGATAGAAGCGCGCCTGCCGCGCCCCCATCAGCGCCCCCGCCGCGGCGCCCAGCGGGCCCGCTTCGACGAAGCGGCGAAAGGCGGCGATCTCCCGCCAGTTGCAGAAATCCTCGAAGAAGAGGCCCGGATCGCCGGCTGCCGTGGCCAGCTTGGCGCGCGGGCTCGGCCGGGCCATCAGGGCGTCGACGCCCTCCCGCAAGGCGGCGACATCGGCCGCGCAAACCAGCGCCCGCAGAGGGACGGCGCCATCGCGGCGGAAGGCTCGAACGGTTTCGGGATCGAGGGCGGGGGACATATGTGTCGTTTTTGACACGTCGCCTCTCCAATCGAAGGCTGGCGACCTAAAGTCCATTGCCCCCGCCTGAGGGTTCATAAAAAAGTGGCCCGGCGAAACAGTCACTCCGCCGGGCCAGTCGAGCCGCGAGAACGGGGGGGATGAGCCCGCGGCGCACCTAATGTGAGCGCCGCGGGCCGCTGTTTCAATCCTTATCGACGCTTTTTTGCTGGGCCCCGGGGTGGATTCTCAGGGCCGGGACCGCTAATCGTCCGCCGATGCGTCCCTCAGCCTTCTTTTTCGTGATCCTGTTGGTCACGGCGTCCGGGCTCTGCGCGCCCGCCCTCGCCGCCGACACGGCCCTGGCCCCCTCCGCTCCGGCGAGCCCGACACCCCCCGCGGCCGACCTCGCGGCCGGCCCGGTGACCCACGACGAGTTCGAGGCCGGCCTGCGGTTCTACCGCCCCGCCGCCGAACGAGGCGATGCCGGGGCGCAGTTCAACCTGGGCCGACTCTACAGCCAGGGCCGCGGCGCCGCTCCCGACTTTGCCCAGGCCCTCGCGTGGTTCCGCAAGGCGGCCGAACAGGGGCACGCCGAGGCCCAGGTGCGCCTGGCCGACATGCTGGCCAAGGGCCTGGGCGGTCCGAAGAACGCCGCACTGGCTATCAAGTGGTATCGCGCCGCCGCCGCCCAGGGGGATTCGGACGCCGCCTTCGCGCTCGCCGACAACATGGGCGCCGCCCAGACCCCGGTCTGGGAATTGCCTCGAACCCAGACGAGCAGGCCACAAAGTTCTTTGAACGCCTCCTACAGCGGCCAATTCCCCGCCCTCATGAACACCATTTTCGGGGCCGGCCGGTGGCGCCAGACCGGCGGCTATCGGACGCCGGCGGAGGAGAACCGATTGCGCGCCGAAGGGGCGCTGACCGTTCCGGTGGGGGTGATCTCGCACCATTCCATGGGCACGCGCCAGGCGCCGGGGGCCTACGACATCGTCGTCGCCGGCATGTCGCCGAGCGCGGCGGCGCAGCGGATCCGCCGGTCGGGGGTGGCTTTCCGACGCCTCTTCCCCGAGTCCGCCCATGGCTCGCAGGGCCCCCACCTGCACGTCGAGCCCGAAGCCATCGGCCGGGGGCTTTAGGGCGCGCCCTCCGGCGTCACCGGGGCGAAGACCTGCTGGTACTGATCGAAGCTCTGGCCGGCCACCTTGGAAAGGCGGGCGATGAGCGCGGGGAAGCGGTTCAGGCTCTCCGCCATGAAGGTGACGCCGAGATCGCGCGCCTCGGGGTGGCCGCTGGCCGGATCGTCCAGGGAGGCGAGAACACCATCGAGAGGCATGGCGATGCGGATCACCGTGCTGTGGACATCGACCCGCAGCTGGCTGTCACGCAGATCGAGCAGGGATTCGCGGTTGCGCTCATAGATGTCGATCTCGCGGCGGGCGGCGATCAGGATGCGGCGGGTGACCGGGCCGTAGCGCTCGCCGACCTCCATCGACTGGATGGCCGCCCCTAGCATCGTCCGCAAGGTCGAGATGACCTCGCCGAACAGCAGGGCCGCCAAGCGCTCGCGCTCGCGCCGGTGGATGCGGGCCTCGAAAAGGTTGGCGATCACTCCGGCGGCGGTGGCCACCACCGCTCCGGCGGTCACCGCCGCCAGGGTCTCGAGGTGCAGGCCGGTGGCCAGGTCGTGCAAGCGCAGGGGCAACTTGGCCGCCTTCCCAGCCGTTCAAGCTTCAGGGATCACCTCTAGCGGACTCGCGCCCGCCGCACCACGTCAGCGGGCGAGGGGCCTGACAGACTCCGAAGGAACAGTTCGTGCCCGACCGTAACGCCGATCTTCTCGCCATCCGCCGCAGCGTCGAGCGGGTCGGCAAGCTCACCGACGGCCTGCTGCGCATCGGCCCTTTCCGCCTCGGCGCCGAGGCCGCCTTGTCGTGGATTCCATTTGTCGGCGAGGGTTACGGCGGCGCCGTCGCCCTGTTCCTGCTGGCGCAGGGCGCACGGGCCGAGGTCCCCTTGCGGGTGCTGGCCGCTTGCGCGGCGATGATGGGCGGCCGGACCCTGATCACCGCCATTCCCATCGCCGGGCCCCTGGCCGCTGACGCCCTGGCCTTGCACGGCCTGTCGGCGCGGATGATCGTCGCGGCCATAGACAAGCGCCTGGCGCGGGGCGAGGAGACCGCCCCCGACGGCCGGCCGTGGGGCTGGCGCGGCAAGGCGGCGCGAGCCTGAACGACCGGCCGTTCGCGGGAAGCGCGCCCATCAAGTCACGGGACTGGAATTGAGGTCCGCACACTCCAGCTTCTACTTAGGAAACCGCGTTGTTTTCGGATCAAACCCGCCGGGTGGGCGTTGTTTACCGGGGAAAATAGGAGCTTTCATGAACAAACTCTTGCGTTTCGGGACGGTCGCTGCGGCCGCCGCCGGCCTGATGCTCGTCGCCGCCCCGGCGTCATCTCAGGACAACACTCGTCATAGCAGCGTATCTCACTCGACGTCGCGTCAGCGGGACACCGCCGGTCGCGCCGGGAGCGGCCAAAGAACCAGCGGCTACCGCTACAACGGCGGCTACAATGGCGGCTACAGCGGCGGCTACCGCTACAACGGCGGTTACAACGGCGGCTATCGCGGCGGTTACCGCGGTGGCTACTACGACAATGGCTACTACGCTGGCGCGGCGCTCGGTGGCTTGGCGCTCGGCGCCGCCATCGGCAGCGGCTACGGCTATCCCGGCTACGGCTACGGCTACGGCGCTTACGGCTATCCCGGCTACGGCTACGACGGCGGCTACGACGGCGCCTATGACTCCGGCTATGACGATGGGGCTTATTCCCCCGCCTACGGCGCACCCTACTACGGCTCTTGCGGCCAGCGTTGGGTATGGGACGCCTATGCCCGCCGCTACGTGTTACGAAACGCCTGCTGACCGTCGCGTTTGCCGATTTTCGGCTCTCCCGCGCCGCTCTTGATCGATCTGTTCGAGGGCGGCGCGGCGATCTGTCCGTCGGCGAGACTCCCATTTCCGCTTCGCCCCGGCTAGATACGGAGCCGTGATGAAGTCGGGGACGCGGCGCGAAGCATGACGGGTGAAGTCCAGACGGGCCTGTGCGCCTGCGGCAGCGGCCTGCCGGCCCGGCGGTGCTGCGCGATGGACGTGGCGCTGATGGCCCCCTCGGCGGCCACCCGCCATGTCGCCCCCCTGGTCGAGCAGGCCAGCAAGGCCTTCACCGACGGCGACGTCGAGATCGCCACGCGCCTTTGCCTGGAGGCGCTGGAACTGGCCCCTGGCCAGGGCGACGCGCTCAAGCTGCTCTTCCAGATCCGCAAGCCCACCCAACCGGCCACCGCCGAGGTGCTGATCCGCCGGGTCGTGGCCCTCAATCCCAATGATTTCTGGGCGACCAACGAACTGACCCTGATGCTGATGAACCGCGGCGCCTCGGCCGAAGCCGAAATCCATGCCCGTAACGCCGTGCGCATCGCCCCGGAGAACGCCCAGTCGCATCACCTGATGGGCATGATACTGACCGAGATCAACCGCCCGCAGATTGGCGAGTACCACTACCGCCGGGCCCTGGAGCTGGCCGACCGCCGCGGTCCGATCCTCTTGGCCAACCTCGCCTGGAATCTCAAGAACCAGGGCAAGATGGCCGAGGCGCGCGCCCTCTACGAGGAAAGCATGGCGCAGGATCCGAACATCCTGCAAACGGTGCTCGGCTTCGCCCGCCTCGAAGAGGCCGACCGCAACTTCAAGCCGGCCGGCGAACTTCTCGAAAAGGCCGCCTCCATCTCGCCGGGCAACCAGAGCGTCATGCTGTCCAGGGCCGTCCTGCACGGCCGGACCAAGGATTATGAGCCGGCCCTGGAGGTCCTCGAGGAGATCGCCACCCAGCGCCAGGACGGGGGCCTCGGACCCACCGAGCTTCTCGAAAAGGGCCGCCTGCTCGATCGGCTCGAGCACTTCGACGAAGCTTTCGCCGCCTACACCGAGGGAAAGCGCCTGGTGCGCGAGATCAGCCGCACGGCCTATCTCGCCGACCACGCGGCCAATCTCGCTCAGCGCCTGACTCGGTTTTTCACGGACACCCGCCTCAGAATCATGCCCAAGGCGGGCGTGCGCACCGACGTGGCCCAGCCGATCTTCATCCTCGGCTTCCCGCGCTCGGGCACCACCCTGGTGGAGCAGACCCTCACCGCCCATCCGGCCATCGCGGCCGGTGACGAGCTGCCGTTCATCAGCGACATCAGCGGCATGATGCCGCGCATGCTCAACAGCCCCCTGGCCTATCCCGAGGCCCTGGCCGAACTGTGGATGGGCGACCAGCGCGAGGGCCTGGACACCTTGCGCGACTATTATCTCACCAGGGTGCGGCAAAGCGGCGTCGTGACCCCCGGCGCGCGGTGGTTTACCGACAAGATGCCGCTCAACGAGACCCATCTTGGGCTCATCGGCCTGTTGTTCCCCGCCGCCCCGATCATTCATGTGCTGCGCCACCCCCTGGACATCGTCCTTTCCGTATTCTCCAACCAGCTGACCCACGGCTTCTACTGCGCCTATGACCTCGACACCGTGGCCAAGCACTACGCCCTGATCGCCGACCTGGTGGCCCACTACCGAAGCCAGATGCCCCTGCGCTACCTGCCGATCCGCTACGAGGACATCGTCGCCGACCAGGAGGGCTCGGTGCGCCGGATGCTCGATTTCATCGGCGAGCCCTTCGACGAGAAGTGCCTGAATTTCCATGAGAACATGCGCTATGCGCGAACCGCGAGCTACGCCCAGGTGACTGAAAAGCTCTACGACCGCTCTCGCCTCCGCTATCGGGCCTACGTCAAGCACCTGACTCCGGTCGTCCCCATCCTCCAGACGGCCATGGACCGGCTGGGCTACACCGTCGAGGGCCTGGAGGAAGCGGCGTGAAGGGCGGTTCGACCATCGCCGAGGTCGCCGATTCGCCGGAGGACCTCGTCAAGCGGGCCGGCGAATTCGAGCGCGAGGGCAAGCTGCCGGAGGCCCTCGAGCTGATCGACAAGGCCCTGGAGATCCGCCCCCGCTATGCCGAGGCGGTGCACACCAAGGGGGTGATCGCCTACCGCCAGGGCCGCCTCGCCGATGCGGTGAAGTTCATGGAGGACTCGATCGAGATCGAGCCCCAGCCGAAGTACCTGCGCAACATCTGCGAGGGCTACCGCATCCAGGGCCGCTATGACGAGGCCCTCGAGGCCGGCGGGCGGGCCTCCAAGCTCGACCCCAACGATCCGATCTGCCACTCGAACCTGTCGGTCCTCCACTACGAGCGCGGCGAGCCGGAAAAGGCGGTGTTCCACGCCGAGAGGGCCTTGGCGCTCAACACCAACCAGCCGAGCGCGCACCTGGGCCTGGCTGAAGCCCTGCTGATCCAGAGCGACTTCGCCAGGGGCTGGGAGGAGTACGAGTGGCGCTACAAGCTGCCCGGCGTTCCCAATCCCATGCCGCTGGAGAACATCCCGCCGTGGGACGGCAAGCCCATCGAGAACGGCTCGGTGCTGCTGGTCGCCGACCAGGGCTATGGCGACGGCATACAGTTCAGCCGCTACATCCCGTGGGTCAAGAAGCGGGTCGGCAAGGTGGTGGTGGCGTGCAGCAAGGAGCTGCAGCCGCTGATCGGAAAGATCCCCGGCGTCGACGTGATCTTCGACGCCTGGGCCGCCTGCCCCAAGGTCGACGCCTGGGAGACCATGAGTGGCCTGCCGCGCCACCATGGCACCCGGCTCGGCGCCATACCCGCCGCCATCCCCTACCTGCACCCCCAGCCCGAGGCGCGGGCCCGCTGGGCGGCGCGGCTGGACCAGCTGGCTCCGCCGGGACGACCCCGCATCGGCCTGGTTTGGGCCGGCCGGCCGACGCACATGAACGACCGGAACCGCACCATCACCCTCTCGCGGCTGGCGGCGATCACCGAGCTCGACCAGTTCAACTTCATCTCCCTGCAGAAGGGCCCGGCCACCGAGCAGGTCGGCGGCTATTTCGGCCGTGCGCCGCTGATCAACCTCGGCCCCGAGCTGGACAATTTCGGCGATTCCGCCGCCGTCATCGAGGCCCTCGACCTCCTGGTCTGCGTCGACACCTCGGTCGGCCACGTGGCCGGGGCGATCGGCAAGCCGGTGTGGGTGATGCTGCCCTACGCCCCGGACTGGCGCTGGCTGCGCGAACGGACCGACACGCCCTGGTATCCGAACATGCGCCTCTTCCGCCCGCCCGCGCCGAAGGACTGGGACGGCGTCACCGCCGCCGTCGCCGCCGCGCTGAGGGCCGGGGAGTGGAAATAGGCCGCCGGTTCAAGAGCTGCCCGTCAAGCATCCAGCAACTGCACCCTAAGGTCGATGTTGGCGGCGGTCATGGCCTCGCGGGCCAAGCTGTAGAAGGCCTGG
>DASZKO010000053.1:0-1616 GCA_035605655.1 Caulobacteraceae bacterium | reverse complement strand
GCGCCTCCTGCTTGTTTTGCCGCTATCCTAGACCCAAGCGCGGCCATGCGCACCCACGCGGGGGCTTCACGCGTTCAAGGTGCTTCCGATGAAAACGCCCCTCATTCTTCCGGTAATCCTCGCCGCCGCCGGCGCGGTTCATGCGGCCCCAGCCGTCGATGCGCCCGCGCCGGCGTTCGTCGTCCGCGACGGCGCCGGCAAGACCGTCAGTCTCGCGGCCTTCCGCGGCAAGACCGTCGTCCTGGAATGGACCAACGACGGCTGCCCGTTCGTCGGCCACATGTACAACAGCGGCGTGATGCAGGACCTGCAACGCAAGGCGGCCGCGGGCGGTGTCGTCTGGCTGACCGTGATCTCCTCCGCGCCCGGCAAGCAGGGCTATCTGACGCCCGGCGAAGTCGGCGCCTGGAAGGCCAGGGTCGGCGCCGCGCCGGCCGATGTATTGCTCGATCCGGGCGGCCAGCTCGGCCACGCCTATGATGCGCGCACCACGCCCAACATGGTGGTGATCGATCGGACCGGCCGCCTGGTCTATGAGGGCGCCATCGATGACGATCCCTCGACGAACCCCGCCGATGCGCACAAGGCCAGGAACTATGTCGCCCTGGCCCTCGCCGACCTCAGGGACGGCCGCCCGATCGCGCCGGCGGTCACCAAGTCCTATGGCTGCAGCGTGAAATATCCTTGAGCGGCGAGATCGAGGTCCTCCTGGCCGCGCCGGAGGAAAAGCCGGCGCTGGCCAACCTCTTCCAGCTCTACGTCCATGACTTCTCCGAGCAGTGGGCCGGGCGCGAGGAGGGTGAGCTGGAGGACAACGGGCGCTTTGCGCCCTACCCGTTTCTCGACGCCTACTGGGGCGAGTCCAGCCGCATTCCCCTGCTGGTGCGGATCGACGGGCGCCTCGCCGGTTTCGCCCTGATCAACGCCATTTCGCACTCGGGGCTGGCGGTCGAGCGCAACATGGCCGAGTTCTTCATCGTCCGAAAACACCGCCGCGGCGGGGCCGGCACGGCCGTGGCGCAACAAGTCTTCCAGCTCTATCCCGGCCTGTGGGAGGCGGCGGTGGCGCGCCGCAACACGGCCGCGCTGGCCTTCTGGCGCAAGGCCGTCGGCGGCTGTCCGGGGCTGACCGAGGTCCAGGAGCTGGACCGGCGCACGAAGGAATGGGACGGACCCATTCTCAGGTTCCGCATCAAGTCGGAGCCAGCGGGTGAGCCGGAATAGGCGGCGGAGCCGACCGCCTGCGACCGGCGCACTGAGAGCGATCGCCATGGCGGCAGGCCGCCACCCTGGTCCGCCAGGCGGCGAGGTCGGCCTGACGCCGGGCGTCCAGGGCCCTGACCTGGGCCTGGTAGGCCGCCTGAGCCTGGGCGTAAGCAGCCGCGTCGGACTGGACGCGAGTGTTGTATTGCGCGAGCCCCGCCTGATAGGCGGCTTCTTTCCCTGCGTTGCGCGCGGCGACGTCGTCGTTGAAGTGCTTGACCTCGCCGTTCAGCGCCGCCGCCGAGGCGGCCGCCGGCCCCGCCTGACCCTGGCCGGCGATCGAAGCCTGGGCGCGGGCCTTCACATCGGCGGCCTGTCTGTCGGAGGCGTCGATGGCCAGGGCCGCGTCGGCG
>DASZKO010000051.1:0-1652 GCA_035605655.1 Caulobacteraceae bacterium | reverse complement strand
GGCCAGGTCCGAACTGGCGACGAACCAGGCGGCCAAGGCCCTCGCCGACGCCGACGCGGCCCTGGCCATCGACGCCTCCGACAGACAGGCCGCCGATGTGAAGGCCCGCGCCCAGGCTTCGATCGCCGGCCAGGGTCAGGCGGGGCCGGCGGCCGCCTCGGCGGCGGCGCTGAACGGCGAGGTCAAGCGCTTCAACGACGACGTCGCCGCGCGCAATGCGGGCAAGGAGGCCGCCTATCAGGCGGGGCTCGCGCAATACAACGCCCGCGTCCAGTCCGACGCCGCCGCCTACGCCCAGGCCCACGCGGACTACAAGGCCCAGGTCAAGGCCTTGGACGCCCGGCGTCAGGCCGACCTCGCCGCCTGGCGGACCAGGGTGGCGGCCTGCCGCCATGGCGATCGCTCTCGGTGCGCCGTTCGCAGGCGGTCGGCTCCGCCGCCTATTCCGGCTCACCCGCTGGCTCCGACTTGATGCGGAACCTGAGAATGGGTCCGTCCCATTCCTTCGTGCGCCGGTCGAGCTCCTGGACCTCGGTCAGCCCCGGGCAGCCGCCGACGGCCTTGCGCCAGAACGCCAGGGCGCCGGTGTTGCGGCGCGCCACCGCCGCCTCCCACAGGCCGGGATAGAGCTGGAAGATGTGTTGCGCCACGGCCGTGCCGGCCCCGCTGCGGCGGTGTTTTCGGACGATGAAGAACTCGGCCATGTTGCGGTCGACCGCAAGCCCTGAGTGGGAACTGGCGTTGATCAGGGCGAAGCCGGCGAGGCGCCCGCCCACCCGCGCCAGCAGGGGAATGCGGCTGGACTCGCCCCAGTAGGCGTCGAGGAAGGGATAGGGCGAAAAGCGGCCGTCGTCATCGAGCTCGCCGTCGTCGGTTCCGGACCACAGTTCGGAGAAGTCGTGGACGTAGAGCTGGAAGAGGTTGGCCAGCGCCGGCTTTTCCTCCGCCGCGGCCAGGCGGACTTCGATCTCGCCGCTCAAGGATATTTCACGCTGCAGCCGTAGGACTTGGTGACCGCCGGGGCGACCGGCCGGCCGTCCCTGAGGTCGGCGAGGGCCAGGGCGACATAGTTCCTGGCCTTGTGCGCATCGGCGGGGTTCGTGGAGGGATCGTCATCGATCGCGCCTTCATAGACCATGCGGCCGGTCCGATCGATCACCACCATGTTGGGCGTGGTGCGCGCGTCATAGGCGCGGCCGAGCTGGCCGCCCGGATCGAGCAGCACATCGGCCGGTGCGGCGCCGACCCTGGCCTTCCACGGCCCGACCTGAGCGGGCGCCAGAAAGCCCTGCTTGCCCGGGGCCGAGGAGATCACGGTCAGCCAGACGACGCCGTCGGCAGCCGCGTTGCGCTGCAGGCCCTGCATCACGCCGCTGTTGTACATGTGGCCGACGAACGGGCAGCCGTCGTTGGTCCATTCCAGGACGACGGTCTTGCCGCGGAAGGCCGCGAGACTGACGGTCTTGCCGGCGGCGTCGCGGGCGACGAACGCCGGCGCGGGCGCGTCGACCGCGGGGATTGCGTGAACCGCGCCGGCGGCGGCGAGGATTACCGGAAGAATGAGGGGCGTTTTCATCGGAAGCACCTTGAACGCGTGAAGCCCCCGCGTGGGTGCGCATGGCCGCGCTTGGGTCTAGGATAGCGGCAAAACA
>DASZKO010000220.1:0-11006 GCA_035605655.1 Caulobacteraceae bacterium | reverse complement strand
GGGCGGATGTCGCGGATCAGCCGGCCCTCGGCGCGCAGGATCTCCACCACCCGCCGCTCGCCGGCCAGGGAGACCATCACCTGGGCGACGCGCGGGTCGGCGGCGCGGGCATAGGCGTCGATCTCCTGCAGCAGGGCGACCTTGTCGGCGAAGCCGGGGGAGGCGAGGGGATCGTCGTCGCCATAGAGCTTCTCGTTGGTGGCCCGGGGGCCCTCGCCAGCGACGCCGCTGTAGCCCCGCTTGGCCATCGATGCGGTGTCGGCGGCCCGGCGGATGGCGGCCTCGCTGATCTCGCTGGAGTGGCCGTAGCCGGCCGTCTCCCCGGCTACCACGCGCAGGCCGAAGCCCTCGGTGGCGTCGTAGGAGGCCGATTTCAGCCGCCCGTCGTCATAGACGAACATCTCGCTCTGCGAGCGCTCGAGGAAGATCTCCCCGTCGTCGGCGCCCTCGAGAGCCTCGCCCAGCACGGCGGCCGCCCGGGCCGGGTCGACATCGGAAGCTTCGAGGATCGAGGGCGCGAGGACGGCGGCGGTCATGGCGTGTCTTTCGTGGAGGCGGAGGCTAGAGATAGTCGTCCGCGCCCGAGGAGGAAACCGCCCGATGAAAAAGCTCGATCTGGCCGCCATTCCGCAAGAGAGCGGCTGCAACTATCCCCCGCCCTTCGACGCCCCTTGCCTGGGATCGAACTGGCGCCGGCTCGGGCGCTTCGCCGGGCTGACGGCGTTTGGGGTCAATCTCTCGCGCATACCCCCGGGCGTGTGGTCGAGCCAGCGCCACTGGCACAGCCACGAGGACGAGTTCGTCATGGTCGTGGCCGGCGAGCTGACGCTCGTCACCGACGCGGGCGAGGAGACGCTCGGCCCCGGCGACTGCGCCGCCTTCAGGGCCGGCGACGCCGACGGCCATCACCTGATCAACCGCTCGGAAGCCGAGGCGGTGGTCCTGGAAGTCGGCAATTCCGATCCCGCCCACGACCGCTGCGACTATCCCGATATCGACATGGCCGCCGAACCGGGCAGCGAAGCCTACCGCCACCGCGACGGGACGCCCTATCCGCTCAACAAGGGCTGACGCACCCTGCGGATTCGCCTCCGACAATATGTCTAGACATATTCGGCTGGGCCCTAGGGCTGCCAGCTGGGCGTCTCGGGGAGGAGCCGCGGGTCGCCTCCGGAGCCGGTGTAGACCAAGGTCAGGTCATAGGGACGGCCGGCGACGGGCTGGCCGTTCGCCGTCAGGGTAGTCATCTGGGCGAACTGCATGAGGCGCAGGACGCCGTAGCCGAATCCCCGCCCGGTCGGGGCTTCCTGCTTGAGCCAGCAATTGGCCAGGGCGCCCGATCCGGTCACCGTGCAGCTCACCGTCGCCCGGCCGGCCTCATTGGTGCGAAAGGCGTCGTCGGGAATGAAGGCGCCGCCCCACGGATCGTGCGGAGAGTGCACCCAGACCGGATCCTCGATCGCCGCCGGCGCGGGCGGCTGGCCGATGGCGTCCGGGTCCGTGACCCGGAATCCAGGACCGGCGCGGGAGACACTCAGGCGAACGAAGACCTCGACTTCCGCGCCGCTCTGGGCTCCGAAGATCCGGAAGGGGTGGGCGTCGAGGTAGCCCAGTTCGGTCCCGGCCTTGAGCCGTTCGGTCGGGCTGGTGATCGCCGCTCCGAACCGGCAGTTGTCGGAAAGCCCGGCCGGGGTGACCGTGCAGAAGACCAGGAGGCCCTCCATGCCGGGATGGGCGTCGGGGGGCAGGGCGGCGGCGGCGGCTAGGCAGGGGGCCACCGCGGCGACGGCGAAGAGGCCGGCCGCGAGGCGCCGTGCGATCCTCGCCCTTGGAGGCATGGCGTTCATGGGCGGTAATCTGCGACTCCATAAGGCTCGGCGCAAGCGCCCTGGCGCGCGCCTCGCCGCGCGCTTGGCAAGCGGGTTTGAAAGCCGTATGCACCCGCCCGGCGGCGGTCCGGATGCGGCAAGATCTCGAGAGGCACATGAAGGTCACGGCGAGCGGGATTTCACGGCTGACGGCGGGGGCCGCGGCGGCGGTCCTGGGATTCGCGCCGATGGCCTTCGCCGACATTCTCGGCCAGCCGGTGGACCGCGGCATCGACCTGCAGGGGGCGGCCTCGCACATCCGCGCCGAGCAGGTGTGGTTTCATAACTGGCTGCTCTCGCCGATCATCATCGCCATCGCCGGCCTGGTGCTCGTCCTGCTGCTGACCGTCGTCGTGCGGTTCAACAAGCGGGCCAATCCCGAGCCGGCCCGCTTCAGCCACAACACCGCTGTCGAGATCGCCTGGACGGTGATTCCGGTGCTGATCCTGATGTTCATCGCCATCTTCTCGTTCCGCCTGCTCTACGAAGAGCACGACATGCCAAGGCCCTACATGACCGTGAAGGTCACCGGCCGGCAGTGGAACTGGGACTACGAATACCCCGACCAGAAGATCGCCGCCTATACCTCGACGCCGATGAGCGAGGAGGACGCCAAGGCCAGGAGGCTGCCCTATCTTCTGGAAGCCAACCTGCCGATGTATGTGCCGGTGAACCAGGTGGTCCGGCTGGACATCACCGCCGAGGACGTCATCCATTCGTTTTCGGTGCCGGCCTTCGGGGTCAAGATCGACGCCATTCCCGGCCGGCTGAACCAGACCTGGTTCAAGGCCGACCGCACCGGCGTCTTTTACGGCCAGTGCTCGCAGCTGTGCGGGGCCAACCACTCCTACATGCCCATCGAGGTCAAGGTGGTGAACCAGGCCGACTTCAATACCTGGGTGGCCAGCAAGCAGCCCAAGCCGGCCGCTCCGGCGCGCTAGAACGATTCGAGGACCAAGGTTCATCATGGCCGATGTCACCCACGACAAAGTCGCCCACGCCGAAGCCTATGGCGGCCATTCCGGCGCGCCGGGGTTCTTCACCCGCTGGTTCATGTCCACCAACCACAAGGACATCGGCACCCTCTACATCATCTTCGCCATCCAGGCGGGGATCATCGGGGCCCTGTTTTCGGGCCTGATCCGCTGGGAGCTCGCCGAGCCCGGCCTGCAGATCTTCACACCCAATTCGGCCATCAACCTGATGGGCGTCGTCGAGCAATCGAAGCACGGCTACTACGTGGTGGTCACCGCCCACGCCCTTACGATGATCTTTTTCATGGTTATGCCGGCGATGATCGGCGGGTTCGGCAACTGGTTCGTGCCGTTGATGATCGGGGCGCCGGACATGGCGTTCCCACGGATGAACAACATCAGTTTCTGGATGCTGGTGGCCTCGTGGATCATGCTTCTGACCTCGATGTTCGTCGATGGCGGACCGGGAAGGGGCTTCGGCGGGGGGTGGACGCTCTATCCGCCCCTGTCGACGATCGGCCACACCGGGCCGGCGATGGACTGCGCCATCCTGTCGATCCACCTGGCCGGGGCGAGTTCGATCCTGGGGGCGATCAACTTCATCACCACCATCTTCAACATGCGCGCGCCGGGGATGACGCTGCACCGCATGCCGCTCTTCGTGTGGTCGATCCTGGTGACGGTGTTCCTGCTCCTGCTGTCCCTGCCCGTCCTGGCCGGGGCGATCACCATGCTGCTCACCGATCGCAACTTCGGCACCCACTTCTTCGACCCGGCCGGCGGTGGCGATCCGTCCATGTTCCAGCACCTCTTCTGGTTCTTCGGCCATCCCGAGGTCTACATCCTGATCATCCCGGGCTTCGGGATGATCAGCCACGTCGTCTCGACGTTCTCGCGCAAACCGGTGTTCGGCTACCTGGCCATGGCCTACGCCATGGTGGCGATCGGCTTCCTGGGCTTCATCGTCTGGGCTCACCACATGTTCACCGTCGGAATGCCGGTGGACCTGCAGGCCTATTTCATCGCCGCCACCATGGTGATCGCCGTGCCCACCGGGGTGAAGGTGTTCAGCTGGATCGCCACCATGTGGGGCGGCTCCCTGGACTTCAAGACGCCCATGCTGTGGGCGATCGGCTTCATCTTCCTTTTCACCGTCGGCGGGGTCACCGGCGTGGTCCTGGCCAACGCCGGCATCGATTACGCCCTGCATGACACCTATTATGTGGTCGCCCACTTCCACTACGTGCTGAGTCTGGGAGCCGTCTTCGCGATCTTCGCCGGCTTCTACTACTGGTTCGAGAAGATGTGGGGGGTGCGCTACAATGAGTTCCTCGGCGCGATGCACTTCTGGATCACCTTCATCGGCGTCAACCTGGTGTTCTTTCCGCAGCATTTCCTGGGGCTGCAGGGGATGCCGCGCCGCTCGGTGGACTATCCGGTCGCCTTCACCTTCTGGAACAGCGTGAGCTCGATCGGCTACGCCGTCACCCTGGTCGGCCTGGGGGTCTTCCTCGTGGTGCTGGCCGAGGCCGCCATCCGCCGCCGCCCGGCGAGAGCCAACCCATGGGGCGCCGGGGCCACCACACTGGAGTGGACGCTGCCCTCGCCGCCGCCCTTCCACCAGTTCAGCGAACTGCCAGTGTTCCACGCCGAGCCCCACTGATGGCTCGGGACGCCGATCGCTAAGGGGATGGAACAGGTTCTCAGCGCACCGGCCAGAGCGGCCACCTGGCGTGACTTCATCACCCTCCTGAAGCCCCGCGTGATGTCGCTGGTGATCCTGACCGCGGTCACCGGCCTGGTGTGCGCCCGCGGCCCGCTCAATCCGATCCTGGCGGCGGTGGCGATCCTGTGCATCGCGCTGGGGGCCGGCGGTTCGGCGGCCCTCAACATGGGCTACGACGGCGACATCGACGCCCTGATGCGCCGCACCCGCGGCCGTCCGGTCCCCGCGGGCCGGGTCCAGCGCGCCGACGCCCTGGCCCTGGGTGTGGTGCTGTCGCTGTTCTCGGTGGCGATCATGGGGCTCGCCGCCAACCTGCTGGCAGCCGGCCTGCTGGCGTTCACGATTTTCTTCTACGCGGTGGTCTACACCCGCTGGCTCAAGCGCCGCACGGCCCAGAACATCGTCATCGGCGGCCTCGCCGGGGCCCTGCCGCCGGCGGTGGGCTGGGCGGCGGCCAGCGGTTCGGCCCCGCCGCAAGCGTGGCTCCTGGTGGCGATCATCTTCCTGTGGACGCCGCCGCACTTCTGGGCCCTGTCGCTCTACACGAGCGGCGACTACGCCAAGGCCGGGGTGCCTATGATGCCGCTCATCGCCGGTCCGGCCTCCACCCGCCGACAGATCCTCGCCTACAGCCTCGTCCTCGCCCCCCTGGCCGTCGTCCCGGCCTTCGTTGGCCTGGGCGGCCTGGCCTACCTCGCCGTGGCGGCCCTCGGCGGCGCCGGGTTCCTCACCCTGGCCGTGCGCCTCGCCATGAGCCACGCCGGGGAATCCGGCGAGGCCCGCAATCGCGACGGCGATCTCTACGACGTCCAGGCCGGGGCCAAGGCGGCGCGCAATCTCTTCGCCTTCTCGATCCTCTATCTTTTCAGCCTGTTCACCACGCTTCTGGCCGAGCACCTGATGGGCGCCGCGCCGCTGGCATGGGGGAAATGAGCAATCCGTTCGGCGAGGATCCGGCGGCGGCCAAGGCGCGGCGGGCCCGCAGCCTGTTCATCGCCCTTTCCCTCGCGGCCTTCGTGATTCTCGTGTTCGTCATCACCCTCATCAAGAAGAGCGGGGGATGAGCGATAAGCGCAACGCCCGCCTGGCGCTCGGCCTCGCCGCCGTCTTCGTCGCCATGGTCGGGGCCGCGTTCGCCGCCGTCCCCTTCTACCGCGCTTTCTGCCAGGCGACCGGCTTCAACGGCACGGCGCGGCGCGCGAGCTTCGCCCCTGGCGAGGTTTCCGGATCCACGGTCAGCGTCAGCTTCGACACCAATGTGCGCGGCCTTTCGTGGACCTTCACGCCGGTCGAGCGCAGTCAGGAGACGAGGCTGGGCGAGGCCAAGCTCGCCTTCTTCAAGGCGACCAACACCGGTCCGGTCGCCGTCACCGGCCGGGCCCTCTACAACGTCACCCCCGAATCGGCCGGGCCCTATTTCTCCAAGCTCGAGTGTTTTTGCTTCAAGAATCAGATCATCCGGCCGGGCGAGACGGTGGAGTTTCCAGTGGTCTATTTCATCGACCCGCGCTACCGCGCCGACCGCGATGCGGTGGCCGCCGGACCGATTACGCTCTCCTACACCTTCTTCCCGGCGGTGACCGGCGTTCGCGCCCAGGCCGCGCCCCTTGGCGCGGCGCCCAGGGCAGGGCTATAGCAACCACGCCGGCGAAGGGCATTTTCAGAGAAGGCGACATGGCTCACGAAGGCGTCAAACACGACTACCACCTGGTCAATCCGAGCATCTGGCCGCTCGTCGGCTCGGCGGCGGCGGTGGCCCTGGCGCTTGGCCTGGTGGTGTGGATGAAAGGCATTTTCGGCCTGCCCAAGGGGACTTGGTGGCTCCTGGCGGCGGGCGGCGTGGGCGTCCTGGTCACCATGGCCGTCTGGTGGACCGACGTGGTCAAGGAAGCCAACGAGGGCGACCACACACCGGTGGTCTCCATCGGCCTGCGCTACGGGATGATCCTCTTCATCGCCTCGGAGGTGATGTTCTTCGTCGCCTGGTTCTGGATCTTCTTCGAGATGGCCCTCTTCCACCACGTCCGCACCCTTTCGCCGATCGACGACGTGCGCACGGCCTGGGCCACCTGGCCGCCCAAGGGCATCGAGGTGGTGCCGCCCTTCGAGCTGCCGCTGATCAACACCCTCACCCTGCTGCTGTCGGGGACCACCGTCACCTGGGCCCACCACGCCTTGCAGATGGGTGACCGGCGGGGGGCCAAGATCGGCCTGGCGCTGACGATCGTCCTGGGCGTGCTGTTCACCTCGGTTCAGGCCTACGAATACCATCACATTCTCGTCGACCACCTGTTCTATTCGCCCGAATCCTCCAACGCCGGGCTCTACGGTTCGGCATTCTTCATGGCCACCGGGTTCCATGGTTTCCACGTCATCATCGGGACCATCTTCCTCTCCGTATGCCTGGCCCGCCTGATGGCCGGCGGTTTCTCGCCCAAGCAGCACTTCGGCTTCGAAGCGGCGGCCTGGTACTGGCACTTCGTCGACGTGGTGTGGCTTTTCCTCTTCACCTTCCTTTATGTGACCTTCGGGGCCGGTTGGGGGCATTGACGGGCCTAAGCGGGCTCGAGCCTTTCCTGGCGTGCGCCGCCGGCCGCTGCCCTGCCTGCGGCCAGGGTCCGTTGTTCGCCGGCTTCCTCTCGGTCACGCCGCGCTGCATCGCCTGCGGCCATGACCTCGGCGCCAGCGACAGCGGCGACGGACCGGCGGTCTTCGTGATCATGGTGGTCGGCTTCATCGCCGTGTTCGGGGCGCTGTTCACCGAGATCGCCTACCGGCCGCCGGTGTGGGTTCCCCTGGTGATCTGGGTGCCGGTCGCCGGGATTCTGTGCTTCGCGCTGCTGAGGCCCATGAAGGGGCTGATGATCGCCGCCCACGTGCGTAATCGGGCGACGGGCGGCGGGTCCGGGCCATGAGGAAGATCCCCCTCGGCCTCACCTTGGCCGTCGCCATTGGCATGGGGCTGCTCGCCGCCCTGGGGACCTGGCAGCTCCACCGCCTGGCCTGGAAACAGGATCTCCTGGCCAGGATCGCCGCCTCCCAGCGCTCCGGCCCGCGTCCCATCGAAGCGGTGCTGGCCGCCGCCCGGCGCGGCGAGGACGTCGGCTTCATGCGGGTGGCGGCGACCTGCGGCCCGGCGGTGGCGACGAGCGCGCCAGCCTATCGCTACGCAGTGCGCGACGGCGCCGTCGCCTGGCGGCTGATGGGAGTCTGCCCGCTCACCGGCGCGGCCTATGGCGCCATCGCCCTCGACCGCGGGCTTGTCGACCGCTTCGCCGGCCAGATGGCTCCGCGGGCGGCGCCCTTCGCGGCCCCCGCCGCGGTGGTCGGGGTGCTGCGCGCGCCGGGCGGCCACTGGCCGGTCGACCCGGCCCCGGCCCATCAGGCCGACGGTTCGCTGGTGGTGCACGCGGTCGATGGGGCGACGCTGAAGACCCTCGCCGGCCCCGGCGCCGCGCCCTACTACCTGGCGGTCGAATCCGAGACTCCGCCACTGCCGGGGGTGCGGCCGGCGGCCTTGCCGCAGGACATTCCCAACAATCACCTCGTCTACGCCCTGACCTGGTTCGGTCTGGCCGGCGTGCTTCTGTGGACGTTCATCGCCTACGTCTGGCGCCGGATGGGCGAGGCATGAGGTTCGTCTCGACTCGCGGGGCCGGTGCGACAGCCGGCTTCATCGACGTGCTCCTGGCCGGTCTCGCCCCCGACGGCGGCCTCTATGCGCCAGCCGAGTGGCCGCGCCTGACCGCCGAGGAGATCGCCGCCTTCGCCGGCGCGCCTTATCCCGAAGTCGCCGCCGCCGTCCTCGGCCGCTTCACCGGCGGCGAGATCGCCACGCCCGACCTGGCGGCGATCTGCCACAAAGCCTACGCCAGCTTCGCCCATCCGGCCGTCGCCCCCGTGACCCAGCTCGCCCCCGGGCGGTTCCTGCTCGAGCTTTTCCACGGCCCGACGCTCGCCTTCAAGGACGTGGCCATGCAGGTGCTGGGCGGTCTCTTCGAGCACGCCCTGGCGGCGCGCGGGCGAACCATGACCATTGTCTGCGCCACCAGCGGCGATACCGGCGGGGCGGCGGCGGCGGCCTTCGCCGGCCGGACCGGGGTGCGGCTGGTGATCCTCTACCCCGAGGGGCGGATCAGCGAGGTCCAGCGGCGGTTCATGACCGCCACCGGGGCCGACAACGTCGCCTGCCTGGCCGTCAAGGGGGATTTCGACGCCTGCCAGGGCATGCTCAAAGCCCTCTTCATCGACGAGGCGTTCGTCGAGGATGTCTCCCTGGCGGCCGTCAATTCGATCAATTTCGCCCGCATCGCAGCCCAGATCGTCTACTACTTCACCGCCGCCGTGGCGCTGGGCGCGCCCGCCCGGGAGGTGAGCTTCGCCGTTCCGACCGGCAACTTCGGCGACGCCTACGCCGGCTGGGCGGCCCGCCGGATGGGGGCCCCGATCGAGCGCCTGATCATCGCCACCAACGCCAACGACATCCTGCCCCGCGCCCTCAACGACGGCGACTACCGGCGCGGTCAGGCCATCGCCACCTCCAGCCCGGCCATGGACATCCAGGTCGCCTCCAATTTCGAGCGCCTCTTCTTCGAATATGCCGGCCGCGACGCGAGCGAGACCGGCGCCGCTTTCGCAGCCTTCGCCCGCGAGGGAGCGTTCACCCTTCCGGGGCCCATGCGCGCCGCCATGGGCGAGGTTTTCACCGCCGTTTCGGTGAGCGAAGACGAGGCCGCGCGGACCATGGCCGCGACCTTCGCCGCGACCGGCGAACTCGTCGATCCCCACACAGCGGTGGCCCTGGCCGCCGCGCAAGTCTCGCCGCTAGGGGCGACGCCGCTGGTGGTGCTGGCCACCGCGCATCCGGCCAAGTTCCCCGCCGCGGTCGAGGCGGCTACCGGCGTCGCCCCGCCCGTCCCGGCCATCGTCGCCGCCCTGGCCGAGCGCCAAGAGCGCAGCGAGCCCATCGCCGCCGACGCCGAGGCGGTGAAAGCCTTCGTGCGGGGGATGCGATGACCGGTCCAGCCGTCCATCGCCTCGCCAACGGGGTCACGGTGATCTGCGACGCCGCCGCCGGCTATGAGACCCTGGCGCTCAGCGTAGTGGCCGGGCGGGGCGCGCGCTGGGAGGACGGCGGCCGCGCGGGCTGGTCGCACCTTCTCGAACACATGGTGTTCAAGGGGGCGGGCGAGCGCTCGGCCAAGGACATCGTCGAGGCTATCGAGGCCGACGGCGGCCAGATCAACGCCGCCACCGGCCAGGAGCGGACGAGCTTCCAGGTCAGGGCGCTGGCGGGCGGTCTGCCGCTGGCCATGGCGGTAACCGCCGACCTCATCCTGCGCCCCCGCCTCGACCCCGACGACCTCGCCAAGGAGATCTACGTCGTGGGCCAGGAGATCGCCGAGGCCGCCGACACCCCCGACGACCAGGTCTTCGAGCTGGCCCACGCCGCCGCCTTCGCCGGCCATGCGCTCGGCCGGCCGATCCTGGGCACGAACGCCGCCATCGCCCGGGCCGATCCGGCGGCGCTCCAAGCCTGGCGCGGCGCCCTCTACGCCCCCGACCGCCTGGTGGTGAGCGCCGCCGGGGCGGTGGACGAGGACGAGCTTTTGCGCCTCGCGGAGGCCGCGTTCGGGGCCGCGCAAGCGGAAGGACCGCCCGCCCCGGCCGGGGCCGCCTTCACCGGGGGCGCGGCCAGGGAGAAGCGCCGGCTCGAACAGGCCCACGTGGTCTTCCTGCTTCCCGCTCCGGGCATTACCGATCCCGATCACTGGGCCCTGCGCCTCTTCGCCGAGATGCTCGGCGGCGGCATGTCCTCGCGCCTCTTCCAGGAGGCCCGCGAGCGCCTGGGCTTGGCCTACGCCATCGACGCCTGGGCCGACGCCTATGCCGACGTGGGCTTGCTCGGGATCTACGCCGGCTGCGCCGCCGCCGACGCCGGCCAGCTCGCCGCGACGGCGGCGGGGGAAATCCGCGCTCTCGCCGAGGCGGCGGGCGAGGCCGAACTGGCCCGCGCCAAGGCGCAGCTCAAGGCTTCGCTGTTCATGGGCCGCGAATCCCTCAGCGGCCGCGCCGAGCAGGCCGCCGCCCAGCACCTGGCCTTCGGCCGCCTGCTGCCGCCCGCCGAGATGGCCGCCGACATCGATGCGGTGGGCGCCGCGGACATCGCCCGCCTCGCCTCACGTCTGCTGGGGCCGCGCCGGTGCACGGTGAGCGTGCTGGGTCCCCGGGCGGCGATGGCGGCCCCCAAACGCTTCGAGGCAGCCCTCTTCGCCTAACGCCCGGAGGTCTTGACGATCGCTCCGTTTGGGGATGTGTTCGCCTGGCGCGGGGCTGGGGACTGCGTGCCGCTTCGCGAAAGGCGCCTGACAAGGCGCGAACCGGGAGCGCGCGCCATGACCACCAGGATTCTCACGGGAACCTACAGTTCCGGCTACA
>DASZKO010000193.1:0-16519 GCA_035605655.1 Caulobacteraceae bacterium | reverse complement strand
AGCTACGCCGACAACGGCATCAAGCTCTTCGGTCCGGACGGCTACAAGCTCTCCGACGACATGGAGGCGCGCATCGAGGCCCTGATGGACGAGGGTCTGCAGGAGGGCCTCGCCAACCCCAAGCAGCTCGGCCGCGTGGCGCGGATGGACGAGGCGCAGGCCCGCTACATCGAGATCGTCAAGGCCACCCTGCCGCGCGCCTTGAGCTTCAACGGCCTCCGGGTGGTGATCGATTGCGCCCATGGCGCGGCCTACAAGGTGGCCCCAACCGCCCTTTATGAGCTCGGCGCCGAGGTCAAGGAGATCGGCGTCAGTCCCAGCGGCTTCAACATCAACGAGGAATCCGGGTCCACCCATCCGGCCGCGATCATCGCGGCGGTGAAGGAATACCGCGCCGACATCGGCATCGCCCTCGACGGCGACGCCGACCGCCTGGTGATCTGCGACGAGCGCGGCCGGATCGTCGACGGCGACCAGATCATGGCCCTCATCGCCCAGGCCTGGGCGGCGCGCGGCCAACTCGAGGGCGGCGGGGTGGTGGCCACGGTGATGTCCAATCTCGGCCTGGAGCGCTTCCTGGCCGGTAAGGGCCTCAGCCTCGAGCGCACCAATGTCGGCGATCGCTATGTCATGGCCCGGATGCGCGAGGGCCGCTTCAATCTCGGCGGCGAGGCCTCCGGCCACATCATCATGAGCGATTATTCGACCACCGGCGACGGCCTCATCGCCGCCCTGCAGGTGCTGGCCGAACTTGTTCGCTCCAACAAGAAGATGAGCGCCCTGGCCCGGCAGTTCGAGCCGGTGCCCCAGAAGCTCGAGAACGTCCGCTTCGCCCACGGCAAGCCCCTGGAACACAGCCTCGTCCGGGAAGCCATCGCCGAGGCGGAGTCGCGCCTGAACGGGACCGGCCGGGTCCTCGTCCGCGCCTCGGGCACCGAGCCCCTGATCCGGATCATGGCCGAGGGCGACGACGAAAAGCTGGTCGGCCAGCTCGTCCGCGAAATCGCCGGCGCCGTGCGCACCGCCGCACAGTAGGGGAAGACCTCCCTCCCCTTCATGGCAGGGCTATCGCATTTGATCGCCCATCCCCCATCTTGCGTCATCCCGGGCGAACCGCAGGTGAGACCCGGGACCCAGGCGGTTCAAGCGCTGGCGCAAGTCGCTCTGGGTCCCGGCTCTGCGGACGTCTGGCGACGTCCTCCGGCCGGGATGACGCGAGGTGTGGCGGTTGGATCCTTACGCCCGCCCCACGCTCACATAGGTGAAGCCGCGGGAGCGCGCCTCGTCCGGGCTGTAGATGTTGCGCAGATCGACGATGAGGGGGGCGGCCATCAGCTCGCCGATGCGATCCAGGTCGAGGGCCCGGAACTGGTCCCATTCGGTGAGAATGACGAGGGCGTCGGCGCCCCCGGCCGCCTCGTAGGCCCCGTCCTTGAAATCCACCCCCGGCAGCAGCGCCCGTGCTTCGTGGCCCTCCGGATCGAAGGCCTGCACCTTGGCGCCGGCGGCGACCAGGGCCGGGATGATGTCCAGCGAAGGGGCGTCGCGCATGTCGTCGGTGTTGGGCTTGAAGGTCAGGCCGAGCACCCCGATCGTCTTGCCGGCCACCGCCCCGCCCATCGCCGCGATAATCTTGCCGGCCATGGCCCGCTTGCGGCGCACGTTGGCCTCGATGGTGGTCTCGACCAGCTTCAGCGGGGCGCCGGCGTCGACCGCCGTGCGGGCCAGGGCCTGGGCGTCTTTGGGGAAGCACGATCCGCCGTAGCCCGGCCCGGCGTGCAGGAACTTGGCCCCGATCCGCTTGTCCAGACCGATGCCGCGGGCGACCTGCTGGACGTCCGCGCCCACCTGCTCGCACAGGTCGGCCACCTCGTTGATGAAGGTCACCTTCATGGCCAGGAAGCCGTTGGCGGCGTACTTGATCAGCTCCGAGGTGCGCCGGTCGGTGACGATCATCGGCGTCTCGTTGAGACTGAGCGGGCGATAGAGTTCGTGCATCACCGCCCGGGCCCGCTCGTCGTGAAGGCCGACCACTACCCTGTCCGGCCGCTTGAAATCCTCGATCGCCGAGCCCTCGCGGAGGAATTCCGGGTTGGAGACCACCGCGATGTCGGCCTTCGGGTTCGCCCTGTTGATGATCGCCTCGATCTCGTCGCCCGTCCCCACCGGCACGGTGGACTTGGTGACCACCACGGTGAAGCCGGCGACCAGGCCGGCGACCTCGCGGGCGGCGTCGTGGACGAAGCTGAGGTCGGCGTAGCCGTCGCCGCGTCGCGAGGGCGTCCCAACCGCGATGAACACCGCGTCGGCCCCCGCCACCGCCGCCACCGCGTCACTGGCGAAATGGAGCCGGCCCTCGCGCGCGTTGCGCTCGACGAGATCCTCCAGGCCCGGCTCGTAGATCGGCATCACCCCGGAGCGCAGGCGCTCGATCTTGCTCTCGTCCTTGTCGATGCAGGTGACCACATGGCCGAAATCGGCGAAGCAGGCGCCCGACACGAGGCCGACGTATCCGGTCCCGATCATCGCCACCCGCATCTCAGATCTCCTGGTTGTAGGCGCCGACCTCGGGGTGGGCGGCCAGGCGCGGCTTGACCTCCTCGTGGAACAGGGCGCGCATGTCGTCCGCCGAGCGGGTGCTCTCGACCACCACCACGATCTCCGGCTTGTTCGAGGAGGCGCGGACCAGCAGCCACGAGCCGTCGTCCAGCGCCACCCGCACGCCGTTGACCGTGATCACCTCGCCGATCGCCCGGCCGAGGATGCGCCCGCCCGCCGCCGCCAGCGCCTGGTATTCGGCCACGATCTCGTCGACCACGGCGTATTTCACCTCGTCGGCGCAGTGCGGGCTCATGGTCAGGGATGTGTAGGCCACCGGCAGCGCCCGCTTGAGGTCGCTGAGCGTCTTGTCCGGATTGCGATCCAGCATGGAAAGGATCGCCGCCGCCGCCGTGAGGGCGCAGTCGTAGCCGCGGCCGAGCGGGGCGTTGAAGAAGAAGTGACCCGACTTCTCGAACCCGGCCAAGGCCCCGATCTCGGCGGTCTTGCGCTTGATGTAGCTGTGGCCGGTCTTCCAGTAGACGGTGGTGGCCCCGTTCGCGGCGAGGACCGGATCGGTGGCGAAAAGGCCGGTGGATTTCACGTCGACCACGAACTTCGCGCCCGGATGCAGGGGAGCCAGGTCGCGGGCCAGCATCAGACCGATCTTGTCGGCGAAGATCTCCTCGCCCGTGTCGTCGACCACCCCGCAGCGGTCGCCGTCGCCGTCGAAACCGAGGGCCAGGTCGGCGCCATGTTCGCGCACGGCGGCGGCCATGGAATGGAGCATCTCCAGGTCTTCGGGGTTCGGATTGTAGCGCGGAAAGGTCCAGTCGAGATCGCAGTCCATTTCGACGACCTGCGCCCCCATGGCTCTGAGCGCGCCAGGCGCGAAAGCCCCGGCCGTGCCGTTTCCGCAGGCGCAGACCACCTTCAGCGGTCGGCGAAGGGTGCAGCGAGACGCCGCATCGGCCACATAGCGCTCGGCCGCGCCGGAGACGTGGGTGAGGGAGCCGCCCGGCCGCTCCGCAAAGGCTCCGCCGAGCACGATCTCCCTGAGCCGGCCGATTTCCTCCGGACCGAAGGTCACCGGCGGGCCGATACCCATCTTCACCCCGGTCCAGCCGTTTTCGTTGTGGCTGGCGGTGACCATGGCCACGCACGGGGCCGGCAGGTCGAACTGGGCGAAATAGGCGGTGGGCGAGAGGGCGAGGCCGATGTCCAGCACCTCGCAACCGGCGGCCACGAGCCCCAGGGTGAGGGCCTGCTTCACCGACAGGGAATAGGAGCGGTAATCGTGGCCGACCACGATGCGCCGCTGGCCCTGTTCGTGCAGATAGGTTCCCAGGCCCAGGCCCAGCGCCTCGACGCCCATCAGATTGAGATCGGGGCCGAGCAGCCAGCGGGCGTCGTATTCGCGAAAGCCCGTCGCCTTGATCAGCGGCGTCGTCTCATAGGCGGCGGTGTTGGCGGCGAGGTCGGAACGCGGTTTGGGTAACATCAATCCTGCTCTTGTCAGTTGGTCATCGGGCCCGGGCCGCCGCCGGCGGCGGGTGGCCGAATGGCGCGGGCGACCGCCGCCCCGATCCCTGAGGCCAGACGAGGGCGAGGCCGATCATGGCAACCGCCGCGAGAGCCATCAGGGGCAGAATGAGGCGGCCGGGCACGCGGCGAGCCTATAGCGGTCAAGACGCCAAGGCGCCAACTCGCCGGCGCTTGACGGCGCGCGGCGCGGGACTTAGCCCCGCCCCATCGCGCAAGGGGCCCCTCGATGCCGACACTGGTTCTGCTTCGCCACGGCCAAAGTCTGTGGAACCTCGAGGGCCGCTTCACGGGCTGGGTGGATGTCGACCTCTCGTCGCAAGGCGAGGCCGAGGCCTTTCAGGCCGGCGACCTCATCAAGTCCGAAGGTCTTCAATTCGACCGCGCCTTCGCCTCGGTTCTCACCCGCGCCATCCGCACCGCCGACATCGCCCTGGGCGTGGCCGACCAGTTGTGGATTCCGGTGATCAAGGACTGGCGCCTCAACGAGCGTCACTATGGCGGCCTGACCGGGCTCAGCAAGGCGCAGACCGCCGAGCGGCACGGCGCGGCCCAGGTGATGATCTGGCGGCGATCCTACGACGTCGCGCCCCCGCCGCTCGCCCCCGGCGGCGAATTCGATTTCGCCGCCGACCGCCGCTACGCCGGGCTCACCCCGCCGGTCACCGAAAGCCTGAAGACGACCCTCGAGCGGGTCCTGCCCTATTGGAACGGGGTCATCGCGCCGGCCCTGGCGGCCGGCGAACGACCGCTGGTAGTCGCCCACGGCAATTCAATTCGGGCCATCGTCAAACATCTCTTCGCGATGAGCGAGGAGGCGGTCGTGCGGCTGGAGATTCCCACCGGCAACCCCCTGGAGGTCGAACTCACCGCCGACCTTCGCCCCCTCACCGCCCGCTACCTGGATGCCGAACGCGCCGAGGCGTTGCCGCCGGGCCAATGAAAAAGGGCGGCGCTGAAACGCCGCCCTGGCTCAAAATCAAAGTCCTCCTTCCCCTTCGATAGGGAAGGTGTCGCGGCGAAGCCGTGACGGATGGGGTGGCGGCGCCAACCCCACCCGTCCCGCGCTGCCGCGCGGTCCACCCTCTCATGAGAAGGGGAGGGAGGATCGGCTAAGTCTTACGCCGCCTTCTTCGCTTCGATGAGGGTGTCCGACTTGCCGGTCGAGATCTCGATCTTGCGCGGCTTCAGCGCCTCGGGGAGTTCGCGGCGCAGGGCCACCGACAGGAGGCCGTCGGAAAGCTGGGCGTCGGTCACCACCACATAGTCGGCGAGTTGGAAACGGCGCTCGAAACCGCGCTCGGCGAGGCCCCGGTGAAGGTACCGGCGGGCATCTTCGGCCGGCGCCTTGCGGCCCTGCACGGTGAGCAGGTTTTCCTTCACCTCGATCGTCAGTTCGTCGGGCTTGAAGCCGGCGACGGCGATGTCGATTCGGTAGGCATTCTCGTCGGTCCGCTCGATGTTGTAGGGCGGATAGCCGTTGGCGGTCTCGTTGGTCGCGGCGTCCAGCAGATCGGCCAGGCGGTCGAATCCGACGACGGAGCGATACAGGGGGGAGAAATCGAGAGTACGCATGATCAAGTTCCTTCTTTTTGCTCTAAGCAAGGTCTGGTGCGGATCGTCCGCGAGCCGATGACGGCCTCGCGTTTGACCCGGGAAGCCCGGACATCCAGCGCCTCCGGACCATGAGATAGTCGGCCCCTCGATCGGTTCAAGGAGCCTGCCCGCTTGCCACGTCGCCGGGGCCGCGTTAGGCGAGCGGGACCATAACCCCGGAGACGCCGCACATGGCCACACTCGAAGAGACGACCGACCGCATCCGCGCCGCCGTGGGGGCCGATTCCGGCCTCGGCAAGACCTTGAAGTTCAACTTGAAGGGCGACGGCTTCATCTTCATCGACGGCGGGACCGTCACCAACCAGGACAAGCCCGCCGATCTCACCATCACCATTTCGCTCGCCGACCTCGAGGCCATGGGCGCGGGCAAGCTCGACGCCATGACCGCGGTCATGACCGGGCGCATGCAGCTTTCCGACATGGGTCTGGCCATGGCCCTGCAGGGCAAGATGCAGGCCCTCTTCGCCAAGATGGGCTGACCGGGAATCGGGGGTGGCCGAAGCGGCGCCCCTCTATTCCACGCCTGAGGCGCCGGTCCCGGCCGGGGCCGCGGCGGAGTGGTTCGCCGGCGCCGGCCGGGCGCGGCTGCGCGCCGCCCTCTTTGCGCCGACCGGGCCGCCGCGCGGTTCGGTGGTCGTCAGTCCCGGGCGCACCGAACCGATCGAGAAATATTTCGAGGTCGTCGAGCGTCTCGCCGGCCGCGGTTTCTGGGTCCTCGTCCATGACTGGCGCGGCCACGGCCTTTCCCTGCGCCCGGCCGGCGACACGCGCGGCCACGCCCGCGGCTGGCGTGACTTCATGGCCGACTACGCCGCCCTCCTCGCCGCCTTCGAGGCCCGTCTGCCCAAACCGTGGATCGCACTTGGCCACTCCATGGGCGGTTGCCTCACCCTCCTGGCTCTGGCCCAGGGCGAGGCGAGGTTTTCCGCCGCCATCCTCTCGGCCCCCATGCTTGGCCTGCACACCGGGGCCATTCCGCGCCCGATCGCCCGGGTGATGGCCGCCGCCATGACCGCCCTCGGCAAGGCCGCTGACCTCGCCTCGCGGGAACCGCCCGCCCCGGACAGTTTCCAGGCCAACATCCTCACCCACGACCCCGTCCGCTATCAGCGCAACCTGGCCCTCGTCACCGCCCATCCGGACCTGATGGTCGGGCCGCCGACCTGGGGCTGGCTCGACTTCGCCTTCACGGCCATCGCCGAGCTGGAGCGCGGGGCCGGGGCGGCGCGGATCGCCCTGCCGCTCACCGTCGCCACGGCCGGCGAAGAGCGCCTGGTCGACAACGAGGGCCTGGCGCGGGTCACCACCCGCGTCCCCGGCGCGAAATTCCTGACCATCCCCGGCGCCTACCACGAGATCCTCCAGGAAACCGATCCGATCCAGGACCTCTTCTGGGCCGAGTTCGACGCCCTCGCCGCCCAGGCCGATGTCCGCTGAACGCACACCGATCTGACTCGCACCCACCCCTAACCCCTGCCGTCATCGCCGGGCGTCAGTCCCGGGATCCATTGAGCGCTGACCTGGCCGTGGCCGTGCGACCGCACGGCCACCCCGCTTTACGTGCTCATGGGTGGCCGACACTTGGGTCGGCCATGACGTTCGGGAGGGGGTACGGGGTGGCCCACGGGATGGCTGTCATCCCGCCTTTTCCCCCGCCGGCCGCTCCCGCGTTCCCAGCGCGTCGGCCAGGCGCGTCCTGGCCGAGCCGGGGGACAGGGGCTGCTGCTGATCCGGATGGGGCGTCCAACCTGTCAGGGTGACGATCTCGAAGGTCGCCGCGATCCGCCCGTCGGGCTCGCCGAACCGCTTGGCGTAGATCTCGCTCGCCCGGGCGAGCACGGCCCGGCTCAGCGGCCGCGGCCGCTCGGCCAGGGCCCCGGTTTCCCCCATGGCCCTCAGGTCGGCGATCAGTTTCAGCGGATGGTCGTAGCGCACCCGCACGGTGTCGACGTCGATCACCGGCAGGGCGAAGCCGGCCCGCTGCATCAGGGCGCCCCCGTCGTACGGGTCGAGCACCGGCGAGATTCGCGGCCCCGCCCCGCCGGTGAGCTCCAGCTCCGCCTCGGTCAGCGAGGCCCGCAGTTCGGCCAGCGTGCCGCCGCCCAGCAGGGACCCAAGGAACAGCCCGTCGGCCTTGAGGGTCCGGCGGATCTGGATCAGCGCGCCCACCACATCGTCCACCCAGTGCAGGGCGAGGCTGGAGACGATGAGGTCGGCGCTCTCCTCCGCGAACGGCAGGCGCGCCTCGTCGGCCACCACTCTCGGCCCGCTCGCCCGAGCCAGCATCGCGCCGCTGAGGTCGGCCTGGATCAGGGTGTCGATCTTGCCGGCCGCAGGGCCGGTCGCCAGGACGTCGGCGAAGACGCCGGTCCGCGCCCCCAGCTCGATGGCCAAGTCAAATCGCCGGTTGATCGCCGCCAGCCGCGCGCCAATGTCCTCGGCGGCGCGCCGCTTGAGGAACTCGGCGCCGGCGAAGCCCGCCGCCGCCCGGTCCAGCCGGGCGCGATGCCGGGCGCGGTCGAAAAGGGGCGGCGGCTGGGTCATTAAACCTCGCGGGTTCCGCTACCCCATGGCGGCGCCGCGTGCAAAGCTACGCCGTTAAAACCGGTAGTTCAGCTCCGCGCCGAAGGTCCGCGGCGCACCGATGATGCCCTGGATGAAGCCGACAAAGGTGAGGTCGAAGGCGTCGAGGTAGTATTTGCGGTCCGAGAGGTTGCGGACATACCCCGCCACTTCCCAGTGGGCGCCGGCCGGGCTGTAGGCGATCCTGGCGTTCTCCAGCCAGTAGCCGCCCTGGGTCGTATAGGGATCGTTCGAGGTGTCGAAGAACTGGTGGCTCTTGTAGGTTGTGCTGAACTGGAGATCGAGCGCGCCCGGGCCGATCGGAATCCTGTAGTCGAGAAGGCTGGCCAGGGAAAAGCGCGGCGAGTTTGGCAGCTGATTGCCGGAGAAATCGGGCTGGGCCGGATCGACGTGGGAGACGAACTGATCGAGCCTGGTTTGGAGGAAGCCCACCTGAACCGACGCGGTCAGGGCGTGGACGGGCCTGGCCACCATCTGGGCTTCGATGCCTTCGGTATGGGCCTTGCGCGCATTGGTGAGCACATTCACCGGAAGGCCGGCGCCTGAAGTCACCAGCGTGAATACCTGCAGGTCGCGATAGTCGTTGTAGAATGCGGCGGCGTCGAACAGCAGCCGATTATCGAACAGAGTCGATTTCACGCCGACTTCGTAGCTGGTCACGTGCTCTGGAGCGATCGGCTGGAGCTGCAGGGCGATCTCCGCCGGAACCAGACTGAGGAAGCTGCCGTTGAACCCGCCGCTCTTGAAGCCGGTGGACACGCTGGCATAGGCCAGGATTCCCTCCCCCAGGCGGTAGTCGACGGCGGCGCGCCAGGAGAAGGCCGAATCGCGCAGGCTTTCGCGGGTGTCGGCCAGGGCGATCAGCGGGCCGAAATGATCCATGCCGCCCGACTGGAACTGCACCGAGCCGTCGTACTGGAATCCGCGCTCCTCCTCGGTGAAACGCCCGCCCAGGGTCAGCTTCAGGCGGCTGGTCAGGGCGTAGCTGCCTTGGCCGAAGGCGGCATAGGCGTCGGTGATCTGGTCGCTGCGATCGAAGGCCTGGAAGGCGATCCCGTCGGCGCTTCCCGGACCCCCGAAGAACTTGTCACCGTCCAGCAGAATGAAGATCGGCTGGTTCTGCTTGAGGTCCTCGTGCAGGTAGTAGGCCCCCGCGACCCAGTTGTATCTGTCTGTGGTCTGGCTCGCCCGCAACTCCTGGGTGAAGGTGTTCGACTTCACCCCGAAGTTGATTTCCAGCAAACGGTTGGGGGAGGCGTCGCTGTCCTCGGGATGCAGCTTGTCGTTGTGTTCGAAGGCGCTGAGGGAGGTCAGGGTGATCGTGCCCAGCGCATAGTCGGCGCGCATCGAGGCCCCCAGGCTGTTGACCTTCAAATGCTCCTGGCGGTTGAACGCGCCGCGATAGAAGTCCGCGGGCGTTCCGTAGCCGAAGATATCGACGCACTTGCCGGCGTAGCTGTCGGCGACGGAGCATTGCGCGAAGGTCGCCGGATCGAGGTCGCCGATATGGCGGTATTCGGTGGGCCGGTTGTCCACTTGGCCGCCGTGGAGGTTGAACAGCAGGGTCAGGTCGTTGGTCGGCTTGGCCTGCAGCTCGAGGCGGACGGCGTAGTTGTTAGCGCCGTTCTCGTCGTTGCCGGTCAGGTCGTTATGGACAAAGCCCGAGGAGTTGTTCTTCACAAAGGCGATCCGGCCATCGAGCCCCGGCGCGATCGGTCCGCCCACCGCGCCTTCGAAATTGAAGGTGTTGAACGAGCCGTACTCGGCGTGGAAATTGCCGGTGAACTCATCGGTGGGTCGGTTGGTGATGAAGTTGATCGCGCCGCCGCTGGTGTTGCGGCCATAGAGGGTTCCCTGCGGCCCCTTGAGCACTTCGATCCGGGCGAGATCGAACGTCTGGAAGGACTGGGAAGAGGGCGAACTCAGATAGACCTCGTCCACATAGATCCCGTTGGGCCCGGCGTTGTTGGTGTCGTAGTCGTTCAGACCGATGCCGCGGATGGTGATGATCGGCTGGTTCCCCGGTCCCGCCACAAGGGCGATGTCGACGTTGGGAGTGACCGCTCCGAGATCGACGGACGACTTGATTCCCAGGGATTCGATGTCCTTGGCGCCGAAAGCCTGGATCGAGATCGGCACATTCTGGATGTTCTCGCTGTGCCGCTCGGCGGTGACCACCACCGCCTCGACCTCGGCGGCGGCCTGGCGCTCGTCGGGACGGGTTGCGGCGCCCGCCGCGCCCGCCATGGCGATGAGAGCGCCCAGCGAGGCGCCCGCGAGGAGCGCGCGCCTCGCCGGAATTTCCGTGAAGATCGGCATGAGCATTCCCCCTTTGACCGCACCCTTATGGGCCCCTCGATCTCCGGTTCAAGCTGAACCTTCGAAACGGAAGGGACGCCTGCGCGGCGCGAACGGGGTTTGCCCTAGCGGGCCGCTCTCAGCATCGGCCAGAGGGTCGGAAAACCGCCCGCCTGGATCTGGCCCATGACCTCGAACCCGTGACGCTCGTACAGCGGCACATTCTTGGCGTTGGAGCTCTCCAGATAGGCCGGCAAGCCGGCCGCATCGACCTCCCTGAGCACATGTTTCAGCAGGGCCGAGCCGACGCCCTGGCCCTGCCGGGCGGGGTCCACGCCGATCATCGGCAGGTACCAATGGGTCGTGGTCGGGTGATAGGCGGCCATCTGCTCCAGCGTGCCGTAGGCCTCGTCCCGCGCCGCTGGCGCGACCGTGGATTCGATGATCTCGCCCAGCGCCTCCTGGTCGGGCTCGACGCCCGGCGGCAACCACAGGGCCGCGCCTTCGCCGTTCTCGGCCCTGTAGGCGGCGCCGTGCTCGAACGCCCGGCCGCCGAAAGCCCGGGCCAGCCGTGGAAAGCTGGCCAGGAAGGCGTGCGCATCGGGCCAGAGATATCTCATCGCCGGGTCGGCCGAAAAGGCGAGGGCGAGGACGTCGACAGTCGCCTCTATCTCGTCGGTCCCCGCCTTCAGGATTGCGGCTGGTGACATTTCCTCGGCCCCCCTCACGATCAGCCGCTCTGGCTGGGGAGAACCCGCAACCGCCCGCTCAGCTTCAGCCACGCGACTATAGCGACCCCCGCGCCCATCCAACAGAGGCCCACGATCTTGGCGTGGGTCTCGGCGCTGATCAGCACATAGCCGATAATGACGGCGCCGCATGCCGGGAGGACCAGGTGGCGCACCCAGCGCCGGCTCTTACGACGTCCGATGAAGTGAACGACGACCGAGACGTGCAACAGCAGGAAACCGGTCAGGGCGCCGAAGCTGACCACGGTGAGCAGCAGTTCGAGCTGGCTCACCAGGGCGAGGCCGAGCGCCAACGTGATCGCGGCCACGAGCAGGATGGCCCGCGTCGGGATCTTGCGTCTCGGATCGACCCTGGCGAGGGCATGCGGCAGGCGCCTGTCGCGCGCCATGCTGTAGATGAGCCGGCCCGCGCCGGCCTGGGAGACCAGGGCGGCCGCCGTCCCGCCGAACAGCACCCCGAAGATCGAAACCACGAATTTGAAGGGGGCGCCGCCGACCGCATGGACAATCTGGTAGAAGGCCACATTGGTCGGACCTCCGGGCGCGAAGCGCTCGAGGTTCAGGACGAACAGAGAGGCCAACCAAGTCTGGGCTATAAACAGCACGGCCGCCACAATGAGCGCGAGCATGGTCGCCTGGCCCACCGCGCGCGGGCCGCCCCGCGCCTCCTCCGAAAGCGTCGAAATGGCGTCGAAGCCGAGAAAGCTGAGGGCGGCCACCGGCAGGGCGCCGAAGATCAGCGCCGGCGTGACCGTCTTGGGATCTAGGAATGGCCTCAGGGAAATGTGCGCGCCGTCGACGCCCTGCGCCAGCGCCACGATCCCCAGGCCCAGAAAGGCGGCGAGGAGCAGCAGCTGCAGCGTCAGGAGCACGGTGTTCATGCGCGCCGCGGTTTCAATGCCCAGGAGATTGATCGTGGTGTTGACGAAAAGCAGGGCGACGACCCAGACCTCCTTGGGCACGTTGGGGATCACCGCCTCGATGGCCACCGCGCAGATCACATAGATGCCCGCGGGGATGAGGGCGTAGTCCAGAAGCATGGCCCAGCCGGCGAGGAATCCGGCGCTCTCGCCTATGCCGCGGCCGGCGTAGCTGTACACCGACCCGGCCACCGGGAATTCATGCGCCATGGCCATGTAGCTGAGCGCCGTGAACAGCATGGCCACGAGCCCGACCGCATAGACCAGCGGCACCATGCCGTGGCTCTCGTTGAACACGATCCCGAAGGTCGGAAAGGGCGCGGTCGGGGAGATGAACAGCAGGCCGTAGACCACCAGGTCCAACAGGCTCAGGGAGCGCCGCAGTTCCTGTCGATAGCCGAAGGCCTGCAGGCCAGCGGCCGCGGCGGCCCCCGATGGTTCGCTCACGAGGCCCTTGCTCCCGACGCCTGAAGACCAGACTCTCGTTGAACGTTCCGTGGCCCCTTGTCAAAGCGCCGGCCAACAGCCGTCTCGGCGCACCCGGCGCCACTGGCGTCGGCGAAGCCATCGGCCCGGGCTGGTCTAGAAATTCGCACCGCGGATCGACCTTCGTCTGATGAGCCGCAACGTCGCTCGCCCCTCGAGGTCAACGCTTCGGAGCGGCGGTGACCTGAAGCGCCAGGCTCCACTATCCTCGGCCCCCGCGCCGTGCCAAGTTTCCCGCCGGGCGAGGCAAGGGCGGCGGTGGAGCTGATAGCGGAGAGAATGGCGCCGTGGCTGCGCGGGGCGGCGGGGGGTCTCATCGACCTGCTTCTGCCGCCCCGCGCGCTCGACGAAGCCGCCTCGGGCCGGCCCATGCAGTCGCTCGGCCTCAGCGCGGCGGCGTGGAGCCGGATCCGGTTCATCGAAGCCCCGTTCTGCGAGGCCTGCGGCTCGCCCCTCGATTTCGACCTCGGCCTTTCCGCCGACTGCGCCGCCTGCCAGGGCCGCCGCACAGCCCTCGACCATGTCCGCGCCGCCTGCCTCTATGACGAATATTCGAGGGACGTGGTCCTCAAGCTCAAGCACGCCGACCGCACCGATCTGGCCGCCCTTTTCGCCCGCTGGCTGGCCCGCGCCGCCGCCGACATCCTGCCCGACGTCGACGCCGTGGCCCCGGTGCCCCTGCATCGCTGGCGCCTGCTCGGCCGCCGCTTCAACCAGGCCGCCGAGGTCGCCCGGCCGCTGGCCGCCGCCGCGACCCTCGCCTATTGGCCCGACGCCCTCGTCCGCCCCCGCCCCACCGCCAGCCAGGCCGGCAAGTCGGGGTCCGGCCGGCGGCGCAATGTCGCCGGGGCCTTCGAGGTCGCCCCCCGCTGGCGCGCCCGCGTGGCCGGGGCCCGCATCCTCCTCGTCGACGATGTGCTGACCACCGGGGCGACGGTGGAGGGCTGCGCGCGGGCGCTGAAGGGGGCCGGGGCCGCCCGCGTCGACGTGGCGGTGATCGCCAAGGTGAAAGAACGTCCGGCCCGCGCTATATGACGGTCGTTCGGCGTCCCGCCGCCCGTTTGCAGAGTCCATGTCCAGGGTCACCATCTATACCCGTCCGTTCTGCGGCTATTGCGCCAGGGCCCTTTCGGTCCTGCGCCACAAGGGCGTGGAGGTCGACGAGATCGAGGCCGGCTTCGACCCCGCCATGCGCCGCGAGATGATCGCCCGTTCCGGCCGCCACACCTTTCCGCAGATCTTCATCGGCGAGACCCACATCGGCGGTTGCGACGAGATGGTCGAGCTCGACCGGGCCGGCGAGCTCGACGCCCTCCTGCAGCGCTGATGGTCGAGATCGCCCTCATTCAGCTGCGCACGCCCGCCGACCAGGGCGCCGCCCTGGCCCACGCCGCTCCCCTGATCCGCCGGGCGGCGGCGAGCGGGGCCACGCTCATCCTCACCCCCGAGGGCAGCAACATCCTGCAGCGCGACCGCGCCCGGCTTTACGAGGCGCTGAAACCCGTCGAGGCCGATCCCTTTGTGACCGGGGCCCGCAGCCTCGCAGCCGAGCTCGGCGTCTGGCTGCTGATCGGCTCGGCCATGGTCGCCCGCGAGGACGGCAAGGCGGCCAATCGCTCCCTCCTCGTCGCCCCCGACGGGGCGATCGCCGCGGCTTACGACAAGCTGCACATGTTCGATGTCGACCTGGCCGGCGGCGAGCGCTATCGCGAATCCGCCGTCTTCGCGCCGGGTGACAAGGCGGTGACGGTCCAGGCCGCCGGCCTGAAGCTGGGCCTTTCCGTCTGCTACGACCTGCGCTTCGCGGCCCTCTATCGCGCCCTGGCGAGAGCCGGAGCCGAGGCCCTGACCATTCCGGCCGCCTTCACCCGCCCCACCGGCGCCGCCCACTGGGAGATCCTCCTGCGCGCCCGGGCCATCGAGACCGGCTGCTTCGTCCTCGCCCCTGCCCAGGGCGGAACCCACGAGGACGGCCGCGCCACCTGGGGCCGCTCCATGGCGGTCTCGCCGTGGGGCGAGGTGATCGCCGCCGCCGATGGGGATGAGCCGGGCGTGATCTGCGCCGCCCTCGATCCGGCCGCGGTGGCCCGGGCCCGCGCCCAGGTGCCGGCCCTGGCCAACGAGCGAGCGTTCACCGGCCCATGATCCGCTACGCCCTCGCCTGCCAGGCCGGCCACGAATTCGAGGGCTGGTTCGCCGCCTCGGCCGATTACGACGTCCAGTCCGCCGCCGGCGATCTTGCCTGCCCCGTCTGCGACTCCCGCGAGGTGGGCAAGCAGATCATGGCCCCGGCCGTGACCGGGGGCCGCAATCCGGCGATGAGCCGGATGATGAGCCAGGTGCGCGCCCACGTGGAGGCGAATTTCGACTACGTCGGCGATCGCTTCGCCGCCGAGGCCCGCCAGATCCACGCCGGCGAGGCCGAGGTCCGCGGCATCTATGGCGAGGCCTCCCCCGCCGAGGTCAAGGCCCTGGTCGCCGACGGCGTCCCCGTCGCCCCCCTGCCCCCCGCCGCGCCGAGGAAGACCGAGGTCAATTAGGGCGGGCGCCTCCCTCCACAGCTCTTATCCGGCCGCCCCTCCAGCCCTTCAGCGAAGGCGCGGTCGCTCGCCCACATTGACACCCGGCCCTGCCTGGGGCGTTCTGACGCTCTCGTTCGCCCGAACCTTGTCCCGTGGGGGGAGCAATTGGCCATGGTCCTGGCTGCGTCGGCGGCGTCCGCCTCCGCCGACCGGCGTCGGGGTGCATGCCGGCGCCGGCGGCGCGGCGGCGCGGTGATGGTCCGCCAGGGTCATGGCTAAGCTGTCGGCGAAAGACATGGACCACTCCGCGCCTCGCTTGGTCCCGCGAGCTCCGGCCGCGGTGGCGCGGCTGGGCGGCCCGACCTTGGCCTTTATCGTCGCGATCGCGGTCTCGATCGCCTGGATCGCCCCGTTCGACCGGTTCTTCGCCGAGGCGACCTTCGCCCTCCCCGCCCTGCGCGCCGTTCTCATCGTGGCCTTGGCCGCTGTGGGAGCCTGGCTGGCGCCGCGCGTGAGCCTGGAGGTGGGCCAGCACGGCCTGCGCCGGCCACTGCTCTTTCCGCTCGCCGTATCGCTCGGCGTGGCCGTGTGGTGCGCGGCGATCGATGTCGCCATGGTCCGGCGCGTCGGGCACGCCGGCGCCTATGCCGCCTTGATTCAGGGCGGACCGCTGGGGCCGCGCCTGATCTACTACAGCCTCCGGGCATTCAACGAGAACGTCATCTACCGGCTGTTCGCCACCACCCTGCTGGCCTGGGCGTTCGCACGCCTCGCGGGCCACCGCCGGGATCCGGCGCCGGCGGCGGCGATCGTGGCGGCGGTCGTGATCGCCCAGCTGGTCAACATCCTCGGCAACGTCACCTTCGGCGGCGGCCCGGTGACCGCCTTTTCCGTGGCCTACGACAGCTTGCGCTACATCGCCCCGGGCATCGTCTGGGGCCTGCTCTATTGGCGCTTCGGCTTCGTCACCACCGAGATCGCCTGCACGTCCGTGCACCTATTCTTCCAGCCGCTGGCGAGCGCGGGGCTGACCCTCATCCACGGACTCTAGACTTCACACCGACTGATCGGCGCCCCTGGGATGAGGCGGCGCAGCCAGGCGACCGCGGTTCCTGTCAGGCCGTCGTCCATGGCGCGCGGACCGTGACACCCCGCCAGGTGAAGCCATCCTGCATGTCTTCAGTGATCAGGATCCGGCAGGCCGCCGCCGCGGCGCCGGCGAGGATCACCGCGTCCCAGAGGGAAAATCGGTGGCTCGCCGCCA
>DASZKO010000148.1:0-1957 GCA_035605655.1 Caulobacteraceae bacterium | reverse complement strand
GTGAGCTTCCTGGGGACCGGCGGCGAGCTCGAGCTCTTCGACGGGGCCGATTTCGCCGGGAAGGTGGCCGGGTTCGCCGCCACAGACAGCCTCGACCTGCGTTCGATCCCCTTTGGGACCGGGACCAAGGTGAGCTATTCGGGCACGAAGACGTCCGGCACGCTGACGGTATCCAACGGGTCCCACGTCGCCAACATCGCCCTGCTTGGCCAATTCACGGCCGGCGAGTTCGCCGCCGCCAACGACGGCCACGGCGGCACGGACATCACCCTGAGCTCCGCCGCCTCCCTGGCCTTCGCGCCAATGGCGGCGCCGGGCCATTAGGTGCGGCGCCGCGCGCTCCTCGCCGCCCTGGCCCTGGCATCCGCGGGGGCGGGCGTGGCGTGGGCGCAAGACGGCTTCGATGGGACGTGGGGCGGGGCGCGGGGCGAACTCACCGCCCAGGTGATCGTCGTCGGCGGGGCGGTGATCGGCTTCTACTGGCGTGGCGACTACATCGACACGGCGGACGCCAAGCGCGATGGCGCGGCCCTGGCGTTCACCTTTTCCGGCGGGCGGGCGGCGCTCACCCGCACCGGCGAGCGGACCGCCCGGCTGGAGGTCGAGGAGGCGGGAAGGCTCACCCGCCTGGAGCTGAGGAAGGATTGATGGCCAAGGCGAACAAGACGGCCCCGAGCGCGGCCTCGGTGGATGATTTCCTCGGCAGGGTCAGCCCCGAAGGCCGGCGCGCCGACGCCCTGGCGGTGCGCGATCTCATGGCCCACGCGAGCGGCGAGACGGCGCGGCTCTGGGGCCCGGCCATCGTCGGCTTTGGGGTCCACCGCTACCGCTACGACAGCGGTAGCGAGGGCGAGACACCGGCGGTGGGATTTTCCCCGCGCAAGCAGGCCCTGGTGCTCTATGGCCTCGGCGCGGCCGGCGGGGACCTGACGTCGCTCGGCAAGGTCACCGGCGGAGTCGGCTGCATCTATGTGAAGCGGCTCGCCGACGTCGACCAGAAGGTGCTGGGGGAGATGATCGCGCGCGCCTTCGCCGAACGCGCCTCAGCCTGAGCCGCCTTCGGGGCGGGTCTCGGGCATCGTCTCGAACACGGTGAGGCCGGCCGGCAACAGGGCCCATTGCGGCCGGCCGCGGTTGAAGATGGCGATTTGCGGCCGGAAGGCGGCGGGGTCGTCCAACGTTCCGGCATAGATGGTGAAGGAGTCCGAGACGCCGAGTTCGCCGCCGAACACCAGGGACCCGCACAGGGCGCAGCGATTGCGCGTCGCCTCCCCGCCGCGGGCGGCGGGTGAGCGGAATTCGACGTGGGGGCCGGTAAAGCTCACCGCCTCGCGGGCAAAGCCCATGAACGGGATGAAGCCGCCGCCCGAAGCCTTGCGGCAATCGGCGCAGTAGCAGTGCCCCATCAGAGTGGGCGCGCCGTGGGCCTCGTAGCGCAGCGCGCCGCACAGGCAGCCGCCGGCAAACAAAGGTTCGGTCATGCCTCGAAGTTAGGCGCCGGCCGCTGGCCGGGCAATACCCCCGTCGCCGAACCCCCTGCCGTCGCGCAGGCCGCTAGCGTCGCGAGGAAAATCACGTCTACACTCCGATTCGGTTTTTCCTCTCGATAAGGAGACGCCGCACATGTCCGTGCTCGACACCCGGCAGATCGACTACATCTATCTGGAAGGCGATGACGAGACGCCGGTCCTGGTGGTCAACGACCCGCTGAGCTGGCGCCCGCCGAAGGATCGCCACCATCTGCGCGCCCTGCGTGAAAAGCTCGACGCCCAGATCGCCTTCGTGGAGACCGGCCAGATCAATAGCGTCTGGCCCGGATACGGCGGCGGCAAGGTCCGTGTCCAGGTCCACGCCTGCTGCGCCCTCACCGAGACCGCCGAGGCGTTCTACAGCGCCGTCCGCGAAGCCATGATCCGCGCCAACATCGACCTGAGGGTCCAGCTTCTGGACGCTTGAT
>DASZKO010000102.1:0-3065 GCA_035605655.1 Caulobacteraceae bacterium | reverse complement strand
GACGGTACCCGGGTGGCGATGAGCGAGGCGGCGAGCGTCGCGCCCTCCGCACGCGCCCTGCTGCGCGAGGGCGACTATGTGAGGTTCTGGGCCTCGCGGTGGATGGGCAGCCTCGGCTCCCAGGTCCAGAGCGTGACCATGGGCTGGCAGATCTACGCGATCTCGCGCCAGACGCTGAGCGTCGGGGCGTCGGCCCTCAACGTCAGCCTGATCGGTCTGATCACCTTCGCGCCCATGTTCCTGCTGGCCCTGATCGCCGGCGAATCCGCCGACCGTCACGACCGGCGCAAGGTCCTGTTGCTGTGCTACGCGGGAGAGACGACCGGCGTGGCTGTCCTGGTGGCGGCCGCCCTCTCGGGTCATGCGTCGGTGGCCCTGCTGCTGGCGATCGCCTTCCTGTTCGGAACCTCCAGGGCGTTCTTCGCGCCGGCCATGGCCGCGATGGTGCCCATGCTGGTGCCCCGTCCCCTGCTGCCGCGGGCCATCGCCTGGAACTCGCTGGCCTCGCAGTCGGCCTCGATCCTGGGCCCGGCGCTCGGCGGCCTGCTGGTGGCGATCTCGCCGGGCGCCGCCTATGGCGCCACCCTCGTCCTCTACGTCGCCGCGGCCCTGTGCCTGGCGGACATCCGCAGCGTCACCCGCCCCGAGGCGCAGCCCGGCTCCCGGCTCGATCTCGTCAAGGCCGGCCTCGCCTATGTCTGGAGCCAGAAGGTCGTGTTCGGCGCGATCTCCCTCGACCTGGCGGCGGTCATCCTCGGCGGCGCGAGAGCCCTCCTGCCGGCCTTCGCCCGGGATGTCCTCCATGCGGGGTCGGAGGGCTTCGGCCTGCTGCGGGCGGCGCCCGCCGTGGGCGCGACCTTCGTCGGACTCTGTCTCGCCTCGCACCCGATCCGCCGGCGCGCCGGCGCGATCATGCTCGCAGGGGTGGCCGTCTACGGAGCCGCCACCGTCGTCTTCGGCGCCTCGCGCCTGATCTGGCTCTCCGCCGGGGCGATGGTCGTCCTGGGCGCGGCGGACATGCTGAGCGTCTTCGTCCGCCAGACCCTGGTCCAGGTGATGACCCCCGACGCCATGCGGGGCCGGGTCGCGGCCTTCTCCAGCCTGTTCGTGAGCGCGTCCAATGAGTTGGGCGAGTTCGAAAGCGGCCTGGTCGCCCGGTTCCTCGGGCCGGTCCTGGCCACCGTCGCGGGAGGGATCGGCGCGGTGGCCGTCACGGGAGTCTGGGCCTACCTGTTTCCAGGCTTGCGCAGGGCGGACCGCCTCGAATAATCACCCTTCAAACGCTTGTATGACTTGGGAAGGGAAGGAAGCGCCCATGGGAGTGCTCGACGGCAAGGTGGTTCTGGTCACCGGCGGCGGCAACGGCATCGGGCGCGAATGCGCCCTGATCGCCGCCAGGGAAGGGGCCAAGGTGCTCGTCAACGATCTCGGCGGCGGCCTGTCGGGGGGCGACGAGGGTTCGGCCGGGCCGGCCGAGATGGTGGCGCAGGAGATCCGGGCCGCCGGCGGCGAGGCCGCGTCCAATTCCGAGTCCGTGACCTCGATGAAGTCGGTCCAGGGGATGGTCGAGCAGGCGCTCGACACCTTCGGCGGCCTGCACGCGGTGATCAATCCGGCGGGCATCCTGCGCGACGGCATGTTCCACAAGATGAGTGATTCGGACTGGGACAAGGTCATCGATGTCCACCTGCGCGGCACCTTCAACGTCTGCCGGGCCACGATCGAGCACTTTCGCAACCAGGAGGACGGGGCCTACATGCTCTTCACCTCCACCTCCGGCATCATCGGCAACATCGGCCAGACCAACTATGGCGCGGCCAAGATGGGCATCGCGGGCCTCTCACGGATCATCGCCATGGAAGGCGCCAGCAAGAACGTGCGCTGCAACTGCATCGCGCCGGTGGCCTGGACGCGCATGACCCAGTCGGTCCCGGTGAAGGACGAGGCCCAGGCTGCACGCCGGGCGCAGATGGCGGCGAACATCCGGGCCGACCAGCCCGCCCGCTTCTCGGTCGCCCTCGTCTCCGAGCGCGCCAAGGCCGTCACCGGCCAGATCTTCGGCGTGAGCGGCGAGAACATCATCCTCTACTCGCAGCCGCGCCCGCTGCAGACCGAGAGCAAGGCCGAAGGCTGGACGGTGGACACCATCCTCTCCGAGGCCATGCCGGCCATGCAGGACAAGTTCTACCCGCTCGGCCGGCTCCCGCTGCCGGCGGATCCGAAGCCGGCCGCCGCGCAGCCCGCCGCCTGATGGCCGGTAGGCTCGAGGGCCGCGGGGCGGTCGTCACCGGCGCGGCCAGCGGCATCGGCCGGGCCAGCGCGCGCCGCTTCGCCGCCGAAGGGGCGCGCGTGCTCTGCTTCGATCGCGCGGACGCGGTCGAAGAGACGGCGGCCCTCATCAAGGGCGAGGGTGGAACGGCGGTCGCGGTGCGCGGCGACGCCGGCGAGGAGTCCGACGTCAAGGCGGCGATCGAGAAGGCGCATGCCGAGTTCGGCCGCCTGGACGCCGTGTTCGCCAACGCCGGGGTGAGCGGCGGCATGCGGGCGATGGAGGACCTGGACGCCGCCTTCTGGCAGGATCTCCTGCGCATCAACCTGATCGGCCCGTTCATGGCGATCAAGCATGCCAGCCCGATCATGCGGGCCGCCGGGAAGGGATCGATCATCTGCACCGCCTCGGTGGCGGGGCTGCGGTCGGGCGCCGGCGGCATCCCCTACAGCGCCAGCAAGGCGGGGGTGATCAACCTCGTGCAGACCAGCGCCAACGTGCTCTACGGCTCCGGCGTGCGGGTGAACGCGATCTGTCCGGGCCTGATCGAGACCGGCATGACCGCCCCGATCTACCGGATGGCGCGCGAGCGCGGCACGGACGACCGGATCGGCCAGCTCAACCCGCTCAAGCGTGGCGGAGAGCCGGACGAGATCGCCGGCGCCGCCCTCTTCCTCGCCTCCGACGACTCTTCCTACGTCAACGGCCAGGCTATCGTCGTCGACGGCGGCCTCTCCTCCTCTCATCCGGTGGGATCGCGCCGCGCATGAGCGAGACCGAGGCGGCGCCGCCGATC
>DASZKO010000049.1:0-28194 GCA_035605655.1 Caulobacteraceae bacterium | reverse complement strand
AGGAGCCGGTTGAGCGTGAAATGCACGCCGTAGTCGCGCAGGAATTCGATGTAGCCGAGGCGGTCCAGCCATTCGGCGTTGTCGAGCATGACCGCGTCGGTTGGACCCTCGCCGAACGTCAGGAAAGGCGCGAAGGCGCGGCGGATGCCGGCGATATTGCGCGCGATGTCCGCCTCGCCGAGCATCGGCCGCTGGCTGGTCTTGTCGGACGGATCGCCGACCTTGGTCGTGCCGCCACCCATCAGGACGATGGGCCGGTGGCCGGTCTGCTGCAGCCGACGCAAAGTCATGATCTGCACCAGCGAGCCCACGTGCAGGCTGTCGGCGGTGGCGTCGAAGCCGATGTAGGCGCTGATCGGCCCCTCGAGGGCGGCGGCGTCCAGGCCGGCGAGGTCCGTGGCCTGGTAGACATGGCCGCGCTCGAGAAGGACGCGGACCAGATCGGATCGGGGCTGGAAGTCTGAGGTCATGGGACGGCTCCTGTCGAAGTCTGGGTCGGAGACCGTCTCCTGGTTCGAAGCCGCCGCCGACCGGTTGGGCGGCGGATGTGTCGCGTCGGCCGCTCGCTAAAGAGGCGAGCGGTAATAGGAGAACGCGGTTTGGGCGCTTCGGCTCATGGCGGCCGCTCTAGCGGGCGCCGGCGCCAGCCGTCAAGCCGGCTCGGCTTCCAGGCGCTTGTCGAGGTAGGCCCCGACGCGGGTTTCCACCTCGAAGAGATTCTCGGTCCAGAAATGGCCGCCGCCTTCGACCAACTCGTAGTCGATGACGATGCCTTTCTGGGTGCGCAGCTTGGCCACGACTTTCTCGACCTCGGCGAACGGGACCACCGCGTCGGCCGAGCCGTGCAGGATCAGGCCCGAGGCCGGGCAGGGGGCCAGGAAGCTGAAGTCGTACATGTTGGTCGGCGGCGAGACGGAAATGAAGCCGTCGGTCTCCGGCCGGCGCATCAGCAGCTGCATGCCGATCCACGCCCCGAAGTCGAACCCGGCGACCCAGCACTGCGAGGCGGCCGGATTGGTCGTCTGCAGCCAATCGAGCGCCGTGGCCGCGTCGGCCAGTTCGCCGATGCCCTGGTCGAACTCGCCCTGGCTGCGGCCGATGCCCCGGAAATTGAACCGCATCACGTTGAAGCCGCGCTTCATGAACAGGTGAAACAACTGGACCGCGACCGGATGGTTCATGTGGCCGCCGGCGCGTGGGTGCGGGGACACGATGAGGGCGATGGGAGCGGTGTCGTCCTTGCGCGGGGAATAGCGGGCTTCGATGCGCCCGGCGCTTCCTGGCAGAACCAATTCAGGCAAGTGGAATCCTTTCGGCGTGGGCCGCCCAAATACTTGACTTGGGCGCTTGGTCTTACTAGATGCCCGTCATCGGTCGAGCGACCAAAACGTCTCGCGTGGCGGCGGCTTGTAGCAAGAAGCCCCTGCGAAAAGCGAGAAAATACGCGAAGCGATGAGCACGCCATGCAGCTGAGTACGAAGGGACGTTACGCGGTCATGGCGATGACCGATCTGGCCGGCCGCGCCGGCGAGCGGGCGACGCCCCTGGCCGCCATCGCCGCCGCCCAGCAGATTTCCAAGCCCTATCTCGAGCAACTGTTCGCCCGCCTGCGCCGGCGAGGGCTTGTTCAATCGGTCCGTGGCCCGGGCGGCGGCTATCGCTTGGCCAAGGGCGCCGACGCCCTTTCGGTGGCCGAGGTGGTGGCCGCGGTGGACGAGCCTCTGCGCGCCACGCGCTGCACGGGCGTCGGTCCCGGCTGCATGAGGGGTGGGGCCCGGTGCCTGACCCATGACCTGTGGGCCGAGACCGGCCGCCAGATCGAGGCCTACCTGGCGGGAGTCTCCCTCGCCGACGTCCTCTCCGGCCGCGTGGCGCCTGAGCGCGAGAAGGCGGCATGAGCGTCTATCTCGATTACAACGCCACCGCCAAGATCCGCCCCGCCGCGGCGGCGGCGGTGAGCGCGGCCCTCGAGATCGGCGCCAATCCCTCTTCGACTCACGCGGCCGGCCGCAAGGCGCGGGCGGTCATCGAGGCGGCGCGGGCCGATATCGCCGTCCTCGCCGGCGCCGCCAGCGACGCGGTGACCTTCGTCAGCGGCGGCGTGGAGGCCAACGCCCTGGCCATCGAAAGCGCTCTCGCCGCTGGCTTCCAGCGGATCATCATCGGCGCGACGGAACACGACGCGGTGTGGGCCACCGCCCACGCCCTCGCGACCCCGGAAATCTGGCCCGTGGACGCCAACGGCTTGGCCGACCTCGACTGGCTGGCGCGGGCTCTGGCGCGCGGACCGGCCCTGGTCTGCCTGATGGCCGCCAACAACGAGACCGGGGTGATTCAGCCGGTGACGCAGGCCGCGGACCTCGTCCGGGCGGCCGGCGGCTGGCTGCACGTCGATGCCGTCCAGGCGGCCGGCAAGATCGACATTGCTTCTCTCGGCGCGGATACCCTGGCGCTTTCGGCCCACAAGATCGGCGGCCCGCAGGGAGTCGGGGCCCTGATCACCGGACCGCGCGCGAGGCTCACGGCTCGCCTGCATGGCGGCGGCCAGGAGCGCGGCCGGCGGTCGGGCACCGAAAACCTGGCCGGCATAGCGGGCTTCGGGGCCGCGGCCCGGGCCGCCTTGGGCGACCTCGCCGCGCTCGCCGCCCACGCCGCCTGGCGCGACGACCTGGCCGAACGATTGGAGGACGCCGGCGCCGTCGTCCTGGGCGCCGAGGCGCCGCGCCTTCCCCAGACCTTGTGCGCGGCGACGCCCGGCTTCGCATCCGAAGTCCAGGTCATGGCCCTCGATCTGGCCGGAGTGATGATCAGCGCCGGGGCCGCCTGCTCCTCGGGCAAGGTCAAAGCCAGCCGGGTGGTTCAGGCCATGGGCCGGCCGGACCTGGCGCCCTGCTCGATCCGGGTGAGCGGCGGGTGGGCCTCGAGCGAGGCGGACTGGCGCCGTTGCGGCGATGCATGGCTGGAAGCGTTTGCCCGTCACGCGGCCCGAATTCGGGAGTACGCCTGATGGCCGCGGTTCAGCAGACAGTCGCCCGCGTCGCCGAGGTCGAGCGCTACAAGCACGGCTTCGTCAGCGAGATCGAGCAGGAGTTCGCCCCCAGGGGCCTATCCGAAGCCACGGTCCGCTTCATCTCGGCCAAGAAGAACGAACCCGACTGGATGCTCGAGTGGCGTCTGGGGGCCTTCCAGCGCTGGCTGGCCCTGGACGAGCCTGATTGGGCCCGGGTCCGGTTCCCCAGGATCGACTACCAGGACGCCTACTACTACGCCGCGCCCAAGGAAAAGGCGGTTCTGGGCAGCCTCGACGAGGTCGATCCGGAGTTGCTGGCGGTCTACGCCAAGCTCGGCATCCCATTGAAGGAGCAGGAAGTCCTGGCCGGGGTGAAGGGCGCGCCGAAATACGCCGTCGACGCGGTCTTCGACAGCGTCTCGGTGGTCACCACCTTCAAGAAGGAGCTGGCCGAGGCCGGGGTGATCTTCTGCTCGATGAGCGAAGCGATCCGCGACCACGGCGAGCTGGTCCGCCAGTACCTGGGATCGGTGGTCCCGGTGTCGGACAACTATTTCGCCTGCCTCAACAGCGCGGTCTTTTCGGACGGGAGCTTCGTCTATGTGCCGCCGGGCGTGCGCTGCCCGATGGAGCTGTCCACCTATTTCAGGATCAACGCCGCCGAGTCCGGCCAGTTCGAGCGCACCCTGATCATCGCCGACAAGGGGTCCTACGTTTCCTATCTCGAGGGCTGCACGGCCCCGATGCGCGACGAGAACCAGCTCCACGCCGCGGTCGTCGAATTGGTGGCGCAAGAAGACGCCGAGATCAAATACTCCACCGTCCAGAACTGGTACCCGGGCGACAAGGAGGGCAGGGGCGGCATCTACAACTTCGTCACCAAGCGCGCCGACTGCCGCGGCGACCGCTCCAAGGTGAGCTGGACCCAGGTCGAGACCGGCTCGGCGATCACCTGGAAATACCCTTCGTGCGTCCTGCGCGGCGACGGCTCGAGCGGCGAGTTCTATTCCATCGCCATCACCAACAACCGTCAGCAGGCCGACACCGGCACCAAGATGATCCACCTGGGCAAGGACACTCGCTCGCGCATCATCTCCAAGGGGATCTCCGCCGGCCACTCCTCCAACACCTATCGCGGCCTGGTTTCGGCCCATCCCAAGGCCAGCGGCGCGCGCAACTTCACCCAGTGCGACTCCCTGCTGATCGGCAAGCACTGCGCGGCCCACACCACGCCCTACATCGAGGCTCGCAACGGCTCGGCCCGCTTCGAGCACGAGGCGACCACCTCGCGGCTTTCGGAGGACCAGCTGTTCTACGCCATGCAGCGGGGCCTCACCGCGGAGGAGGCGGTGCAGCTGCTCGTCAACGGCTTCGTCAAGGACGTGCTGCAGGAACTGCCGATGGAATTCGCCGTCGAAGCCCAGAAGCTGGTCGCCATCTCCCTGGAAGGCAGCGTGGGATGATCCTCCAGGCCATCGATCACGTGCAGGTGGCGATCCCGCGCCGCGGGGAAGGGGCGGCGCGCATCTTCTACGGCGACCTTCTGGGGCTCGCCGAGCAGGAGAAGCCGCGGAACCTCGCCGACCGCGGCGGTTGCTGGTTCGAGGGCGGCGACGTAAGGGTCCACTGCGGCGTCGAGGAGCCGTTCCATCCTTCCCACAAGGCCCACATCGCCTTTCGCGTCGATGACGTGGGCGAACTGGCGCGCCGGGCCCGCGACCGCGGCTTCGAGGTGGTGGAAGACGAAGCCCTGGCCGGCCACGAGCGCATCTACATCTTCGATCCCTTCGGCAATCGGCTGGAATTCCTGCGGCCCATCTCCCAGCTCCGCGCCGTCACGGCTGCGCCGAACGAAAGTGCTTGAGAACCAATGCTTTCCATAAACAACCTGCATGTTCGCGTGGCCGAGGCCGAAATCCTCAAGGGGGTGACCCTCGACGTGCCGGCCGGCGAGGTTCACGCCGTGATGGGCCCCAACGGGGCGGGCAAGTCGACGCTGGCCTACGCCCTGGCCGGCCGGCCCGGTTACGAGGTCACCGCCGGCGAAGCCCATCTCGATGACGACGACCTTCTGGCCATGAGCCCTGACGAGCGGGCCGCCGCCGGGGTCTTCCTCTCGTTTCAGTATCCGGTGGCCATCCCGGGGGTGTCGGCCCTCACCTTTCTGCGCACCGCCCTCAACGCCCAACACAAGGCGCGCGGCGAGACGGAGGTCTCGGCCCCCGATTTCCTGCGCCTCGTGCGGGCCCGCGCCGGTGAGCTGAAGATGGACTTCGACATGCTCCGCCGGGGCCTCAACGTCGACTTCTCGGGCGGTGAGAAGAAGCGCATGGAAATCCTTCAGATGATGATGCTTTCCCCGCGCCTCGCCATCCTCGACGAGACCGATTCAGGCCTCGATATCGACGCCCTGAGGATCGTCGCCGAGGGCGTCAACGCCATGCGCGCGGCCGATCGGGCGATGCTGGTGATCACCCACTACCAGCGCCTTTTGGACCACATCCGGCCCGACAAGGTGCACGTCCTGGCCGCTGGGCGCATCGCCGCTTCGGGTGGGCCCGAACTCGCCCACGAGCTCGAGCGCGCGGGCTACGATCGCTATGCGAGCGCCGCATGAGCTTGGCCCGCGCCATCGAGACCGGCGATCTCGCCGAACTGCCGTCGCGACGTGACGAGGACTGGCGGTGGAGCGACATCCGGGCTCTCGTGCGGGTCCTGCCCGCCGCCTCGCCGGCGTTTGCCGGCGACTTGGAGCCTGGACCGTTCGACGAGCTCGCCGAGGAGATCGTGGAGATCGTCAACGGCCGCGGTCCGGCGAAGATCACCGTGGCGGACGGCGAAAAACGAGCTGTCGCCCTGCGCTATGTGGCGACCGACGCCGGTTCCCACGCCTCCCGGTTTGCCGTGCGACTGGGCGCCGGGTCCGAGCTTGTCCTGTTCGAGAGCCATCAAGGCGAGGGCGGCTACGTCACCGAGGCCGATCTGGCGATCACCCTTGGCCAAGGGGCACGCCTGGAGCGGATCGTGCTCGCTTCCGACGGCGAGGAGGCGATCGTCGTGAGCCGGGCGAAGGTCGAGCTCTCGCCAGCCGCCAGATTCGCCCAGACCGTCGTGACGAATGGCGCCCGGCGGCAGCGACTGGAAACCCGCGTCGCCCATCAGGGCGGCGGCGCTTCGACGCGCCTCGACGGCCTCTATCTGATGGCGGGTAAGCGCCATGGCGACATAACCACTGTTGTGATCCATGAGAGCCCGGACGGGACGACCGACCAGCTGACCAAGGGGGTGGCCACCGATCAGGGGCGCGGCGTATTCCAGGGCCGCATCGAAGTCCGGCCCGGTGCCGATCGCACCGACGCGCGCATGGGCCACCACGCCCTCGTCCTTTCCGACCGCGCCGAAGTCGACGCCAAGCCGGAGCTGGAGATCTACGCCGACGACGTTTCCTGCTCGCACGGCAATACGGTGGGGGCGCTCGACGACGAGGCGCTGTTCTACGCCCGCCAGCGCGGCATTCCCGAGGCGGCGGCGCGGGCCATGCTGACGGAGGCATTCCTGGGCGCGGTCATCGATCGGATCGAGCATGAGGGCGCCCGCGAGGCGGTGCGCGGCTTCGTCGCCCGGCATACGGCGGATCTGACATGAGCTTCGATGTCGCCGCCGTCAGGGACCAGTTCCCGATCCTGAAACGACAGGTCAACGGCCATCCGCTGATCTATCTCGACAACGCCGCCTCGGCCCAGAAGCCGGCGGCGGTAATCGAGGCCATGACGAAAGCCATGGAAACCAGTTACGCCAACGTCCACCGCGGCCTGCACACCCTGGCCAACGAGACCACCGAGGCCTACGAGGCCGCCCGCGAGGCGGCGCGCCGGCTGCTTGGGGCGACCAGCGCCGGCGAGATCGTGTTCACCAAGGGCGCCACCGAGGCGATCAACCTCGTGGCCTCGTCGCTCGGCCGAAGCTTCCAACCCGGCGATGAGATCGTGCTCACCGAGATGGAGCACCACGCCAACATCGTGCCCTGGCACTTCCTACGCGAGCGGGCCGGTGTGGTGCTGAAGTTCGCCCCCATCAGCGACGAGGGGGTCCTCGACCTCGACGCCCTCAAAGCCCTGATCGGACCGCGCACGCGCATCGTGGCGGCCAGCCACATGTCCAATGTGCTAGGCACCGTCAATCCGGTGGCCGAGATCATCGCCGCCGCCCACGCCGCCGGCGCTCTTGCCCTCATCGATGGTTGCCAGGCGGTGGTGCACGGCAAGGTCGACGTGCGGGCGCTGGACGCGGATTTCTACGTCTTCTCGGGCCACAAGCTTTATGGGCCGTCGGGAATCGGAGTGCTCTACGGCAAGGCCGAGCTCCTGGCGGCGATGCCGCCTTACCAGGGCGGGGGCGAGATGATCGACACCGTGAGCCTCGAGGCCATCACCTACGCCGACCCGCCGCACCGCTTCGAGGCCGGCACGCCGCCGATCCTCGAGGCCATTGGCCTGGGCGCCGCCATCGCCTGGCTGGAGAGCCTCGACCGCGAGGCCATCGCCGCCCACGAACATGCGCTCTACGTGCGGGTGAAGGAGAGGCTCAATGGGGCCAACTGGCTCACCGAGATGGGCCGCGCCCCGGGCAAGGGGGCGATCTTCGCCTTCAACATGGAAGGGGCCCACGCCCACGATGTCGCCCAGGTGCTCGACCGCTATGGGATCGCCGTTCGCGCCGGAACCCATTGCGCCGAGCCGCTGATGCGCCGATTTGGCGTCACCGCCAGCGTGCGGGCCTCTTTCGCCCTATATAATAGCCTCGACGAGGCCGACTCGTTCGTGGACGCCCTCTCAAAGACTCGGACCTTTTTCACCTGATGGATGACGCCGCCCACACCCCCGCTCCGCCCGCATCCGGCCTTTCCCAGGCCGAACTCGATGCGCTCACCGACAAGCTGGTGGAGAGGCTGAAGACGGTGTTCGATCCGGAAATCCCGGTCGACATCTACGAGCTCGGCCTCATTTACAAGGTCGACGTTTCCGACGAGCGCGCCGTGGCCATAGACATGACCCTCACCGCGCCGGGCTGCCCGGTGGCCGGCGAAATGCCCGGCTGGGTTCATGACGCCGTGGTCGAAATCCCCGAGGTCACCGGCTGCACCGTCAACCTGGTCTTCGATCCGCCGTGGGATCCGTCCCTGATGTCGGACGAGGCCAAGCTCGAACTCAACATGTTCTGAAATCAAGCAATGGAAAACACCGTCCAATCCAGAGCCCGCCGTCCTCGCCCCAAGGTCGTCACCTTGAGCGAAGCCGCCGCCGCCCGCGTCCGGGAGATCATGGCCCGCGCCGAGGAGCCGTACGCCGGCCTGCGGGTCGGCGTGAAGAACGGCGGCTGCGCCGGCCAGGAATACGTCCTCGAATATGCCCGCGAAGCCCATCCGCTCGACGAGGTCATCGAGGACAAGGGGGTCACGATCCTCATCGAACCCAAGGCCGTGTTGTTCCTGATCGGCGCCGAGATCGACTATGAAGTCACCCGGCTGGCTTCGAAGTTCGTCTTTCGCAACCCCAACGAGACCGACGCCTGCGGTTGCGGCGAGAGCGTCACTATCCAGCCGGCCGTCGCCCGCCACTGAGTGTCCGGCCCACCGTCGGCCACGATCACATCGAGTTATCCGGCCGCGTGGGGCAGATCCAGGACCACGATCCGCCACTCGGTGTTTTCGTCGATCATCATCGCGGCGATCTGGGCGGCCAGATCGGTGACCGCGGCCAGCGGCGGGGCGTGCGGCTCGGCCGCCAGGGCGACGATCCGCTCCCGGATCGAGGTCAGGCTCTGGGCCATGGCCAGGGAGCGCCGTTGCAGGCGGGCGAATTCGCCCTGATTGTTGATCGAGGCCAGCGACGCGCCCAGGGCGGGAAGCACCGCCGAAAACAGGATCAGCCAGTCGGCCAGCCGGTGCGGCAGGTCGGGAAGGACGAAGCGCAGGATCCAGTTGGCCACCACCGCTCCCAGGGTCACGGTGAACAGGATCAGGCTCATTCGATGGAGCCGGTGGTGGATGCGCTCCATGCGCTCGTGATTCATCTGGTGGAAGCCGATCTGGCCGTGTGGCGGGGCCCCGCCGTGGCCGGGCGCGCCGACGAATTCCAAGAGATCGGCGAGCTGGCGCTTCACATAGGCGGCGTCGACCCGCGCCTCCGGCAGGCCGACGGAGCGGGCGACGGCCCGGGTCTGCCAATACATCCAGCTGCGGGTCGGATCGCCGTAGTTGGCCAGGTGAGCCGGCGTGCGTGGGGCCGGCCGCGCCCCGCCCAGGGGAATGAGGATACGCAGTTCGCGCACCAGTTCGGCGAGCACCCGATACTCCAGCCATTTCTGGTGCCAGCGGTCGCGCCTGGCCAGCATCGGCAGGCCGACCAGGAGGGCCACCACCAAGGCCTCCAGCGCCGCGATGGCCTCCGAGCCGTGCACGCCCAGGTGACCGGCCATGGGCAGCAGGGCGGTGAACACCGCCGCCGAGGCCAGCAGGGACGACCAGACGAACGCGCTTCGGTGGGCGTCGGCGTAGTGGTCGGCGAGCTTGTCCGACCAGGCGTAGTGGGCGCGCAGGCGGGCGTTGATCCACGAGGAAACCGCGCCGGGATCGGCCCCCGCCTCTCCCTCCACCGGCCAGGCGGAGCGGATCTGCTCCTCGAAATCGGCCACTCGCACGGCAGGTAGCCGCAGCGCACCGATGTCCATGAAATCGCGGAACATCTTCCAGCCGATCGCCAGATTCAGCCTGGGCCGGATCTCGTCCAGATAGGCGAGGACATGGGCCAGTCCGGCGGGGGCCGGTCGGCCATCGGGCTCGGCTCCCGGCAGGGCGAGTTCGTCGATGACAACGGTTCCGATCACCTCGTCGAGGGTCGCCTCGCCAGGCTCGGGGGAGGGGGCGCAGACCACATCGCCGTAGAGGCAGTCGAGATCTTCCCGCACTCGCAGAAGCTTCCAGCCGTGCGGCGCCCGGGAATCGATCCACAGGGTCGGCACATTGTATTCGACCGCCGCGCGCAGGGTGTCGACCGTGCCGCCCACCCCGTTCGCCCCGCCGCCATCCCACACGGCGATCAGCAGGTCGGACTGGTTGAGCACCACCCGACCGGCGGACTCGTAGGCCTCGCGGGCCCGCTCGCGACGGCCGTTGAGCTCGAAGCGGGTGAGGACCTTGGCCGATTCGGCTTTGCCGAGGATGCCGCGAAAGCGGTCGAGAGAGGCATGCTCGAAGGACTCCGGACCTGCGAAGTCGTCTTCGAAGGATCCCATGGCGAAGGGCATGACGCAGTTGAGCCGATAGCCCAGACGAAGGGCTTCCTCGGCGAACAGGCGGTCGGCTCCTTCGGCGAGGGGAGAATTGGCGGTGAGCACCGGCGCGGTGGTGGTGTCATAGAGCACCGCGCCGGGACTTTCGGCGAAGGCGGCGACGGCCCGGGCCACCGCGGCCAGGGCCTCGCCGATCCGTTCGCGCAGGCGGGCGAGCTCCGCTTCGCTCGGCGGCAGGCGGTCGGGCCGATGTCCGACCACCCCGACTCGGAAGGCGATCGCCGCCCTGGGGGGATGCGCGCTCAAGTTGATCTTCCCCCATCTTTCGCCCCGCGGCAGGGAGGCAGTCTACATAGCCTTACCTGCCGTTCCCGCCAAAGCCCTTCCCACGGCGTCCCCGCCCGTCTATAGGCGCCCGGCAAAACGGAGAGTCTCATGGAGATTCGCGAAGGTTTGGCCTTCGACGATGTTTTGCTCGAACCCGGTCCGTCCGAGGTGATGCCGACCCAGGTGGACACCACCACCCGGCTGACCCGCGAGATCGGTCTCAACATCCCCCTTGTCTCGGCGGCCATGGACACCGTCACCGACAGCCGGATGGCCATCGCCATGGCCCAGGCTGGCGGCCTGGGCGTCCTGCATCGGAATTTCACCGTCGAAGAGCAGGCCGACCAGGCCCGGGAGGTGAAGCGTTACGAGAGCGGGATGGTGATCAATCCCATGACCATCCATCCCGACACGCCGCTGGGCGAAATCGCCAGGATCAAGACCGCGCGGCGCATCTCCGGCTTTCCGGTGGTCGAGAAGCAGAGCGGCAGGCTGGTCGGCATCCTCACCAACCGCGACATGCGCTTCGCCCGCGGCGACAAGATCAGCGCCGCCGAGCTGATGACCCGCGACAACCTCATCACCGTGCGCGAGGGCGTGAGCCAAGGCGAGGCGCGCGACCTCCTGGCCCGCCACAAGATCGAGCGTCTGATCGTCGTCGACGACGACTACCGCGCCGTGGGCCTGATCACCGTCAAGGACATGGAGAAGGCCGAGGCCCATCCCCTCGCCGCCAAGGACTCCAAGGGTCGCCTGCTTGTCGGGGCCGCTTCGACGGTGGGCGACGCCGGCTTTGAACGCTCCCTGGCCCTCATCGACGCCGGCGTCGACGTGGTGGTGATCGACACCGCTCACGGCCACTCGGCCCAGGTCAGCGCCGCCGTCCGCCGCCTGGCGCGGGAAACCAACCGGGTGCAGATCGTGGCCGGCAATGTCGCCACCTATGAGGGGGCGCGGGCGCTCATCGATGCGGGAGCCGACGCGGTGAAGGTCGGCATAGGCCCGGGCTCCATCTGCACCACCCGGGTGGTCAGCGGGGTCGGCGTGCCGCAGTTCACCGCCATCTCCGACGCCGTGCGGGCTGCCGAGGGCTCCGGCGTGCCGGTGATCGCCGATGGCGGCATCCGCTTTTCCGGCGATCTGGCCAAGGCGATCGCCGCCGGCGCCTCCTCGGCGATGATGGGCTCGATGTTCGCCGGCACCGACGAGGCCCCCGGCGAGGTCTTCCTGTACCAGGGCCGCTCGTACAAGTCCTACCGCGGCATGGGCTCGCTCGGAGCCATGGCCCGCGGCAGCGCCGACCGATACTTCCAGAAAGAGGTCGAGGACGCTCTCAAGCTCGTCCCCGAGGGGATCGAGGGCCAGACGCCCTACAAGGGCCCTATCGGCCCGGTCATCCATCAGCTGGTCGGCGGCCTGCGCGCCGCCATGGGTTACCTGGGGGCCAAGGACATCGCCGCCCTGCAGGAACGCGCCCGCTTCATCCGCATCACCGGGGCCGGGATGCGCGAGAGCCACGTCCATGACGTCATGATCACCCGCGAGGCGCCCAACTACCCGAGCGCGGTTTGAGCGCCCTCCCCGGGGCGGGGGGCGTTCGATGAGGGACGGCGGGCGCCTGTCGGCGGCGATCGCGGTGGTGGGCGACATCGCCGCCCGCCACCGCCCGGCCCGCCTGGCCCTGAAGGCCTGGGGCGATGCGGCGCGCTATGCCGGCGCCAAGGACCGCGCCTTTGTTTCCGGCCTCGTGCTCGATGTCCTGCGCCGCCGCCGCTCCCTGGCCTGGCGGATGGACGACGAGGGCGACCGCGCCGCGGTGCTCGGCGCCGTCCGCTTCGCCTGGGATTGGCCGCTCGATCGGGTCGCCGCGGCGGCGGGCGAGGAGCATGGCCCTGGCGCCCTTTCGGCCGAAGACTCCGCGCGCCTCGCCGAGCCGATGGATCTGAACCTGGCCCCCGCCGCCGTGCGCGGGGATTGGCCCGACTGGCTTTCGCCCCACATGGGCCGGGCATTTGGTGAGGGGGCGGCGGCGGAGGGCGCGGCCCTGGCCCGGCGCGCGCCGGTCGATGTGCGGGTCAACACCCTCAAGACCGATGTGGTGCGAGCCCTCAAGGCCCTGGCGCCGTTCGGGGCCCAGCCTGCCGGAATCCTCGACACCGCCATCCGCATCGCCGCCCCAGCCGCCAGCGACCGCGCCGCGCCGATCGAGGCCGCGCCGGAATTCGCCAAGGGCTGGTTCGAGGTTCAGGACCTCGGCTCCCAGATCGCCGCCGCCTGCGCCGGCGACATCGCTCACCGCCAGGTGCTCGATCTGTGCGCCGGGGGCGGCGGCAAGACCCTGGCGCTCGCCGCGGCCATGGCCAACACCGGCCAGCTCTTCGCCCACGACGCCGACGCCCGACGCCTCGCCGAGACGGCCAGGCGCGCCCAGCGCGCGGGGATCCGCAACCTCCAGATCCGCTCGCCGATCCATCCGACGTCGCTGGCTGGGCTCGAAGAGCGCATGGATCTCGTGTTCGTCGACGCCCCGTGCACCGGATCGGGGGTGTGGCGCCGCCACCCGGACGCCAAGTGGCGCGTCTCGCCGGCCCAGCTCACCCGCCGCATGGCCGAGCAGGACCAGGTCCTGGCCGCCGCCGCCCCATTCGTGAAGAGGGGCGGGCGGCTCGTCTACGTCACCTGTTCCCTCTTCGCCGAGGAAAACGAGGATCGGATCGCCGCCTTTCTCGAACGATCGGATGGTTTCGTCGGCGAGCCGGCCGCCGGCGTCGCCGACGTCCATCTGACTGCCGACGGCTTTCTGCGGCTCACGCCTTTGGCGGCCGGGACCGACGGTTTCTTCGTCGCCGTGTTGCGACGGGAAGTCTGAGGCGCCGCGTCACGCCTCTCCAAGGACGAAGGCGCGGTGGGCGGGCGTATAGGCCTCCGCCGGCTGCGACTCCGGTCCGGCCAGATTGGCCAGTACGTGGGCGGCGATGGCCGGCTCGGTGGCCATTCGCGCGTTGAACTGACGCCGGCGGGCGCGCCCCCGCTCCTCGAAGTCGCAGAACAGGGCCGACTCGATCTCGGTGACGAATCGCAGCCGGCGCAGCCTTTCCCGGCGCTCCTCGCCGTAGGGCGCGAACGCGGCGGGCGACCAGTCGTCGGACGCCAGCAGGATCTCGGAAACGACCCGGGCGTCGCGATAGGCGCTCGACAGGCCGCAGCCGGAGAGGGGATCGGTCCAGCCTGCGGCGTCGCCGATGAGCACGCCTCCCGTCATGAATGGCGTTTCGGCTTCGGTCTCATTGTTGAGGAAGGTGATCAGCGGTCCGGCCGGCCGCGCCCCCGCGATCGCGCCTGATTTGGGGCAGCACTCGAGCTTGAAGGCCGCCAGGAAGGCGGCGGCCCCGTCAGGGCCGGCGAACCGCTTGCGCTGGCTCACGCGCCACCAGCCATAGATCCGCGCCCGGCCCGAGCCCTGCGGAAACACCGCGAAGCACAGGTCGTTCTCGGTCCCGAGCATCCAGGAGTCGGCATCCCAGCCCGTGGCGCCGTCAATCAGCATGCCGCTCAGAAGAGTCCGCGGCGGCCCGATGGTGAGCGGCGTTCGCAGGGCCTCGCGCACCTCGGAATTGCGCCCGTCGGCGCCGACAACCAGGCGCGCGCGGGCGGTGATCTCGGTCTCGCCGTCGGAGAACGTGACGCTCGGCGATACTCCAGCCTCCACCGCCGTCAGTTCAATTCCGCGCCGCGCCTTCGCTCCCGCGGCCTGGGCCTGGTCCAGCAGAGCCTGACAATGCTGCGGATGGCCAATGGCCAGGATGCCGGGCACGCCGGGCAGGAACTGGGCCATGTCGGTCGGCGCGGCCTCGGCCATCTCGGGGGAATTGAGCTCGTCATAGCCGACGCCGCGAGAGAGGAAGTGGCCGCCGGCGGCGATCAGCCCGTCCAGCAGGCCCAGGCCCTGGGCCTCCTTGACGCCCCATTGCAGGATCGCCTCGCCGCGAACGTGATCGGTAAAGGTCGCCGACTTCTCCAGCAGCAGGACATCCGCTCCGGCCCGCGCCAGCACGGTCGCCAGGGCCGAGCCGGCGATTCCGCCACCGATGATGACGACGTCATGGGTTTCATTGCCGGCCATCCCATCCCCCCGCAGAGCCGATGACCGTACTGCCTAATCTTTCGTCCTTGAAGCGCGACGCACCCATGAGGGTCATCCAATGCGAAAAAGTGGAACGATTCCGCGCGGCCTCACCTCCCCCCAACCTTTCACCCGATTGGAATCGGGCTGAAGCCCGGCCTTCGAGGCTATGTCGGATGACGGGGCTGGCGAGCTTGTCTATAGTCGGCAGTGAATGCGCTTGCTGCTCGCCTTCTTCGCCGTCTTGACCTTGGCCGCCAGCCCCGTAGCCGCGGCGGCGATTGACGCTGCTTGTGGCCATTCTGGGCCAATGGCCATGGCCGGCATGGGCATGCCCAGCCTGGATCGGTCGATCCCCGCGCAGGCTGCCGATCCTTGTTGCGATCACGGCGGCGCTCACAAAGACAGGTCGAACAATTGCGCCCAGACCTGTGCGGCGGCATGCGCGTTCGCAGCGGCTCTGCCGATTTCGTCGGCGAGCCTCAAGCGTGGCCTCACCCACCCCTTGGTGACTCCGGCGGTGCAGAGGTTGGCCCGGAGCCGCGCGCCCACCGGACCCGAACGACCTCCCAAATCGATGGTCTGAAATCGCCGGCTTCGGCCGCGGCTTCTGAACACGCCCGTTGCCGCGTGACTTGCGCGTCGACGGGTCACATCCATCGATCCTGAGGATTATCGGAATGACCAAGCACAAACACATCGCCGCCGGCGCTCTCCTGATTGCGCTCGCGGGCTCGGCCGCTTTCGCGGCTCACAACGCCGACCAGTTCGTCTGCCAGACCTGGAATCAGGCGAAGACCGGCCGAACGGTCGCCCATTGCGTCACCTGGAACCGCGAGACGGGCGCCCGCATGCGCGCGGTCAACTGTAACCCCGCGATGATCAGCGAGGCGGCGATGCGCCTCCAATGCGCCACCATGGAAGGCGAGCCTCGCAAACACGGCCCAGCGCCCTCCGGCTCGTAGACCCGCGCCACTGATAGCGCGGAAATGGTGAAACGTCGGCCGGAGGCATGCGCCGCCGCCGTCCACATTCCAGCACCTCATCGGACAGGAGCCGCCATGCGCTTTGCCTGGCTTATAAGCCTCACGGGTCTCGTCGCCGGCGCTGCCTGCGCGGGGCCTCTGACCTACAACGCCGCGCTTGAACTCGCCGGCCACTCTGCCCCCACCCTCGAGGCCCGCGCCGCCGACGTGCGGGCGGCGCGAGCCTCGGCCATCGCCGCCGGGCGGTTGCCGGATCCCAAGCTGGAGTTTGGTGTCGAAGGATTTCCGGTTTCCGGACCCCTCGCGGGCCACCCCGAACGCGACGACTTCAGCGATGTGCGCGTCGGCCTCATGCAGGAGGTGCCAAACGGGGCCAAGCGCCGATCCGCGCGAGAACGGGCCACCGCTGACATCGGGGCGGCCGAGGTCGGCACGATCGCGGCCAGTCGCGAGGTCCGCCTCAAGACAGCTCTCGCTTGGATCGACCTCTACTACGCTGAGCGGCGGCTGGCGGCTCTTAGTGAGATCGATAAGGCTCTGTCGCCGTTGCGCGCCACCGCGCCATCTCAACTGGCCTCGGGCGCACAGCGGCCTGCCCAGACCCTGGAGCCTGAACGACTCGCTGCTGCTCTCGGCGATCGCCATGCCGCCCTGGTCGCAGAGGTGGCCGGCGCGCGCGCCGAGGTCGCCCGGTGGACGGGCGATCCCTCCCCTGAGGCCGTCGGCGCGCCGCCGGATTACGCTGTCGATGCCGCCGCGCTGCAGACCGGTCTCGACCGGCTCCCGGCGCTCACCGCCTACGACGCCATGGGCCGTCAGGCCGATGCCGACATTGATTTGGCCAAGGCCGACAAGCGCTCCGACTGGAGCTTCGAGCTGGCCTGGCAGCATCGCGATCCCAGGTTCGGTGACATGGTGATGCTCCAGGCCACCGTCAGCCTGCCGTTGTTCGCCGCCACCCGACAGGATCCGATCATCGAAGCCAGGGTGGAAACCGCCAGCCGGGTTAGAATTGAGCGCGAGGCGGCCCGGCGCGAGCTTCGCGCGTCTCTGGAGGCGAGCCTCGCCGGCCACGCTATGCACCACGACCGACTGCATCGGGCGTTGGAGACCCTGGTGCCCTTGGCCGAGCGCCGCGCCAACCTGGAAACCGCCAGCTATGGGGCTGGGACCGCCAGCCTTTCGGACGCGCTGCTAGCCACACTCGCCCTGGCTGAAGCCCGGATCGACGCAATCGACCGCGAAGCCGACGTGGTCCGCGACGGTGCTCGCATCGTCCTCACCTATGGGAGCGACTCTCAATGACCGTCCTGACGCTATCCCCCGCGCGGTTGGCGGCCGGCGGCGCGTTCGTGGCCTTGATCGCTGGTGCGGGCGGCTACGGCCTCGCTCGTTTGCACGGTCCGCAACCGGCTCCGGCCTCGGCGGCGACTGCGGGCCGCCACGCCCTCTACTGGTACGACCCCATGAAGCCCGAGCAGCACTTCGACAAGCCGGGCAAGTCGCCGTTCATGGATATGCAGCTGGTTCCCCGCTACGCCGATGAAGGCGGGGCGGCGAGTTCGGGGGTCGCCATCGACCCGAGGACGCTCCAGAATTTGGGCGTTCGTCTGGCGAGCGTCCAACGCGGCGACTTTGCTCGAACCCTCGACGCCACCGGAACCCTCGATTTCAACCAGCGCGATGTCGCCATTGTCCAGGCCCGCGCCGCAGGCTTCGTACAACGCGTCTACGCCCGCGCGCCGGGCGACGTGGTGCGCGCCGGCGCGCCGATCGCCGATCTGCTGGTTCCCACCTGGGGCGGCGCCCAGGCGGAGTATCTGGCGGTCCGCGCCAATGGCGACGCCACGCTCCAGGCCGCGGCCCGCCAGCGGCTGCGGCTGCTGGGCATGTCGGAAAGCCTGATCGATCAGGTTGCCCGCAGCGGGCGCTCCCGTGGCGTCGTCACCGTCACCACCCCTGCCGGCGGCGCGATCCAGACCCTCGATGTGCGTCGGGGGATGAGCGTCGGGATGGGTCAGACCCTTGCCCAGGTCGCGGGCCTCTCGACGGTCTGGCTTAACGCCGCCGTGCCCGAGGCTTTGGCGGGCCAAGTGCGGTCGGGCGAAGGCGCAAGGGCCGAACTCGCCGCGTTTCCGGGCCAGACCTTCACCGGCCGTGTGACGGCCATCCTGCCGACTGCACAGGCTGACAGCCGCACCCTGACCGTGCGCGTCGAGCTGCCCAATCGGGACGGCCGGTTGAGACCCGGCATGTTCGCCACCGTCCACCTCACCGGGGCTCCGGACTCGGCCCTGTTCGTTCCTTCCGAGGCGGTGATCCGCACGGGTGTGCGCGCCCTGGTGATGCTGGCCGGCGATGGTGGCCGCTTCCAACCGGTCGAGGTGCGCCTGGGGCGCGAGGACGGGGATCGCACCGAGATCCTGGCCGGCCTGGTTGAAGGCCAGAAGGTGGTTGCCTCCGGCCAGTTCCTGATCGACTCCGAAGCCAGCCTGGCAGGCCTCCAGGTTCGTCCCCTCGGCGCCGCGGCCGGCCCGGCGACGGCCCGATGATCGCCGCCCTTATCCGATGGTCGGTCCTCAACCGCTTCTTCGTCGTGATGGGGGTCGTTGCGGTGTTGTTCGCAGGGCTGATCGCGGTGCGCACGACCCCGATCGACGCGCTGCCGGACCTCTCCGACGTGCAGGTGATCATTCGCACGCCCTATCCCGGCCAGGCGCCGCAGATCGTCGAGAACCAGGTCACCTATCCGCTGGCCACCACCATGCTCTCTGTGCCAGGCGCCAAGAGCGTGCGCGGCTATTCCTTCTTCGGCGACAGCTTCGTCTACGTGATCTTCGAAGATGGGACCGATCTCTATTGGGCGCGCTCGCGGGTTCTCGAGTATCTGAACCAGGTCCAGAGCCGGCTGCCCGAAGAGGCCAAGCCCGCCCTGGGGCCGGACGCGACCGGCGTCGGCTGGGTCTATGAGTACGCCCTGGTCGACCGCACCGGCCGCCACGACCTTTCCGAGCTTCGTTCGCTGCAGGACTGGTTCCTGCGCTTTGAACTGAAGACCCTGCCGGGCGTGGCCGAAGTCGCCTCCATCGGCGGCATGGTCAAGCAATACCAGGTGGTCCTCGATCCTGTGAAGCTCGCCGCCTATGGCGTCCCGCAGAGCCAGGTCGTCCAAGCCATCCAGCGCGCGAACCAGGAAACCGGCGGTTCGGTGCTCGAGCTTGGCGAGGCCGAATACATGGTCCGCGCCAGCGGCTATCTGAAGACGCTGGACGACTTCCGCGCCATCCCGCTGAAGACCGCGACCGGCGGCGTCCCTGTCCGTCTGGGCGATGTCGCCGCGATCCAGATCGGGCCGGAAATGCGCCGCGGGGTCGCCGAGTTGAACGGCCAGGGCGAAGTCGCCGGCGGGGTGGTGATCCTCCGCTCGGGCAAGAACGCGCGCGTCACCATAGCGTCGGTCAAGGACAAGCTCGCCGAACTGAAGAAGAGCCTGCCGACTGGCGTCGAGATCGTGCCGACCTACGACCGCTCGCAACTCATCGACCGTTCGATCGCCAACCTCACCGAGAAGTTGATCGAGGAATTCCTCATCATCGCCCTGGTCTGCGCCCTGTTCCTCGGCCATCTGCGCTCGGCCTTGGTGGTGATCATCTCCTTGCCGCTGGGCGTTCTCGCCGCCTTCGTCGTCATGCGGCTGCAAGGCGTGAACGCCAACGTCATGTCGCTGGGCGGCATCGCCATTGCCATCGGGGCCATGGTCGACGCCGCCGTGGTGATGATCGAAAACGCCCATAAGAAGATCGAGCGCTGGGAGCATGAACATCCGGGGGGGCGCCTGGCGGGGTCGGTGCGCTGGCGAGTGGTGACCGACGCCGCCAGCGAGGTCGGGCCGGCCCTCTTCTTCAGCCTGCTGATCATCACCCTGTCATTCATTCCCATCTTCACTTTGCAGGAGCAGGAGGGGCGGCTCTTCAAGCCACTCGCCTTCACCAAGACCTACGCCATGGCCGCCGCGGCGGGTCTGTCGGTGACCCTGATCCCGATCCTCATGGGCTATCTCATCCGCGGGCGCATTCCCCGGGAGTCGTCCAACCCGATCAACCGGACCCTGACGGCGATCTATCGACCGGTGCTGGACTGGGTGATGGGCCGCCCACGCCTGACGCTTGTGCTGGCCGTCATCGTGTTCGCGACCTCAGCCTGGCCGCTCAGCCAGCTCGGCGGCGAGTTCATGCCGCCGCTGAACGAGGGCGATCTGCTCTACATGCCCTCGGCCCTGCCGGGCATCTCGACAGCCAAGGCGACCGAACTGCTCCAGCAGACCGACCGTCTGATCAAAACCGTGCCGGAGGTCGCCAGCGTGTTCGGCAAGGCCGGACGGGCCGAGAGCGCCACCGATCCGGCGCCGATGGAGATGTTCGAGACCACCATCCAGTTCAAGTCGCGGAGCCAATGGCGGCCCGGTATGACGCCCGAAAAGCTGGTCGATGAGCTGGATCGCACGGTGAGGGTTCCAGGACTTACCAATGTCTGGGTCCCGCCGATCCGCAACCGCATCGGCATGTTGGCGACGGGGATCAAAAGCCCCATCGGGGTCAAGGTGGCGGGCTCGGACATCGGCGAAATCGACCGCGTCGCCCGCGAGATCGAGCAGGTGGCCAAGACCGTGCCGGGGGTCAGTTCCGCTCTCGCCGAAAGGCTCACCGGCGGACGCTACATCGATGTGGACATCGATCGCGCGTCGGCCGCCCGCTACGGGCTCAATGTCGCCGACGTGCAGGAAATCGTCTCCGGTGCGATCGGCGGCGACGAGGTCGCGCAAACGGTCGAGGGCCTGGCCCGCTATCCGATCAACGTTCGCTACCCGCGCGAAATACGCGACAGCCTGGAGGGCCTGAGGGCGCTGCCGGTGCTGACGCCGTCGGGTCAGCAGATCACGCTCGGGACCGTCGCCAGCCTCCAGATCGCCGAAGGCCCGCCGATGCTGAAGAGCGAAAACGGCCGGCCGACCACCTGGGTCTATGTCGATGTGCGCGGCCGCGACCTGACGTCCGTCGTCGCCGACCTCCAACACGCCATCGCCCATAATGTGAAGCTTTCGCCGGGTATCAGCCTCGCTTACTCCGGCCAGTTCGAGTTCCTCCAACACGCTCTCGAGAGGTTGAAGCTGGTCGTGCCGGCCACTGTCGCGATCATCTTCGTCCTGCTCTACCTGACGTTCCGCCGTTTCGACGAGGCGGTTCTGATCATGGCGACCCTGCCGCTGGCGCTGACCGGCGCGATTTGGGCGCTCTATCTTCTACACTTCCACCAGTCCGTCGCGACTGGTGTCGGCATGATCGCCCTGGCCGGCGTCTCGGCCGAGTTCGGCGTGGTCATGCTGGTCTACCTTCGCCAGGCGCTCGCGGCGCGAAGCGAGGCCGGCGAACCGGCGACGCCCAGGCAGGTCGAAGACGCCGTCCGCGAAGGCGCGGCGCTGCGGGTGCGGCCGCTCGCCATGACCGTCGCGGTGATCATCGCCGGCCTCCTGCCAATCATGTTCGGCCATGGAGCGGGCTCGGAGGTGATGAGCCGAATCGCCGCTCCCATGATCGGCGGAATGATCACCGCGCCCCTGCTGTCGATGCTCGTCGTGCCGGCCGCCTTTCTGCTCATGCGCCGCCGGCGTCCTGATTTCACCCCAACCCCCGAACCCCGAAGGAGATCATCTTGAGAGCCATAGCCTGCGCGCTGATCGGCGCCTTGACCTTCACCGCGGCCGGAGCCCTCGCCGCCGCCGACATGTCGAATATGAAGGGTATGGCCGCCGCGCCCGCGGCCAAGCACGGCGAGGGAACCGGAGTCATCAGGGCCATCGACGCCAGGGCCGGAACCCTCACCATCCAGCATGGCCCAATTCCCGGGGTCGGCTGGCCGGCCATGACCATGACTTTCACGGCCAAGCCGGCGGCGCTCCTGAAAGGTCTCAAGGTTGGCGAAACCGTCGACTTCGACGCCTCGGTGCGAGGCATGGCGGCCGACGTCACGGCGGTGCGGCCAAAGTAGCCGCGCCGACCATCGGTCATCGACGCCGATCAGGAGGGCTGCCCTCTCGACGGACAATCTTCTCCGTCGGCGTTCCGCCGTCAGGTGACCGCCAAGCGTGACTGGCTGGAGCCGCGGCTCGTGTCCGGGGAAGGCGATGATCGCCGGATTTCATGTGGACGAAAGGCAGCCGCCGGTTACGCTCCCGGAGCAAGAGCAACACTACATCAATGCCCACATCGACGACTGTCGCCTTCGCCCATCGCGATTTCGCGCCTTCGGCGACGCAGCTGCGGGCAGGGCCACCTCGAGGGCAGGTGACAAAAGGTGGCGCACCCATGACCTCGCGGCGATTCTCCGTTAACAGCGCGCCATGTCGCCCCCCGCCCACGCCAAGGTCCTGATCGTCGACTTCGGCAGCCAGGTCACCCAGCTCATCGCCCGCCGCGTGCGCGACAGCGGGGTCTATTGCGAAATCCACCCTTTCGACCGCGTAGGCCCGATGCTGGAGAGCTTCGCCCCGGCGGCGGTGATCCTTTCCGGCGGCCCGGCGACGGCGGGGATGAGCGACAGTCCCGCGGCGCCGCCGGCGCTGTTCGATCTCGGCGTGCCGGTGCTCGGCATCTGCTACGGGGAAATGACCCTTTGCGCCCAGCTCGGCGGCAGGGTCGAGGGGGGCCGGGAACGCGAATTCGGCCGCGCCGAGATCACCATCGAGCGCGCCTCGCCTCTGCTGGATGGCCTCGCCGACCTGGGGGGCAAGGAAACGGTGTGGATGAGCCACGGCGACAAGATCACCGCCATCCCGCCTGGCTTCGAGGTGGTCGCCACTTCGCGGGGTTCTCCCTACGCGGTGATCGCCGACGAGGCGCGCGGTTTCTATGGCGTCCAGTTCCACCCCGAGGTGGTGCATACCCCGCACGGCGCGGCCATGCTGCGCAATTTCACCCACCGCATCGCCGGCCTCTCGGGCGACTGGACGATGGCCGCTTTCCGCGCCGAGGCCGTGGCCCGCATCCGCGCCCAGGTGGGCCCGGAGAAGGTGATCCTCGGCCTCTCCGGGGGGGTCGATTCCTCGGTGGCCGCGGTGCTCATTCACGAGGCCATCGGTGAGCAGCTCACCTGCGTCTTCGTCGACACCGGCCTGATGCGCCGCGGCGAAGCCGACGAGGTCGTCAGCCTCTTCAGAGATCACTACAATATTCCACTCATACACGTTGATGCTTCTGATGAATTTATCGATGCGCTCGCCGGCGTCTCGGACCCCGAGGCGAAGCGGAAGATCATCGGCGGCAAGTTCATCGACATCTTCGACCGCGAGGCCCACCGCATCGAGGGCGCGGCCTTCCTGGCCCAGGGCACGCTTTATCCCGACGTGATCGAGAGCGTGTCGGTGAGCGGCGGCCCGAGCGCGGTGATCAAGAGCCACCACAACGTCGGCGGCCTCCCGGCGCGGATGAAGTTGAAACTGCTCGAGCCCCTGCGCGAGCTCTTCAAGGACGAGGTGCGCGCGCTGGGCGCCGAACTGGGCCTTCCCGCCGCCTTCGTCGGCCGCCATCCGTTTCCGGGACCAGGCCTGGCGATCCGCATCCCCGGCGAGATCACCCGCGAGGCGGTGGCCGTCCTGCAGCACGCCGACGCGCTCTATCTGGACGAAATCCGCAAGGCGGGCCTCTACGATCTCATCTGGCAGGCGTTCGCCGTCCTTTTGCCGGTCAGGACCGTGGGCGTGATGGGCGACGCCCGCACCTACGAGAACGTGCTCGCCCTGCGCGCCGTCACATCCACCGACGGCATGACCGCCGATGTGTTCGAATTTCCCTGGGATGTCCTCACCCGCGCCGCCACCCGCATCGTCAACGAGGTCCGCGGCGTCAACCGGGTCGTCTACGACGTCACCTCCAAGCCGCCGGGCACGATCGAGTGGGAGTAGCCAACGGTCGCCGGCTCGCCGATGCAGAGGCTGTCGATGAACGCACGATTGCGCGGCGCCGCATCGATCATGATGTCTCTGTGCTTGAGCCAACAGGTCCCGCCCCGCGAGCGTCTCGCGAAAGGTCGCGCTGCCGCGCGCGATCTGCTCACCTCCCTTGCTGGCGGACCAGATCGATGAAGGCGCGCAACCGGGCGGGAATGTTGCGGCGGCTCGGATAGTAGAGACAAAGACCCGGGAATTCTGGCGACCAGTCTTCGAGCACCGGCAGCAAGAGGCCGGCTTCGATCGACGCATCGGTCGCGATGTCTGAGAGATAGGCCAGACCGTCCCCAACCAGGGCCGCCTGCAGCATTAGATCGCCGTCGTCGAGGATCAGCTGGCCCGGGACGTCTACCGCGACGGCTTCACCGCGCCTTTCAAATTCCCAGCGATAGATCGTTCCGTTGCCCGTGCGTCGGCGAATGCAGCGGTGCTGCGCCAGCTCAGTCGGAGTCTTTGGCCGTGTGCGCCCCGAAAAATAGGCGGGGGAGCCGACGACGATAGAGCGTATCGGACGGGTGATCGGCACGGCGATCATGTCGGGCGGGACAAACTCTTCGAGCCGCACGCCGGCGTCGAAGCCGTGCCCCACGATGTCGACCATCGCCCCTTCGGTCACCATGTCCACCGCCACCCGCGGATAGTGGCGCATGTACTCGAACACCAGAGGCGCGAGGATCATCCGCCCTGCGCCGAGCGGCAGATTCAGACGCAACACACCTGCCGGTTCGGCGCGATGTTCATCGATGTGTTCCATGGCGGTGCGGATCGCAGCCAAAGCCGGGGCGACTTCCGCGACGAACTGCTCGCCCTCGGGGGACAGGGCGACGCTGCGCGTGGTGCGGTTGAATAGGCGAACGCCCAGGCGCGCCTCCAGCGCAGCCACCGCGTGGCTGAGCGCCGAGGACGACATGTCGAGCTCGCGCGCCGCAACCCGGAAGCCGCCGTGCCGGGCCACAGCCACCACGGCTTCGAGCTCCAGTTGGCTGGCCCTCATTGCGCGATTATTTACATCAGCCTGCGCCATTTTGATCGGCTTATCAGATCAGTGTTGCGGTGTCACATCTGCCTCACCAACCCAACGGAGGCACGAATGGCCAAGACATGGCTCATAACCGGAAGTTCGCGCGGCCTCGGCCGCGCACTCGCCGAAGCGGTGCTCGGTGCAGGCGACAATCTCGTCGCCACAGCCCGAAACATTCACAGCCTTGAGGACGTGTCGGATCGGTACGCCGCCCAGGTGATCCTGCGGCCACTCGATGTGACCGACTTTGGCGCGGCGCAAGCCGCGGTGAACGCCGCGGTCGAACGCTTCGGCCGACTGGACGTGGTGGCGAATGTGGCCGGCTACGGAAATCTCGGCCCGATCGAAGACACTAGCATCGAGGACTTCCGCGCGCAGATCGACACCAACCTTTTCGGGCCGATCTACTTGTCGAAGGCGGCGATCCCGATAATGCGCGCCCAGGGTTCAGGCCATATCCTCAACTTCTCGTCTGTCGGAGGGCGGATCGGGTCGACTGGCCGGGCCCCCTATTCGGCCGCGAAGTTCGGGGTCGAGGGCTTTTCGGAAGCGATGGTGACCGAGTTGGCGCCGCTGGGCGTCAAAGTGACCATCTTCGAGCCCGGCGGTTTTCGGACCGACTTCGCTGGCTCGTCCCAGACAATCCACAAGATCCGCCCTGAATACGACGCCACCGTGGGCCAAGCGGCGCGGTTCCAGCGTGACTACGACGGTAAGCAACCTGGCGACCCAGCCAAGGCGGCCCAGGCGATCCTCAAGGTCGTCGGCATGGACGATCCGCCGCTCCGTCTACTGCTCGGCAGCGATGCGGTCAGGATCGTCGAGAGCGCCGACGCTCGAAAGGCCGAGGGCGACCGCAAATGGAGCGACTTGAGTGCTTCGACGGACTTCGCGGTCGCATCCTGAGGGCGTCGCCGCGACCATCACCCCACTATCCATGGAGCCTTTCAAATGAGCAATTCGACGTGGCTGATCACCGGAGCCTCCAGCGGGCTTGGCTATGCGCTGGCGGAGCATGTCCTGAAGCAAGGGGACCGGGTTGTCCTGGCGGCGCGGAGCGTGGCGCCGATGCAGGCGCTCGCGGCGTCATTCCCTGAAACCGCGCTGGCCGTCAGGCTCGACGTCGCTGCCCCCCAACAACGGGTCGAGGCCCTTCGCCAGGCCGAGGAGCGCTTTGGCGCGATCGACTATCTGGTCAACAACGCTGGCATCGACTTCGTCGGCGCCATCGAGGAACACGACGAGGCAGACTATCGGCAGATCTTCGAGGTCAACTTCTTCGGCGCCGTCGCGCTTCTGCGCCTCGCCCTTCCGGCAATGCGGGCGCGCGGTCGCGGCACGATCGTGAATATGTCCTCCATGGATGGCATTGCGAGCTTCGCCGTCAACGGCTTCTACTCCGCCAGCAAGTTCGCACTGGAAGGCGTCACGGAGGCGCTTTGGCAGGAGATCGAGCCTCTCGGCCTCCGCGCGGTGCTGATCGAGCCTGGCTCGTTCCGGACCGGCATCGGTGACCGGACCAGGTTTTCCGGCCGAAAGATCGACGACTATGCGGCCACCTCCGGCGTTTTCCGTAAGGCGATGGCCGACATCGACGACCAGATGTTCCCCGGCGATCCAGTTCGCGCGGCCAGCGCCATCTTCACGGCCCTCAAGTCCGACTCCAAGGCTCACCGGATCATCCTTGGCGCCGACGCGTATCGAAATATTGGGGCGAAGATCGACGACCTGCGCGCCGACTACGAAGCGAGCCGAGAGATGGCCCATTCAACGGACTTTCAGGCCTGATGCCTCGCAGGGTTACCGACGTCTTCACGATCGGTCATTCGACACGCTCCATCGGCGAATTCGAGGACCTCCTCGTCCGGTCCATGGTGATTGACGACGGCGGCCGGGTGGGCGCCAACTGGGCTCGAGAGAGAGGGTCCCCATGCGCGTGTTTCTCACCGGCGCCTCCGGTTTCATCGGTTCGGCCGTCGTCAAGGAGCTCAAACGAGCCGGCCATCAGGTGCTGGGCCTGGCCCGCAGCGACGCCGCCGCGGGCGCCCTTCAGAGCATGGGAGCTCAGGTCCAGCGCGGCGACCTCGCCGACACCGAGGTCCTCGCGGCCGGGGCGCGCGCTTGCGAGGGGGTGATCCACGCCGGCTTCATTCACGACTTCGCCAACTATGCAGCCGCCTGCGAGACCGACCGGCTGGCGGTCGAGGCGCTGGGGACGGCCCTCGCCGGGTCGGGCCGACCCCTGGTGGTCACCGCGGGAACGGGAGTCCTCGGCATGCTGCACCCCGGGCGGGTGGGGACCGAAGCCGACGCTTCCGACCCGGCCGTGCCGCGCGGGGCCGCCGAGGCGGCGACGCTCGCCTGGGCCGCGCAAGGCGTGCGCGCCTCGGTCCTTCGCCTGCCGCCCTCGGTGCACGGCGACGGCGACAAGGGTTTCGTTCCCCAGCTCATCGCCACCGCCCGCGAAAAGCGTGTTTCGGCCTACATCGGCGAGGGCCAGAACCGCTGGCCGGCGGTCCACCGCCTCGACGCCGCCTGCCTCTTTCGCCTGGCCCTGGAGAAAGGTGACGGGGGAACCCGATACCATGGCGTGGCCGACGAGGGCGTGCCGACCCGCGAGATCGCCGAGGTGATCGGCGCGCGCCTGGAGCTTCCGGCGGTGAGCCTTCAGGCCGAAGAGGCGGCCGGCCACTTTGGCTTCATGGGTCTCTTCTTCAGCCTCGACTGCCCGGCCTCCAGCGCCCTCACCCGTGAGCAGCTGGGTTGGCGGCCGAAGCACCCCGGCCTCCTGGCCGATCTCGACCGACCGGCCTATTTCGCCGCCTGACGCTTTTTCCGAGCGGTCAGGAACGCCTCCTCCTGCGGGCTCGAGACCCGGCCGAGGACGGCGTTGCGGTGCGGAAAGCGGCCGAACCGCTCGATCGTGGCGCGATACCGCCTGGCGATGCCGAGGGCCATCTCGTCGCCCAGATCGGCGATCTTCTCGACCCCGAGCGCCTGCAGGCCGGCGTCCTCGGCGTGGGTCAGGGGGATGTAGAAGAAATTCCGCTCGGCCTTGCTCAGCGATGTATCCATGCCCTCGGCAATCCCCTCGCTCGTCAGGGCCTGCGCCCGCGCGGCGCCGGCGAAGGCCCGCGGTGCTCCGCGAAAGACATGACGCGGGAACTGGTCGAGCAGAAGGATGAGGGCCAGGCGTCCGCGCGGCGAGGCCGCCCAGTCCTCCAGACCGCCGTCCAGCGCCGCCTCCACCTGGCCGCCGAACCGGACGCGGACCTGCTCGTCGAGGGCCGCCTCGCCGGCGAACCATTGCCGCGGCTTCAGCTCGCCGAACCAGAATTCGAGGACTGGGCTGTAGTCAGCAGGCATCGTCGGTTCCGCGGCCGGTGAGGCCATCATAGACCCGAAAGAGCTCGGCATCGGCCCCAATGGGCCCGG